>JAEOTA010000086.1 GCA_016840085.1 Promethearchaeota archaeon
TCGCTCCATCCGAGTGTGCTAAAAATGAGGTATGGTCAGACTGGTCATATCGAGTTTCTAGTATGCGAGGAGGGAGAAGTCGTAACAAGGTAGCCGTAGGGGAACCTGCGGCTGGATCACCTCCTAACAATATTATTTTGAAAAAAGGATTTTTATAGGGAAGATCTTAATAAACTTTCTTCATTTCTTTTTTTTATAAGATTTTTTATAAGGGCCTGTAGATCAGTGGAAGATCGCTTGACACATCACAAGCAATTTGCTTGATGCTAGTATTGCATTCAAGAGGTCACGGGTTCAATTCCCGTCAGGTCCATATCAATATATTAAAATTTTTTAACCTAATCAGAGAAGCAATAACTTTCAGTTTATAAATAGTTTTAACCCTACAAAATAAAAAAAAAATTTTATCAATATTTAATAATCTTGCTTGAATTTCTACTAAATGAGAAATTTTTTAATGCTTAATTAAATTTTGATAATTAGTATGAGATTAAATTATTTTCTTATTTTAATTGTTCTTTCTCTGTTCCAGACTACATCAGAAGAGATTGAAATGTTTAACTTTATTTTAATATTCTTAGGAATTATTTTGTTAATTGTAATTTTAATCTATATATTATTAACGTCAAAGCAAGAATAAAACTATCCTTATTTCTTTTTTGCGGTTGTTATTTTAATGATATCTTTATGTTTTAATTCATAATTCTCTCCTAAACGTTTTTTCGTCTTAGCATCAATTCCAAACATAAAGTTTTCAGCTAATTCACTATGAATCTTATCCCTAACAAAATCTCTTAGTAAAGTTCCTTTTTCTACAAGGAAAACATCAGGTAAGACATTACCCCTATTATCTGAATACGCATTTATATCAGAAACGGGATAAACACATATATGATTAGTAATATCAAATGAAGCATAATTTAGGGCTTTTTGAATCCCTGTACCATTATAAGGCAATAAAATTTTTTCCTTTATTTTCTTTAGCATATCTAATTCATTTTTTTCTATTTTCTGTTGTTCATTTATTTTAAAATCTGTAGTACCTGGAATGTAATTAATAATCTTTCTTTCGTGAAATTGTCTTAAAAAGTGTTCAGCTAAAGCACTGCACGGAATAATTGGTCCATTATATTTCTTTTTTAATTCCTCAAAGTTGTCTTCACTACTTTCTTTATCAATTTTATTTGCTATTATTAAAATTGGTTTTGAAATTTCACGTAATGTTTTAGAAAAAGTTAGTATATCTTGATCTGACCAAGCTGATGGATTTTTACTATCTAAGTTTGAATTTTTTAAGGACAATATTATTTGTTTTTTGTTAATTTTCATACCTGAAATCCTGTCATATAAAGCATCGACAACTTTTCTTTTCTCTGTTAATATCCCTTTTGTGAATTTACTCCAATCTTCTCTTTCAATAATATCCTTAAACCACAAATTAATTTCATTTTCTAGAAATAAAATATCCTCATAGGGGTCATTTTTTCCCATTGCAATAATATTTCCAGATTTATCAAGTGATCCAGAAATATCAACAATATGCAAAAGCACATCAGCTTTAATTAAATCATTTAAAAACTTGTTCCCCAAACCTTTCCCCTTATGAGCATCTGGAACTAAACCAGCAACATCTAACAAATTTATGGGTATAAAACGAAATCCGTCTATGCATATAGAGTTTCTTGGGTTATCTTTAACATTTAATGCTTTACAAACACAATTAGATTTTATATAAGCGACTCCTTTATTAGGATCAATTGTAGTAAAAGGCAGTTCGCTAACCTTAGCACTTGTTAAACACGAAGCATTTAAAAAAGTTGTCTTTCCACTGCTGGGTTTTCCAACAATTCCAATAACTAATGTCATCTCTATATTTAATTTTGATCTCCTAAAATTTAATCTTTTTTCTTTTCCAATTTATGGAGTTTATTAATGTAGGTTTTTAGATTTTCATAAGCTCTTTGTTCTAAATTAAAATTATTTTCTTGTTCTGTTATTCTATTTAATAGACTTTGATTTGGAAGAGAAGAATTATTATCCTTTTTCTTAACTGAATTTATACGTGATGAAAACTTGTCCTTAATTTTTTTTTTTATAAATTTACTGAAGCAATTTAATGTTCTCTTAATATTAAATTTTGAATTTGATTCAGATTTATTATTTTTCTTTTTTTGTAATACCTTTTTATTGTTATTATATATTTCGGTAATAGACAATGATTCATGCTTAATATGTGGAATTTTTAATAAAAAAGGTTCCTTAATTGAATTAATTCTAATAATACATTGCCCCTCTTCTAAAACTGAAAGATAATTTTTATGTTCATTATCAAGATTTAATAATTCACACATGATCTCTTTTTCAATATGATTTTTAAAAGTTAACACAATTCCATTGTTAGCTAAAATATCCTTACTTATATCTGGACGAGTAGCGAGAGTAATTAAACATTCACCTGTACCTCTCTGCAATAAAGCAATATCCTCTAAATAAGTGGTTAATTTGCTCTTTTTCCTCAAATCTTGAGGCGCAAAATATTGAGCATCCTCAATTATAGTAAGGTGGTTAATACCCTTAAAATTGTTAGGGTCTTTAGTTAGATTTTGATCCCATAAATATTTTAGGATCATATTTAAGAAGAAAAAGGCATCCTCTTTTTCTCCCCCTAATCTGATAATTGAGCTTAAATCCAATATAATGTTTTTTTTAAATATCTCTATTATGTCGATTTTGGTGTTTATCCTAAATAGGACTTTTAATGGACCTTTTGAGAATCTCCTGATTCGATTTTTAATACTTATTAGCGTTTGATTCAACATTGGAATTTCATCTTTATTTTCATGAAGATACTCTTCACAGATATGTGCAAATCCATTCCAACTTTGAAATTGCTTATTTCTACACACTAAAGTTAATATATCAACCAAGACTTTTTCCATCTGGGGGCTAAACTCACTTGTCTCGTCTAAAAACTTCCCACTCTTTAAGATATCAAAAATTCTCTCAGCATGAATGATAGGATTAGTTCCTTTAGGATCAAATATATTGATTGAAAAATTCTCACCTGGCCAAAAAATCAATACATCATCAATTCTTTTCTGTAAAAAGTGATATTCTCCTTTAAATTCGACTAAAAAAAATGGGATTTTAAAGATCTTCTTAAAATTTATTAAAAAGTTCTGGAGAAAATTGCTTTTACCCGTACCTGTTGCTCCACAAATGAACATATGCTTTTCTAAATCCGTTATCGATAATTTAAATCGCTGTTTAATAGCTCTCCCTTTTAAAATTCTACCTATAAAAATATTACCTCTTTTAGAATTCACATGTGAAGGCCCTTCAAGGTTTATTATACATTCATCATTTTGAAAAAAAGTTATTATATAGATAATGAGTGAGCTCAAATAGAATAAATTTGAAAAATTATAAATAACCGTAGGAATAAGAACTTCATTATTGATATCCAAAAACAGATATGAATCATTAGAAATAAAAAAGGGTAAATTTAATATGAGAAATATTGTAGAAATTACAAAAATAAAATAAATCAACATTCTTGTTTTAATCAATTTATATCCTTTTTTCTTGCATATATAGAAAAGGATATTAACAAGAAACGATAAAAAGCTACACCCTAAGAAAATTAAAAAGAACTTCATTATACTCAAGGTTTTATCTCTTAATTGATTTATAATCTTAAAAACATCATGATTTTTACTTATTATGTAAATTCCTAATCTGGAAAAGGTATTGATTTGGTGTCTATCTTCTTTGTCTAAGAGTTATTGTGCAATAGTCTAACCAAATACATTTTTCTACTTTCATCGTCATCTTAATCAAGTATATCTAATTTAAAATTAAGTTTATGTCAAAACTTTGGTAAATAATTAATGTTAAAATAAAACCATCTGAATTTTTTGGCGGTTTTTCCCTTCCATAATGGTGTACACTTCGAACTGTAGTAATTCTTTCCTTTCATTTTACTTAGAGAGATTTACAATTTATTCTTCCATGTTGAGTTAAAAAGATATGAGTTAGTTAATTTTAACGATTTTTTTTAAAAAGTCTCACAAGGAATAAAGGATTAGCGTTACTATTTTCATTCTCAATTAAAGAGGGTTTGAATCCTATTTTTCTGCATAAATTAAAAAAGTAAGGAAGATTCAAACAAACCCATCTGAATGGAGCGCTGAAACATCCCTTATATTCAAAAGTGAAAACAATATGCCAATATTTTAAAGTTTGGACATGTTCCATTACGGTTAGTATTTGTCCTCCTTTGTTAAGCATTGCATACATTTTCTTAAGAAATCTTTTCAAACCATAGATACTACCAGCAATTCCTAGATCACACTCTATTAATGTAATTGTATCAAATTTTTTCTCCCATTTCACTCTAAAAATATCTCCCACATAACAATTTGATATATCTTGTTCATGAGCAATATTCACAATGTCTTTTGAGATGTCTATACCAAATACATTTCCTCTCTTACTGAGTTCTTTCATATAATATCCAGTACTGCATCCAATATCTAAGATCTCTCCATTAGCCAAATTAATTAATTTTTTTTCAACATAATCCAATTCATTGAAGCCTCTAAAATATCTACTAAGATCAACATTAAATTTGATTCCGTTGAACCGTATTTGTTTTACTCCTTCTACTTCTGATTTAAAATTACTGAACAATGGAAACAAACAATTTTGATGAATGTATAATTTTACTTCGTTATTTCCTTTCCAATAATCATATATCGCTTTAGCAAGAAGATTCATAGATCTTTCTTTAGGGCGATTCACAAAAAATTGCAAAAAGCGAAAGATGAAATTTATTAGATTAATTCGTTTCGAGAATTGCCTTAAGTATTTGTGTAGAGTATTGTAATATATATGCAATTTGGAAACTCGCATTTTTATTATTATTATTTAAATGTTTTTGTTAGTATTATCTAGAAGCAGTTATTTAAACTTCCAACAAGAAAAAATTTATTATGAAAATATGTATATCTTTTATAAGATTAGTTTTAACATAAAGAAAATAAAAAAAGAAAGAAATAGGATATGCTCTTTTGAAGAACATATGAGTTAAGGGATTCCCCCATCACCATTGCGGAACATATAATTTTTTCTGTATATACTTATATAAAGTCCCCAAAAAATAAAAAAAACTCCTAAGTATAATTGAAAATTATACAAAAAATAAAAATAAAATAATATTTTCAAACAAAATTAATATAGTAATGATAAATAAGCCTGATTTCAATCTTATAGGAAATATTTCAGAGGAAGATCTCCAAAAGAATTTGGAGGAAATAGTTGAAATTCTTTTTAACAATATCAAAGATTATTTAGATTTGGAACCATGTATTAAAAATTTTAAAATACAAATTATAAAAAGTAAATACATAAAAGATGAAGAAGAGGAGGGAATTTTCAATATTGGAGTTGATAGATCCACTCAAAATGATATTTTAATAATCTTAATATATGAAGAATATACAAAATTCTTACCGTTCATTTTACTTAGAGAAATTTATAACTTATTTATCCCAATTGAGTTAAAACATTATGAATCAGTACAATTAGTAATCAATCAGATATTAATGAGTGATCTTTCCAAACAAAAAATTATAAATCAATGGAGATCGCTTATTAGAGAAAATCTTGAACAAAATGACTCTTTATCCTTAGGATTTGATCGGTTGAGTGATTTTGATCGTTTAGATTATTTCTTTAAAATTCAAGAAAGCAGAAAATCATACACTGCGACTCAATTTTTCTTTAAATACCTAAGAGAACGTGCTTCTTTAATTAAAGATAGATCAGAGGATATTCACAATTTGTTTTATGATGAATTTTGGGAATATATATTGAAATCAATGATTAATGATGAACTCACTGAAACAATTCGATGTCTTATAGATATATTTTATAATGTAAAGCATTATCGGAACCTTCTTAGTTATAAGAGATACTTTCAAGAATTTAAAGAAAAAGGTAAGCTATTAACAGATTTAAGTCTTAGAAAGTTTATAAAAAATATGGATTGGGTTAAAAACGAGAGTTACATAGCACCTTCTTATCAAATAAATCGTAAAACCTTTAATGTACATGTATTAATTGTATTTATGAAATTCAATCCCATATTGAATAAATCAAAAATCTACAAGATAATGGAACATTTTCCCTTTTTCACTACGGTAAAAATTGCATCTAATACATTCGCTTTAGAACTTTCAGGTTTTATTATTATTCCTAATATATATTTTGAGGATTTTAAAAGATTTATTAAAAGACTAAAACACAATGGATTCATCATTAAAATTCTATATTTGAATTATAATTTTCATAGTTATAGTTTAAACCTTAATTATTTTAGAACATATTCACAGAAGCAAAGATTATTAAATCCTAATCATCGCCAATATGACAAGAAATATGAAATTGGATTTAATATGAATTATGGGGATAATTTGTATCAAACAGATCTATCTCCTCTTGATTTTCTCATACTTGATAGAATACAAAATTTCTCAGCAAGTGGATTAGGATTTGAAAGAAGAGAAGAAACATTACACATTTTAAAGTCTGATTTACTTAATACTATTATAACGCATCGCTCCATTATTAAAAACCTGAAAAACACATTGAAATTATTTCATTCATCAATAGCATTAAAAAATGAGTTATTACAATTAATAGAAGAGAATAAAAATTTCGGATTCTTTTCTATCAAATCAATACTTGAGGATATTTTAAAAATAATGAATATTTTGAACAACAAATATTCAAATTATTTAGAGAAATCTAATTTCTCTCAACTTCAAGATCTAATAAATAATCGAAAAATCTCTAACTTAATTGAAGAAAATAATCTTTTAAAAAATAAATCGATAAAAAAGTTTGTTTATAAAGAACTTATTCCTTTATTCATGAAATCTAAAAGAAAAATTTACGAAATTCGTGAAAAATTTAGGAAGTTTTATGAAATCTTTAATTCTTGTTATAACTTGAAATTGTTTGACTTAAATGCAATACAAGAAATTGTAAAGGATGAGTGTTTAGTAGATACAATTTATGAAAAAAAAGATGAAAAATTTAAAAAAATTTATAAAAAATATAAACTCTACAAGATTACCAGTCAAGAAATTGATGAAATATTTGAAAGGTTCTTAAATCATCAACCTCCGATTATTCAACCAAATCTTATTAATACAATCGACACCAGCATATTTCGAAAAGATTTTTTTGAACTACTCTTGGATGACAGTGAAGAAAACCGTAAATTTCTAGAAGAATTAATAATTTTTTTTCCTAAAGTGTTAATAGTGCATTCCAAAGACATTATTTCAAATAAAAAAATTCTTTATATAGAATTTTTCATTCCAGATTTGATAATTAAAGAAAAAAAAGATCTTTATTCAACATTCTATAATTATTTTAATAAAAATATTATATTTGGGAAAAATTACATATGGAGCGGTTATACAACAGCACTATCTAGCAAGAATTTTTATGATTTTGGTATAAATCAATTTTTTTATACAAAAGATCTTTTTGAGCAATTTTTTTTATATGTACAAAATGTTTTTGGTAAACAATTTGATGTACTTCAAGAAAAGGGATATAAACAAAAAGAAAAATTTTGGGCTCATGAAAGAAATCTGTTGAATCTTGTTAAAAAGGCAAATATTCGTATTTCAAGAGAAAATAAAGATTTCACCATAACTCCACTTAATAAATTACTAGACTTTCATTTAAGACTTGAAAAATCTTTATTAGATACAAAAGAATTTTCAGGAATTAAACGAGAATATTATTTTAAAAATTATATCAAATCGATAAAATTTATACCTGCATTTCAGAGATTGGGATTTGGTCAATACTTCTTTTATCTTTATTCAACTGATATGAATAAACTTGATTTTAAACTTCTCTTAATGAACACTTTTCAAAAAGTAAAATTCGATGCTTGTATTGATGATTCAAATTCTCTTTTTATAAATTATGTTATGCCCTATAATAAACCCAATCTTAAATATCTGAATTGGTTAACAAAATCAAAAAAAGTTATCCGTGAATACTGTGTATTTTTCATTAAGAAAGTTTATCAGATTTGTCATTTTAATTATAATCTTAGCCTGGAAGGTTGGGAATATGATAAAAATAGATTTAAAAAATACATGCAAAATATACTTTTTAATCCTAATTATAATATTCAAATCCCCAAAATTAAAGAATTCAATTTATCGAGTAAACCAGTTTCTTCCTATTTTGGACCAGAATCTCCTGAATACAAATCATTAACGCAAATATACAACTGGAAGTCAATTGACATAAAGTCATATCTAGCAACAACAAAATATTCAATTGTAAATCATATTACAAGCTTAATGAAGCAAAACTTAATCTTTCCATATTTATCTTTAAAGAACTTGGATCTTCATAACAAAATACACATAATTTTGCCAAATGTAAAACCAGATTTAAATAAAACTCTTATAAAAATCTTTAGCTTTTTTAATTATGGATTTGTTTATGAAATTGAGGGTGAATATTTTATTTATGGCTTTCCTGAAGAAGTCAAGTTCGAAAATGGATTGATGATTAAACTCTACTTGCCAAAATTTGAGCTTCATGAATTTATGCGGTTATTCGATTTATTATTTGAATATTTAGAGATTAAAGATTACTTAATTTTAAATGATTTAATTGATGGTTATCAACTAGTAAAGTCAATTTATGGCAGTTTAGACTTTTTGAAAGAGTATAACCCTTTAAAGAATCTCATATGGAATTCTAAAGATAAGCAATGGATGAATCATAAACTTTTTACTCAAAAATTTGAACCAATATATCCAGATTTATTGCCTAAGGAAGAATCTTAAAGTAATTTTAAATCTGGAATATTTAATTGGTTAAATACTTCAAATATTCACTTAAGAGGTCAATTTTACGTTTAAGTAAAATAATTAGAATCCTATTACTCAAAGTTTTTTTTGTTCTATTATTACGGAAATTAAATTTTATTGTAGTTTTTTAAATTCTAACCAAAATAGTTTATATTGATATGAAAAGAACAGTAAAAATCATTGTCTCTGGAGATGGAGGAGTGGGTAAAACCTCATTTCTTAATCGATTAATCCATGATAAATTCGATGTGAATAGTGAATTGACGAAAGGAGTTGATTTTTTCTCAAAAAATATTCAAATAAACGGATGTGAATATAATTTTGTAATGTGGGATTTTGCTGGCCAAAACCAATTTAAACGATTACTTTCTGATTTTGTTGATGGTTCACTCGCTGCATTTGTATTATTTGATTTATCGAGGTTCAAAACACTTGAAAATGTCGAAGAATGGATAAATAAGTTAAGTAATTATGGAAATATTCCAGCATTTATATTAGGCAATAAAAGTGATCAAATTAATCCTGATAACCATAAATATTATGATTATTATGTGTTAGAATTAACAAAAAAATATAATAATATTATTGGTTATCTGAGGATCTCATCGAAGACAGGATATAATGTTAAAAAAGCGTTTGATGAGTTTATAGAGAAACTCTCAAATTAATGTTGGGATGAAAATATTAATTATTTTCAAACTTTAACAATCCATCCAAATTCATCTTTAATATCTAAACGTTGAATACTCGTTAAAATTTCATACATTTTCTTTGTTGTCTCTCCAGGTTCTCTTTTATTGAACACTCTTTGTTTTCCTTCTAAAGTAACTGAAGCAATAGGCGTTATAACAGCTGCAGTTCCTGTACAAAAAGCTTCAGTGCAGCTATCCTCAAATAATTCTTCATATGAGATATCTCTTTCTTCAATTTCTAAGCCAAGTTTTTTTGAAGCAAGTACTAAAATGGATTCTCTTGTTATTCCTTCGAGAATTGTTCCAGTTTTTCTTGGAGTTGCGAGTTTATTATTTATTATTCCAAAAAAATTTGCAGTTCCAACTTCTTCGATAAATTCCATCATAACAGCATCCAAATATAAAATCTGGGCATATCCTCGCTCTTTTGTCTCTTTTGCAGGTAACATTGTACCAGCATAATTACATATTGTTTTAGCTGACCCAGTTCCTCCTGGGGCTGCTCTTGTATACCTTTTTGAAATTTCTAAATCAATTCCCTTAAATCCTTCAGGAAAATAAGGTCCAACGGGTACTGTATATATAATTAATTTAAATTCATCTGTTGAAGCTACTCCTAAAATTGGACCGTAACCAAATAATATAGGCCGTATATATAGAGCACCCCCACTATCATAAGGAGGAATATAATCTTCATTAGCTTTAACAACTTTCTTAACAGCATCTAAGAATTTATTTAGACTATACTCTGGCATCAGCATCCTCTTAGCACTGAAATTAAATCTTTTTCCATTTTCTTCTGGTCGAAATAACGTAATTTCTCCATTTTTTGCTTTTAAGGCTTTCATTCCTTCAAATATCCCTTGCCCATAATTTAGAACACATGAGGCTGGTGATATTTCAAAATTACCAAAGGGTACTAATTTACCCTTATCCCATTTACCATCCTTATAATCAGACACAAACATTGTCTTAGTTTCAATAAAATTGAAACCTAATGAATAAAAATCAATATCTTTGGGCTTCACCATCGAAAATAACCTTGAATTAAAACTTGTAAAAAAATATATGAACCTTAAATAAAAAACCTTATTATAAAAGAAATAATTAAATTAGAAATCAAAGGAGTAGTAATTAGGAATTTTTGAACTCTTTATTTCTTTGTCTTAATATTAAGGTAAAACTTTCTCATAAATTTTAAAAGGAAATAATATGAAGATATCTTAATTAGTTATTAGCAAAATCACGGAATATCGTTTAAAGTATATAAATAAAATTATAAATTTGTATTTATAGTAATAATATAAAAAAGATTTAACTTTTTAGAAAAATTTCATAAATATTTTAATCTAATTTATAAACAGTGAACTTGTAATGGCTGAAGAGTATGATTACCTTTTCAAATCGATTGTTGTAGGAGATGGAGGGGTTGGAAAGACAGCGTTAACTTTACGATTTTCAAAAGGGTTCTTTACTGAAGACTACAAAATGACTATCGGAGTTGATTTCCATGTAAAAACAATTACAATTGATACAGATGAAGGGCCTATACGTGCAAAGTTGCAGATATGGGATACTGGAGGTCAAGAACGTTTCAGTTCGATAAGACCAATGTATTATAGGGGATCCTTAGGAGCATTATTAATTTTTGACTTAACAAATTCAGCAAGTTTTGAACATTTACCTGGATGGATAGAAGAAGTTAGAGCTAATGTGAAAACTGAGATTCCACTCTTACTTGTAGGGAATAAAAGTGATTTAATTGATCAAAGAGCTATCTCTTTAGAGGAAATCAATAATTTTACTAATAATTTTAATTTATATTATATGGAAACTTCAGCTAAAACTGGTGAAGGTGTTGGTGATTGTTTTTATATTCTTGCTTGCTTAATGATAGGTTCAGGAGTTCCAGATCAGCTGATATCGAGCGGTGTTGTTTATCAACCTGGTCATGTCCCTATCACGGCTTCTGCAACTTCTGTACCATCGACACCTCAAATACAATCTGAACTCGATTATTCTGCTCCCCCCGTTCCTGAGCCTATGGATAGTGAAGGACAACAACCTAAAAGTAGATTAGAACCAGAACCAGAATTTGAATATATTGCTCCGCCAGTTCCAGAACCGCCTTCACTGAAATCTACCGAATCTAAGTCTACATTTGAACCTGAATTTGAACCGGAAATCCCTATTCCAGAACCGATAAGGGAAGCGGCAAAAACACCAACTGAATTTGAATTCAAAACTCCAGAAGAAATATTAGTTGAAGAAAAACTAAAAGAAGAACCAACATCTAGTTTCGCTTCTTTCCAAGCAGCCACTAGTGGTGAAACATATAAACCAAAAGCTGCTCCATTCACATCAAATATTCCTGTTCCAGCACCTGCACCTAAAGAATTTCAACCTACTCAGGATATAACCTCAATAGAGAGATCTTCTGAAAAAACTGCTCCTTTTCTTGTAGAGCAAGATAATAATGAGTTAAAATCTCAATCGTTAGTGGATTATATGCCTGAACCTATTTTATCTAAGAAAGAGATAAAAAAAATTGAAAAACAGAAAAAAAAAGAAGAAAAAGAGAAAAGAATTCAGGAAGAAAAAGAAAAGCAGCAAAAATTAATTGATGATATGAAAAAAGCTAAGAAAGAAAAGAAAGAGAAGCCAAAGAAAGAAAAGAAGGAAAAATTAGATCATATTGGGACCAAACCCCCAATTTCAGAGCATATCCGTACAGCTCAAGCTGAAATATCTGAGCCCTCTACTCTTTTTCAAGCTTTAACTCAGAAATCTGATGAAACCTCTACTTCTCCATTTGTTCCATTTTCAGCAGAGGAAGAATCAGAAATTCAAGAACCTAGTAAATTGAGAATAATACCTAATGTCACTGACCTAGAAAGTCAAGCTAGTGGTTTTACTCCAATTCAATCTCCCCCATCAGTTCAAAAAACCCAACAAGAACCTTCAAAAAAAGAGATAATAGTATGTAAACAATGTGGTGCAATATTATCTGCTGATTATGCATTTTGTAATAAATGTGGTAATAAATTATAATTAGCTTAAATCTAATTTTAAGATTTTATAAAAAAATTTTAATTAATTAAATCTAAAGATAATGGATTTTTAATTAAAAATAGAGATTGATATTACAGGGATTTCCCACAAATAGGACATATGCTCCACATTTTTTTAATTTTTGAATTACAATGAGAGCAAATCTTTAATTCAGGATCGATTTTAGTTTGTGGTTTCCCAAAAATTGTAATATTATTTGATAACGGAGTTTCAGCATCGAGTATTTGTGAAGATTGAATAATTTCTTCAGGAATTTTAGTAGATTGCTCAATCATCTTTTTTGTTACATAAGATTTCGGTTCTTTTGGTTCTTTATAATATTTTAGGGGTTTTATCGGTGATTTTTTAATTTCTTCTTCGATCCTCTTCCTTTCTGTTTCTGAAGGTTTTTCTTCAGCTTCTTCAACTGTAATCCCGACCTTATAATAGTAGTATTTATTATCGTTATTCTCTATGACCCTTTCTCCATCTTCCAAATAGACTTCAATATAATAAATTATAACAGATCCGATAGGAATTTCAGCAATTTCAACAATATAATAATCTATTTTCTTATCCATCTTCATTTGATACCATGATTTTCCCTTATCAGCACTAAAAATTAAATTTACATTTTTAGTAGTTTTATTAAAGTCTTCTTCTGTAATTTTAACTACAATTTTAATTGTTTTCTTATGGGTTTCTTTAGGCGCTACGAATGTTTGTGCCGCTAATTCATCCCAAGCTGCTCCACATTTTGGACAATTAGTAAACCAATTGGGGTATTCAAAACCACACTTAGAACAATTTTTTGTGAAATATCGTGTTGTTTTTATTCCTAGCGACTTTTTTTCTTTCCCCATTGTATTAAAAAATAGTTTTGATTTTTAACTCCCAAGTTATTATTTACTAAATATTAAATAATAATTTGTTTTAAATATATTTTTATATAAATTTTAGGAGTTTAATTTTAAGAAAATTCCTTATCTGAATCCTCATATTAAAAGGAAATTTTTTAAGAGTTAAATAAGAAATTTTAAGAATTAACAGTGAGAAATAAAAATTAAGGAGGATATAATATGGCAAATTAATTCGATTTATGCGAGCCTTTAGATAATATAGAATTCTAAAAATATAAGAGAAATTTTTTAAGTAATTTTTTATTTTTTAAGAATACTCTCTAAATCTTCAATGAAACTAATCAAATGGTTTTTTTGAACATGGGGCATCACCACAACTCGAATTAGATTGAATTCTTCGAATTTTCCTAGCATCCAATTCTTCTTTCTTAATTCTTCATCAATTTTACATATACTCCGTCCATTTTCAGTAGTAATACCTACGACATTCATAATTGGATTGGTTGCTAATTTAATACCTTTAATCTCACCAATTCTTTTTACCAAATAATTGGTATTGTTCATACATTTTTCAACAATTTTATTAAATCCATTTATGCCTAAAGACTTTAGAATTGCCCAAAATGCAATAACTGTTCCACCTGATCTTGTCCCAACAATATGAAGATGTTTGAAATTTCCACCAGCTAAATAAGGAATTTCAAATCCTGTTTTTTGCAAAATTGATTTATCTCTTAAAAAAATTCCGCCAGTAGGAATTACTCCCATTCCCATCTTATGAGGATCTGCTGTGATTGAATCAACAAATTTGACTGAAAAATCCCAGAGAGGGCTTGGGAGGTTTAAATTTTTTAGAAAGGGTAAAATAAATCCTCCAAATGCAGCATCGATATGAAAAAATATATCTTTATTCTCAATTATTCTTCCAATATCTTCTATTGGATCTATCAAACCTAAAGAAGTAGTTCCTGCAATTCCTACAACACCACAAGTATTATTATTTATTAGTGAATTAAAATGATTAAGATCTAATTCAAAATTATCATTTAATTTTGCTTTTCTAAGTTTAATTCCAAGTAAATCAGCTGCTTTATCAAAAGATACATGTGCCGAACAGGGTACAACAACTTCTGGAAAAGAAATATCGGGTCTTAATTTTTTAGCAATCCTCATAGCTATCAAGTTTGCTTCTGAACCACCCGTAGTGAAAGTCCCTATTATCTTTTTTCCACTAAAAAGATCACCAATTTCAGTAACTAATTCTTCTTCTAAGTCAGCGGTCCCTAAAAATAAACCTGGATCTCCAAGATTCTTAGCAACATATTTCATATAGATTTCGACTGCAATAGCTAAAGGTTCAGTACACATGGAACCCAGTATTGAGCCTGATTTATATGAATAATCACTTTTTAATTTTTCATTGAGAATTTTCAGTATTTCTTGTTTTTCTAATCCTTCTTTTAACATAGTTATATTAATAAATCAGTGATACTTTCTTATTACTTCATAAAATAGAAAAATTTAAACAATTAAAATTTTATAAATTACAAATAAAATTGTACTATTAGTGAGAAAAATTACTTTAGAACTATCCTAAATTAAAAAAATCGTTTTGAATCTCTATTTGAATACTTATCAATTATTATATTAAATTCTTTTCCTAAATCAATTTTATAATGATTAGCAACGCATACGATAGAAAAAAGAAGATCTGCTAATTCTTCTCCTAAATTAGAATCTAAATTATTGGATTTTTTCGGTTTATATCCTTCAAGAGAATTTACTTCTCTTGCAACTTCTCCTAATTCTTCCATAATAGCGCAAATTATTGATAATGGAGGCCAATACCCCCCGTGACTATGTATCCAATTGTCTACGATTTCTTGAACTTCTTTAAGTAAATTCTCTTTAATCATATTTTGTATAATGTAAGATAATATTTAAAAAATAGAAAAGTAAAAATGAAATTTATTAAAAATAATGCATACATCCAAAGATATTGAACTTTCTTTCAAAAAGTTCTAAGATTTCTTTAGAAATGATAAAAAAGATGAAATTTTCTGAATTTAACAGGAAGATGGAAGAAATTACTGATACATACTCACGCTTGTCTTGATGATAAAATATGCTATGTAAATTGATAAAACTCTCATTATCGCCATCATTTTCTATTTTTTTCAATATATCTTTGAAAGCATTAAACCATAATTCATACTGATATGGTAATTTCTCTTTTAGTATTTCCTTTCTGAAATTTCTACCAGATATTTCAGACATAGTTTCCTCTACTGAGATAGTATTATAAGGATTTTCTAATGCTTCATTAATTCTTTTAAGACATTTTTTAACTTGTATTCCAGATTGTCCAGTAAAAAGAATTAATTTTTTTTCAATCCTCATTTTTAATATTTCCTTAGTTAAAGATTATATGTCTTTTTTTCTACAGTAATTAAGATCCTTTTTCTATTATATAAATTAGATTAAGTAATAGTAAATATTTATAAATAAAAAATCAGTGATGAAGATCATTTCTTCTTTAATATTATGTATTTACTTGAATATATAGAGA
This sequence comes from Promethearchaeota archaeon, assembly GCA_016840085.1. Taxonomy (GTDB): domain Archaea; phylum Asgardarchaeota; class Lokiarchaeia; order Sigyniarchaeales; family SOKP01; genus Loki-b32. The sequence goes on from JAEOTA010000086.1 coordinate 16,088, forward strand.
AATCAAAGTATATCATTAACAATTATCATTTTACACTTAAATAGGTTAAATTAATTGAAACATAAAAAGTATATTTTCTCAATAATTATTCCTTTCTACAAAAATTATTTAAATAAATTTTCTCGTTTTCTTGCTTCCCACTCCGCTCTTTTTCCTAAATTATATCTATTTACTTCACTGTAATATCCCGTAACTCTGGAATATACTTTCACATCTTCAGAATAACATTGAGGACATGTAAATTGACTTCCTCGATACATCTTACGACAGGACGGACAATATATAAAATCTGTAGTATATGCAAAATATGCTGTATTTGTATTAAGACAAATATTTTTTGTGAGTTCCCAAAGAGCATGAATATCCGGTTTTTGTTCCCCTAACCAAATATGTGTAATTACTCCTCCATTTACAATAGGATGAAAATCTCCCTGTTTTCGAATTCTTTCAGATAACGGTACATCCGCATCATACCGAAAATGATCTGAATTTGTATAATACGCAGAAACTCCATTTGATTGAGGAATTGCTTTTCCAGGGAAATGTTTTAAATCTAATTTTGCAAAACGATTACTTGATGATTCAGACGGCTGTTCCCAAAGTGAATAGGAAATGCCATCTCTTTCTGTCATGGTATTACACTTAGCAACCATATATTCTAATATTTTTTTACCAAGGTTATATGCCGTATCACGTTCATGCAATTCAAAGCCGGTCATGCTTTTTACGGTTTCATTCAAGCCAGTAAAACCTATTGAAAGATTTTGCTCTCGCAATTTAAAAATTGGATTACCATTAATTTTGCCACTACATAAGGGTAGATGCCCTGTTTTTAAACGCCTTTCCATTAAATCCCATTTTTTCTTTAGTATTCTAGCTGAAAGCTCCATTTTTTCACCTAAAATCCTAATGTAATCGTCTTCATTGTTGGATATATATGCATACCGAGGAAGATTTAGACTAACGCTTTGAAGTGAGCCAATGGTAACATAATTTTCCCATATGCTAGCATTTTTCCTTTTTTCAGGATCTACAATACATTGGCTTATAATTTGATCTCCACTTAAAAATTTTCTACAACATTGACTGTGGATTTCATCTGGCATCCAATCTGGACACATATTAAGGAAATACGGAGTTCCCATGGTAGCGACTTCTTCCATTACTTTTAAATAAGATGGTTCAAATTCTTCCAACCATTCTTTTTTAATCTTGATCTCATGTTTTGGAAATGCAAAAAGTTTTCCATTATGATCACCTTGAATATAGACATTAGTTAAAGCATCAAAAAGTTTGAGACATTCATCTTTATAATCTCCATATGTTCCCGCTATTTTTCCATGTACTCCCACCGCGGGAATATTTAATAAGCCATCTGGTATAGTTGGAGTACAAGAGATTGAAGTAAATGGTACTTGTCCTCCTCTAGCTGCAAAAATTTGATTAGTCTCAAAAATCAAGCACTGCATTGATTGTTCAATCTCTCTATCAGAAATACCATGAGCATATGGTGCTAAAAAAGTAGTTATATAATCATATCCCTGTCCTCCGCTGAATTCCCCCTGAATTATTCCAAGCCACTTAGCGAGATGAGTCACAGCAACACGCAAGCTTCCTGCAGGTCCTGATTTACTACAATGTGCCCAACTCTCTACTGGAGGTAATCCATGCTCTAGAATCATACGTGGGTCCCATTCTTGGCAGTTATGAATTAAGATATTATCGGCATAAAACGTATTCTCTTCCCAAGTTCCATTTCCTTCCAAAGAGAAATCGTAAACGTAAGGATGTGTTGGAGATTCAGGAATTATTTCTTTAATATATTCGTAAGGTAAATTAGTTTCAGTGAAAACTGGTTGATGGTGTCTGAGAAATCTTTCCAATTTATCTTGTTTCTCTTGCTGCACAAAACCCATTATTGAATTTAAACGTTCTATATTCCTATGCCCGTAGATGTGAATTCTGTATTTTATCCCCTCCCCTTGGTATGGAGGAAATTCATATTCATATTCCTCTTTTTTTATTGTATGACGAATATCGTGAGATGATAATGTGAAACTTAAAAAGTCAATAAGAGATTTTGATTTAGATGTGTAAGTGATTTCACAATCGGCTTTTTCAGGTCGATATACGATATGACCATCACCACTAAACATAGCTATTAAAAGATGATTTAGTGACTCTACTGATAAATTATAAAAAATATCACCTAAACTTTTATTTTCAGCTCTAGGTTTTATTCCAAATACATACCTAAAAAGAAGATAAATTAATTTACCCCCAAAAAATAATTGCGGTGCTTTTCCTTCGATTTCACTAGGTGTTATAAAAGTATCAAATGAATTTTCAATACAGAGTTTCATGTCTTCGAAAATCCTAGGATCATTATTAGTTAATGCTAAATTATAGTAATTTCCTTCAGAAATATTATAATGTCCTTCAGAAACAAAATAACCTACTAATTGTATGAGATAAGGCGTGATAGGTAATATAGCAGGTAATAAATATGGAGAACCTACAACACCTATTTCCAAATTAGTCATATCAAGATTATATTCTCTAATTAGATTTATTGCTTGAAGGATAGGAATATTTCCTGATTCCCAACTTCTAGGATAATCCAATATTTCTGCTTTTTGAAAAACATCACCCCATGAAATTGAATATAGATGTTTTCTAAATAAAAGCTGTTCTCTAAGATTTCTTATATAAATATTATCTAAATCTTCTAATAGACATTTTTTTTCTAGGTATTCAATTAAATTTATTTCATTAAGATTTCTTTGTTGAAATGATGAATCTAAAATCTTGACTCTATCTCCTTTTTCTAAATTAAATACAGGTATTTCTTCAGGAACGTGATTATTAAAAACCATGACTCTATGATCTTCACTTAAGATAATTTCTTTTCCTTTATCAGTTATTATCTTATACATAACGGGATCTGATTGTCTTCGAGATACGTTGTTCAATCGTTTTAGTCCACTTGGAGTACAAAAATAATAATTATCATTAGAAATATTGACACAAGACTCACCATCAAAAAAAGTATCAAAATTTTTAGCTTTAATATAATCTAATATCCCCTCTCTATTGATTACAGGAATCTTTGTACTACCATCTATACAGAAAGGTCTTAAATCGAAATACCGAAGCATATGAACATGAAGATCACCAAAAAGATGAGCGTGTGCTTCTTCTGAATCTAAAATTCTTAATAATGCGTATTCATCAGAGATCCTATTTGCTGCCCAATGATGAATGCTTTCAGGGTTCATATCTTGATTTGCATTTTCATCAACTCCATATTCTAAAATAGCTTCATAATCCATCAATGGCATTCCAATTCTAGTGTATATTTTACGTTCTTCTTCAAAATGTTGTTCTGATAAAATTGAGCAAACAATTTCTCTAATATGCGGACCTGATAGAAATTTAATCCCTGAAGAAATTATTCTTCTGACAACAAGTTCAGTAATCCTATCAGCAGACTTTTGGTCTAACCCAGTTTCTCTGATAAGGCTGTGTTCAATTTTAACTGGATCAAAAGGTACAACATCACCTTCAGTTCTAAAAACTTGAGGTAATAATTTTGTTAAATAATTCCGCTTTATTTTTTCACCATCTTTTTCTTTTATAGTTTTAGGATCTGATAGCAATACCAATGTTTAACATCTCTTTTTTCAATTTCAAATTATCTTTAACAATAAAGAACTATAATCTGCGATTCTTAAAAGTATAAAATTTTGTCGGTGGCGTGATCTGAATTAAGAGAATTATTAATTCTTTATTATCGTTAATATTTTACCTCTTTTGATATAAAAATTTATTTATTTTTCCAATTTAAACTTAATTTATTAACTCTTTATTTGATTTTTAGTGGATGGCCAATTAAATTCACGAATTATTTAAAAACTTTTCAAAATTGTAGATAATCAAGGAAAATTTCTTCTGTAATGACATCTTTCTTATAATATTGTCGAAAAGAATGTAATATTTCAAAAATTCTTTTTATTTAAGTTTTAATTTTTATTGATATTGAGTATATTTAAATAAAAAATAACTAGAGTATGATAAATAAGTAATAAAGTAAAATGAAAAATGAAAAAAAATCTTGTAAGTAAGAATTCTGTCGAACCTGTAAAAGTCTTTGAAGGAATTTATAGAAAAACCTTAGCTTACAATGGTAATATTATGCTATGCCACTTCTTCCTTGAAAAAAACGCAGAAGTGCCATTACATAATCATAAGGAACATCAGGTTGGATATGTAATTAAGGGTAGATTAAGATTTTTTACAGAAAATGGGGATTTTATAGCAAGAGAGGGAGATAGTTATATTTTTGATTCTAATGTGAAACATGGTGCATTTATATTAGAAGATTCAGAAGTAATTGATATTTTTAATCCGGTAAGAGAAGACTATAAATAATTTCTTTATTAACAATAAAAATCAGAGAAAAAATTACCATTGGTATGCTGCTACTGCAAAAATTGCAAACATGCAAAATAAAAATTCTCCTAATAACCAATCATGAAAATATGATTTTTTGTTAGCTCGATTATATTTTATTTTAGCAGCAACTCCAAAACTAATTGCAGAATTTGTTGCCATGAAAATAATTATTGTAAATGTCATCGCGTTTATATTTAAATCAATAATATTTAAAATGTAATCTAGTATTACCCAACCGCCCATGAAACCTCCAAGAACAAGTAAAAAAATCCATCCAGAAAATTGAATGATTTTTTCAAATTTTACATCTAACTCTGAAATAATAATTGACTGTTCAATACGTTTTTTCTTAACTTTTGACATAATTAAATGAAAATTATTATTTTTGAATATTAAAAATTGAATAATTCTTAATTTTTATTGTTTTTCAAATATATAATTAAGGTTTATTTTTTAAATATAAAATAGCTTTTGCAATATCACCGTTACATTCTTTTAATACAGATTCTGCTTCTTCTTTATCAACATTTGCTTGAGCAGCAACCAACATGATATCATTTTCTGTTATTGTAGGTTTTATCTCAGATTCCTCCACTGGTTCTAAATCTTCAACTTGTTCTTTAGAAGCAATTGTGAAATTATCTGGAGTATATTCTTCAGCTTGTCCTATTACTTGGTATATTTCTTGACCTGCCTGTTTCATTAGAATAACTTCTGGTTGATCTAATACTAATGTTTTTTCAGTACATTCAATAATTACTCGTGTAGCATCTACCTGATCCATATCTATTCCTTGTTGCTGCATTCTTCTACGCATCTGTCTACTTCCAAACTGAGAACCTTCCCGTTTTACAACTGATGAAGGTCGCGTTGGTTTACTTTTTACTTTATCTTGCATTTCTTTTGGAAGTTTCACCAAATTATTCACTCTCAAAACGATTTTATATATACTAATAAACAAAATATAATTTTAAATTTTTGATTTATAAATTCCCTTTCGAATCTTAATAGCAATTCCACTTGAAAAAGATTTAACAAAAGATACTGGCAGTTTTAATTTCCCTATAGCTAATAACTCATTATTTTGATTAACTACTATAATTTCATCTAAAGGTCTTAAATTATCATCAATTTCAACCACATGTTTACAGAAGACGTTTCTCCCTTTTTTTATGAACTCAGAAATATCATTTAATACTATGGCTCGTAATTTTGGAGTTGGAACTTTGTCAATAATTTTTTTGGCAGAATTTAATGTTAAGGTAAAGAAACCATTAGTGGGTCTTAAAGTAAGAATCAAGTTGTTTCTATCATAAATATATCTGATCTTATTTGTATTAGGAGACCTTTCTATGTGAATATTATTGATATCATTTATGAGTATATCTGTTATTTCTTTTCCAAATTGATAATCAGAGATTCCTTTAACCTTTCTTAAATCTAATAATTTTTCGCTTTCCATAAAATAAACTATTTTTTAATTTAAAAAACGTGAATTATAAAATTATATCTAAAAAAGGATTATGAATATAGTCGAGATTCTATACATTTATCTTTATTTTTATTCATTACTTTATTTATAGCATCATAAAAGTCTTTAGGCACAATTGCTTCTGCGTCTTTCCTAATAGCAAACATTCCAGCTTCTGTGCAAATCGCCTTTATATCCGCTCCAGTTGCTCCTTCTGTTAAACTTACTAATTTATTATAATCTATATTTTCTTCAATGCTAAGTTTTCTTGTATGAATTTTAAAAATCGCCCTTCGTGCGTTCTCATCTGGGATTGGAAAATCTATCATACGATCAAATCTTCCAGGTCTTAATAATGCGGGATCTAATATATCAATTCTATTTGTTGCACCAATAATTTTAACATCTCCTCTTTGTTCGAAACCATCTAGTTCACTCAATAATTGCATTAATGTTCTTTGAACTTCTCTATCTCCTGAAGTCGCAATTTTTAATCTCTGAGACCCTATTGCGTCTAATTCATCAATAAATAAAATAGTAGGGGCTTTCTCTTTCGCCATATTAAATATTTCTCTTACTAAACGAGCACCCTCACCAATGAATTTTTGAACTAGTTCAGATCCTATAATTCTTATAAACGTAGCTTCTGTTTCATGGGCTACTGCCTTTGCCAATAGTGTTTTTCCCGTACCTGGAGGGCCAAAAAGCAAAACTCCTTTAGGGGGTTCAATTCCAATTTTCGTAAATAAGTGTGGTTTTTTTAGAGGGAGTTCTACAGTTTCTCTAACTTCTTGCATTTGATCTTCAAGACCTCCAACATCATCATATGAAATATCTGGAATAGAATCGATTACTTCCATACCTTTAACAAAAGGATCTAATTTGGTTGGCAATACCTCCATAATTGCGAATGTTCTTTGATTTAAGGCAACTCTCATCCCTGGAGATAATTTTTCATTCTTTACTTTTCGGCTAGCATTCACCACAAAACTAGGTCCAGTTGAACTTTTTACAATCGCTCTTCCTTTATCATCTAAGAAATCTATTATCGTAGCAGAAACCAAAGGTGGTTCTCTTAATCTATCAATCTCATTTCTTAAACTATGTAATTCTTGTTCTAGTCTTAGTCTTTCAGCATCTAATAATTGTTTTTCAGTCTCCAAGTTTCGAAGTCTTTTTTCTAGATGTCTAGTATATGTTATTAAATACTCTCCATCTTTACCTTCTTCTCTCTTCCTCTTATCCTTTGTCGTAGTCAAAAAGATTATACCCCTTCTTTTCTTACTTATATTTTAATTATTCAAGAAAATGTCTTAATTTAATAATAAACTTTTAATCATTTAAATTTAAGGCTAGTTGTTTACAACTACTTAAAAATCTCGTTTTTTAAAAAATTTATAGATTATAAAATATAACAATGTCTTAACCATAAATTATAAGAGTTCTTCAGTAAAATTTATACTTATAATAAGATTCTTTCAATTTATAACATTTAAGAGAACTTTATGCCAAAACCCAAATATAATGAAATAGATAAGGAATGTCCTATATGTGGTGGCATAATTTGGGGAAAAGGACAAAGGGTATTACTAGAAGGTGCTAAAATTACTGTATGTCATAATTGTGCTCAACATGGGACAAAAATTAATAAAACAACTACAACTATTAAAGCAAAAAGTTCATATCACCAAAAGCCTACACAAACTCCGAGAAAAAAAAACTATAAAAATAATATTGTTGAAAACTTAGAAATTGTTCAAGATTACGATAAAAAAATAAGAGATATAAGAAGTAAACTTAAACTAAATCAAGATCAGTTTGCTCAAAAAATGAATGAGAAACCTTCATTAATAAGAAGAATTGAATCTGGAAAAGTTAAACCAACAATTAGATTAGCTAAAAAAATTGAGAAGATTTATGACGTAAAATTATTAAAGAAAATTGATGATTCCGAATCTATTACTCATGAGAATAGATTTATTAAAAAATCTAAAGGTTCATCTTTAGGAGATATTGCTTTTATTAAAAAGAAAAAATAAGATTATAAAATTTTTTTGGTCTCTTCATACAAAAAGAAGTATTAATACTTAATTATTGATGAATTATTTATTAAAAAGACTCTTTTATTACTTCTCATTAATTGTTATCTTTGTTTTTTGATTTAAAGCAATTTTATTTTTTAGAAATTCGATAATTTTATGATTATCTTGAGCTTCTAGATGATTTCCACAATCAGGGCATCTAAAATTAAGCTCAAAAGCGTCATCGAAATTATATTTAATATTTGTGTTTTGACAATTTTTACAAATAAAAAAATAATTGTTCTGTTCAAATCTTAACCTATCTCTCATTTTACTATCGACTAATTTCTTTTTCTCAAGAAGTATTTCTTCAAGTAAGTCAAACTCATGCCACCAATAATATATAAACCATCCTGTAGATTTATCTCTTATGCGTCTGAATTGAGCTAATTTTTCAGAATATAATTTATATAATGTTTTCCGTACTGTGTTTAACTTTAAGGTTTCACTATCTTCTGGTTCAAAATCAACTTCTGTTCCATTAATACGGTCTTTAATATTCTCGGTGATATCCTCATCAGTTATATCCTCAGATTCGGAATTTAAAAGTTCCTCTCCGACATGTATTGCAATATCACCACCAATAATGTATAGAAAAGACTGTAAGAATGGATTTAGTTCTTTAATACGATTATGCCTCATTCTCATTTAATTCTAAATTGATATTTATAAGTTTTTATAAAAATTAAATTTTTTTAAAATAGTAATACAAATTGTAAGTTATAGTTATCACACAACAATTGAATATTGTTTTTCTATAATTTCACCATCTATATCAATAGATCTAAATAGTTTTCCCTTTCTTATTGCTAAAATTCGCTTTAAACCCCAATCATTTACGTGTTCAGGCAAAACTAAATCAGATATTTTATAATTATTAGTAATCAGAATATTTTTCCATTTCCTATTAAGGTTTAATTTAAAATCAGGTAAAGCTAAGTCTAAAAGTAATTTAATATTATGTTCAGAATTGTTAATAACTCCAGTACAGAATTGAATTCTCTTACTTACATTATCTTCTTCAACTTTCTTCTTTGAAGGTTGTGGAATATTTTTCTTTGTAGTCAATTTACAAGTAGAATTTACATTGAAAGAAATTAAATAATAACTATTTTTCCTGAATTCTTCAATACTTCTAAGTAAAGAACTTTTAGTAGTGTTACTAAAAATTATTGCCTTATAATTTATAGTTTTTCCCGTTGACTTTTTCAAATCCCAATCAAATCCGAGATCATTTATAGTACTACTTATATCACTCCCAGTTATTAAAGAACCCTTAATCTCTATTTTATCTTCGGGTATTGTGTTAGCTACGATTTCAGCTATTAGATCTTCATATTCATGAGTACTTTTAAGTGTTATACGAGTATTTGATTTTAATATCTTTAATGCAGGTCCTAGAAACTCACCTCTTGAATACCGATAAAAATGACGATGGATATTAATGTGTAGTTTAGCAGGATCCATTAAAATAGGGGTTTCAATTAATTCTATAAGAAAATGCATTTTCAATTCTCGCTTATTTTTCTAAGAAAATGAAATAAACAATATCAATTAATTATCAAGAGAATATAGTTTTAAATTTTATTCATTAATAAACTTAAAAAAAAATAAAACATAAGTAAAAATACTGAATATAAAAAAATCGATTAAAAATGGCAATGGTTCCTTCATTATCATTATGGGTTTTAGCGTGGATTTTCCTTATCATCGGATTAATAGCATTAGCCATCCTTATAGTATATACAAAATATGGTAGAGAGAAATCAGTTCGATTATCTATAATCAGTATCTTAATTGTGTCTATTTTCTTAGGATTTGCTTTCCACTTCTTTTTGTTAAATTGGGGAATTTAAAAAACATATAACATAATTTCTTAGAAAACCCTACTTTATCACATAAATTTCATTATTTTATTAATAATACTTTTTTCAACCCAAATCAAATACATTGGAATATTAACTTTTTTCTTTAAGTCAGCCATTTTGGATCAAAATACGAGTCTATTGGTATAATTTAACTTGATAAAAAAGTAGAAGTTCTAGGAACACACTCCGCTCATCCGTCTTATCTCATAAGATAGTCTACTACATCATTTTGATATTAATATAATTAAATTTTTCACATTTGTTAAATTATTAAGTTAATATTTAAAAAAGAAGAAATGTAATATTTTTAGTACAACATACCTTAAATTAATCATAAGAAAAAAATATTATTTAGGATTTAAATTATGTTATTTCAAGATGCAGAACCTTTGATATTTATATTGTGGTTGATATTAGCGACAGTTATAGTAACATTGATAATATATCTAGTTGTAATTCTTTTAGAGTCTAAAACGAAGGCATCAGATAAAAAATTCTTGATTCTGTTATTAGCTTTTGTTATTGTCTTACTTTTACCAGTTATACTTAACGCAGTTAATATGGTTTTAGGAGCAATTGGAGATGCATTAGCTGGAATAAGAGATGCTATTGACGGCGGTGGTGCTAATTACTTAACAAATTTAACACCAATTATTGGATTCCTTATATTATTGGTACTAGTCAAATTTTTAATCGATTTACCATGGGATAAATCAGTGTGGGTTTCATTATTGACACTCTTCATATTGTATATCATGTATTCTTTAATACCAGAGTTGTACACGTTCTTGGGATTCGGATTTTAGAAATATTAGAAAAAAATCTCAATTTTTTTATTAAATACTGAATTTTTGATATAAAATTTAACTTAGTTAAATGAAAGAAAATAGATTTTTTTAATATATTATATTTTTTCTTTAAGTTTAAGTCTTGGAGCGAGCCCTAAACTCATCATTTCTTGTAATAGCAATTTAAATGCATATGAACAAACAACTTTCGATATTATTGTTCCTTCTCCGCATACTGGGCAGTATCGTTTATCTCGATTTCGATCATAAACTGCTAATAGCCCACATTTCTCACAAACAAGAATTACGGTTCGATCTGATTCATCTAATAAGCGTTCTTTCAATAATAGAGCAGATCCGTGACCAACAAGGCAATCACGCTCCATTTCGCCAAATCGTAATCCCCCCTCTCTAGCTCTGCCTTCTGTTGGCTGTCTTGTTAAAATCTGAACAGGTCCACGTGCTCTAGCGTGAAGTTTGTCCGCAACTAAGTGATATAATTTTTGATAGTATATTGGGGCACAGTATATACCTGCTTCATATTTTTCTCCAGTAATTCCATTATACATTATTTCCCTACCATTAAATTCAAACCCAACTTCTACTAACTGTTCTTGAAGTTTAGTAATATCTATCCATTCAAATGCTGTAGCATCTCCCAACTTTCCTGTAATACATGCTATTTTACCACTTATTCCCTCAAAAAGTTGTCCTAAAGTCATTCTTGAAGGCATAGCATGGGGATTTACTATTATATCAGGAATAACTCCAGATGAGGTAAAAGGCATATCAGATTGCTCTACTATTAATCCAAGTACTCCTTTTTGACCATGACGAGATGAAAATTTATCTCCTAATTCAGGAATCCTTAAGTCTCTTACTTTAATTTTTACAAGTTTGTTTCCATCGACAGTTTCTGAAATGATAACAGTATCTACAATTCCTTTTTCATTATGTCGCATGTTCTTTGAAGTTTCACGTCTATTTGGTTGCATTAATTCGAATTCTTCATATGATTTTATAAATCTTGGTGGAGAGGTCCTCCCAATTAGTACATCTCCTCCATTAACCTGAGTTTCAGGTTCTATAATACCATCTTCTTCCGAAAGTAAACGATACGATTCAGCAGATTTGAATCCCCTGACTCCTCTTTCTGGAATTTCGAACTTATCAACTTCTCCTCCTGGATATTTCCGTTCTTCAGCATCATATGTTCTAAAGAAATGACTTCGAGCAAGGCCCCTCTCAATAGATGCCTTATTGATAATTATTGCATCTTCAATATTGAAACCCTCAAAACTCATCATAGCAACGATAAAATTCTGTCCAGCGGGGCGTTTATTAATACCTATTATCTCCATTGGACTGGTTTTTACTAAAGGTTGCTGGGGATAATGTAAAGTGTGGCCTCTTGTATCAAGGCGTAAATGCATATTTGCAGCAAATAAACCTAATGCTTGTTTTACCATTCCTGCTTCATAAGTGTTTCTTGGAGATTGATTGTGTTCCGGAAAGGGAATAATAGAAGCACAAATTCCTAGAATTGCAGCAGGTGAAATCTCTAAATGAGTATGTTCTTCTGTTATATCATCTTCAAACATAGCTATATATGCATTTTCCTCTTCCTCCGCATCTAAATATTCAAGGACACCTTTTTGGACTAAATCTGACCAAATATATTTATTTTGTTTTAATTTTTCAATATCTTCTTTTGTAATTTGCAATTTTTTATTCTTCAATACGAAAAGGGGGCGTGTTGCTCTCCCTGCATCACAGTTAATTTGAATTTCTTTAGAATCATGGTAGTATCCAATATTAACATGCTGACCAATTTCTCCTTTTTTTCTTTTTTCTCTAAGTTGGCGAATAAATGGATTATGTTGCTGATGAATTCCTACTAGTTTACCATTTAAAAAGACTTTAATCTTATCCCCTTTGATATTTTGGACTTCATTTATAGGGATTACTCCTAAATCGATTAAAATGTTTTCAATTATTTTTTCATCAGCTCCAACAGAAATAATTGAAGCTAATCCAAGATTTTTGACTAAACCACAATTTGGCCCTTCAGGAGTTTCAGCTGGACAAATTTTGCCCCATTGAGTTGGATGCAAATCTCTAGCTTCAAAATGAGGTTGACTTCGACTTAGCGGTGAGATAACCCTTCTTAAATGACTTAATGTTCCAACATGATTTGTTCTATTTAATAATTGGCTTACACCTGCTTTTCCTCCGACCCAATTGCCAGTAGCTAACGCATGTCTTATTCTTTCTGTGATAACGTCTGCTCTAACAGCCGTTTTTATGTTTGGAGCTCTTCCTCGAACAGCAGTTCTTTCTAATTGATATTTAATATCTTTTACAAGATTTAAAAACGCTACTCTAAATAAAGAGGTAAATAATTCTCCAGCTAACTTTAATCTTTTATTGGCATAATGATCTTTATCATCTGGTTCTCTCAACCCTAACGCAAGTTCCATTACTTTTTGAGCCATCTGTCCTAAATAATATGCTTTCTTAATACGATCTTCTTCTGCATTACCTATATGAGGTAAAAGGTATCTATCTAGAACTTGGAGGGCTCTTCTAATTCGATAATCTTTTGTTTGTCCAATAGCAACTCTTTTTCCGATATAATCAAGAGCATTTTGCTGAGATTTTTCTGGATCTTTTAATACTTGAATTTCAGAAGCAACATCTATTACTGGGATTAACTCTTTTTGAATTTCTTCATTTTCAGATATAGCTTCAAATATCTCTCTATCTGAATGTAAACCTAATGCTCTCATTAAAATAGCTAATGGAATTTTACCTGGAACTGAAGGAAATGAAACTCTTAAATTTCCATCTTTTTTCCTTTCTATTGTTACTGGTGCCCTGAATCCACTTCTGGTTGAAAATACTTTTGCTTGATGGGTTGCACTAGAACTTCTACTTGCTTCTTCTGCTAATATTCTGTTAGGCGCTAAATCTTCTTGAGTGACAAGGACACGCTCTGTTCCATTTATTATGAAGTATCCGCCTGGATCTAACGGGTCTTCACCTCGATTAATTAATTCTTGTTCAGATAAGCTTTCTAATGGACATCGACAGCTTTTAAGCATAATTGGAATTTTACCAATATAAATATCAAGAGTTTCTTCAGCTTCTTCTCTTTGTGTTCGTTCATCTATGGTGATTGGAGTCATTTCCAAAGTTATATCCGCTGCATAACTCAATTCCCTGATTCTTGCTTCTATAGGGGTAATTTCCATAGTAGCTCCATCAGCTTCTCTTACTTTTGGAACACCAACTTTAATTTTACTAAATTTTATTTTAAACCCCGGAATATCAGGTATGACTTCTCCAGATTCATCAACAATTGTTTGCATTTCATATTCAATGAAATTGTTGTAAGAATCTAAATGTTGACGAACTAAACCTTTTTCGTCAAATAAACTTTTTAATATTATCCATTTATCTTCATTTGATAATTTTTCAGAACTCAAAAATACTAAACCATCCTAAATTTTATTATAAATAAAAATTTAAACTTTCTCTTTTTTCACATAACGAAAATAATCTACAGTTCTAACTGTTGTATTTGAATCACGTACAATTTTGACGATATCTCCTTCTATTGCTCCTATTGCAATGGCGACAGGATCTTTTTCAAACATTTGAGGTAGATCATTTACATCTATTTTATATTTATTTAAAAGTTCTTGAGACTCTTCTTTAGTTAAAAGAATATGTTGGGGTACAAATTTATGAAGTAAGACATCAATCTTTTTCTTCTTAGTCAAGGAAAAATCAACTTTTGCTTCGATTTTTGATTAAAGAAATCTTACGTTTCTAAAAAATTTTATTATTTTTAGACTCTTTCTATTAATTTTATAGGAACAGTGAATTTACTTAATTGATATTAAAGCACTTAAAGACCCAATAACCACTTCTTTTGCATAATATATCTATTTTTTCATTTGAAAAAGAGTCGTTAAGAAAATTCATTATATATTGAGCACCCATTTTTTTTTTAATCACAAATTGAAATGAACCATTATTAGTTAGATATTTAGGAATTTCATGTATCAATTGTAAAAACTGTTTTCTTCCTTGTCGAAGTGGAGGATTCATATAAATTCCATCGAATTTTAAATTTTTGTTTTTTATCGGTTCAAAATAATTTCCTGATAATGTAATAGCATTCTTTCTATTATTTGGTAAATTAATCTTAATATTTTCCCTTGCACACCAAATTGCTCGTTTATTAATATCTATTAAATAAACAATACTTTTTGATGATTCATAGCCTAAAACAATTCCAATAGGGCCATAACCACATCCTAAATCGAGCAAAAAATTAGCCCCCTTGGGAATAATCATATTTTCAATTAAAACTTTAGTCCCTAAATCTATCTTATTAAATGAAAACACACCTGTAGTAGTCTTAAAAATATAAAGATGTCTCCTTAAGCTTTCTGAAATTGTATTAATCTTAACATTTACATCAGGAAATTGTGTATAATAATGTTGTTTTTTGTTTGTCATCGAAACCATGAAAGTTTATTTTCTCTCATCCCATCTCGGGTAAACTCCCCTTTCCATAAAAACTTTATTTGTCTTAACTAATATTCCTTTTTTTGCTTTATATATCTGCATCGCAGTTTTCAATGATATACCAAATCCAATTAATTCTCTTTTCAAAGTCATTATTGCAACCATCATATTCACCTTAATTCTAGCATCTATATAACAAATTCCCGCTGAAGCTAAATCTGCACCATGAGATATAGCATCAACGGCTGTGTCTCTAATAAAAATTTTAGGCATATGCGACACCATCTTTTCCATTGGGAAAATTATTTTTTTTAAGTAATAATCATTACCATCAATTTGAAAAATTGTAAATGCATCTTTTAAATTTTGGAGTGTTATTAAATTATCATTTTCTTTAAAATTTCCCACTCGTGTTCTCCTTAATTCGAGCATATGAGCACCAGAACAGAGAGCTTCGCCAATATCAAAACAAAACTTTCGTATGTAAGTTCCTGCTTCACATCCTATTCTAAATAAAATATGGTTATTTTCAATTTCAAGTATTTCAGAATAATAGATTTCCCTAACTCTTATTTTTCTTACAACAGATGATTTCAATGGCGGTCTTTGATATATTCTTCCGGTGAATAATTTAAATATTCTTTTTATCCTTTTTCGCGTTTCTGGAGTATGTAAATATAGTACTCCTATATACTCTTTACCTGCGGTTAATAGAGAAGACAAAACTCTTGTTGCTTTTCCAAGCGCACAAGGTAAAACTCCAGTAACACGCGGATCTAATGTTCCACCGTGTCCTGCATTGGAAATGCCTAATATTTTTCTAACCCATGAAACTACTTCATGACTAGTAGGACCACTTGGTTTATCTAAATTTATGACGCCATATTGTAGAAGCGCTTCGAGACTTCTTTTTTCAGGTTCACAACCATAATCTGAATTGGTATTATCTTGGGATTTTACTAATAATTGCTCAGATTCATCAGATGGTAATTTAAATTCTGATTTTTCCATACTACCAAATATTGAGAGAGATCTTTATGTAATTATAAATTTATAAATTTCATAAATTTTTCTTTAAAAAAAATTTATTAGAAGAGTTGATAATAGAAAAATAATAAAAGAACGGGCTATAGGGGAATTGAACCCCTGACCTTTCTTTTTATGGAAGATTTTGCCATAAAAGTCAGGTTAAAAGCCTGCTGCGCTACCTGTCTGCGCCAATAGCCCTTAAAAATACTTTTCAGCACCTAAGTGCTTTTAGTATTAGAATAAATCCGCAATTATATAAAAATTTTATTTTATGAAGGATCTTATCCTTTACTTTTCAGTTATGTATTTATAAATATAGTAATTTAATTAGTTTTTCTGAAATGTTCAAAACCATAATTTTTAAGCTCAATATTCCTATTATCCTTTATGATAAAGATACGATTTTCAGATATAACGCTTCCAATTTTAAATATATTTCCACCATTAGCTTGAATAATTGCTTGCACTTTATCCAAAATTTTAGGATTTATTGTAAATAAATGAATAAATTCTTCACCACCATTAAAAACTAGATTTTCTAATGGAATATCAAATTCTTTTGAGTATTTCATAGCTTCACTATCTATTAAATTTTGGTTATAATCTATTTCAAATCCTAAATTAGGATTAGATAACATTAAATCTTTCAAGGATTTAAATAATCCATCAGAGGAATCAATACTTGCAGTGACCAAATGATTTTCAGCTAAAATAAAACCTTCTTTTCCTAAATCCTCAATTTCAATAACAGATTTAATAGATCTTTTAAATTTTGGATATTCATCTAAAGTTCCCTTTTTATTTATTAATATATCAAATCCTACTCCTGTTAAACCAAACTTTCCATTAGTAATTAATAGATCTCCCTCTTTCATACCCTTTCTATAAATTATGTGTGAATTATTCTGAATACCAAACACAGTGGGATTAATAATTAATTCCTTAGTTTCATTAAGATCTCCTCCAATATAATCTAAATTCCATTTTAGGCAATAATCAATAACACCATTCATCAATTCTCTAAATTCTCTAAGTTTCATTCCTCCTGGAAGACCTAAAGAAATTATTATTCCCTTAGGCGCTATGCCTTTAACAACTAAATCACTAATATTCATTAAAATTGATTTACGTCCTATTTGATAATGATTCATATTTGATGGCACATCTGTTGATGACACTAACATATCAGAGTTAAAAATTAAATTATCTAATGGTCCGCCTTCTTTAGTAATTTCAGACTTAAGAGTATAGAAAAAGCAATCATCTCTAATCAGCTTTTTTCCTGTTTTTTCAAAAATTAATCTTTCTATTATTTTGATTATTTTGAGTTCTCCAAGATCTCGTAAACTTTTTTTACTCCTCATTAGAAAAAATTTATAATTTTTTAATTATTAGTATTCATTAATTAATTTAATTGCCTCTGTGGCTTAGTGGTATAGTATTATACGATAATATATTTTATGCTGAGAGCAACAGATTCGTAATCTGTAGATCGGGGGTTCAATTCCCCCCAGAGGCTTCAATTACACTTCTTCAGCAAAAGCATACCGTTTTATCATTTGTAACGCAAGCATTTTGAAAGCATCATTGATATTTTCTCCAGTTTTAGCTGAAGTTTCAATATATGAGAGCTTTAATTTTTTTGAAAGTTCTTCACCTTTTTCAGTATATATAATTCGCTTCTCTTCTAAATCTATTTTATTTCCAACTAAAATTAATGAGATATTGGGTGATACACTTTTAATTTCTTTAAACCAGCTTTCAATACTTTCAAACGTATCTTGACTGGTTACATCGTAAACCAAGATACCTACTTCAGCATTTCCTAAATAAGTTTGTCTTACTCTCTTAAATTGTGCTTGACCTGCTAAATCCCATATAACAAAACGTACCCTTGATTCTAATCCTTCAAATTCACATTCTTTTTTCATAATAGACGTCCCAATTGTGGATTTATAATCTGCTTGAAAGGAATCTTCAACAAAGCGATGAACCATGCTAGTTTTCCCAACCCCTCCCTCCCCTCCTAAGATCAGTTTGTACGCATACTCTCCTGATTTTATCTTAATTTTTTGAAGTTTATCTACTTTTCTTTCTATTTTTGGAGTAATATCATCAGAAATGAGTTTGGGAATTACAGGACTTACAGTTCTTCCATCGAATATTCGAGAAATTTTCTCAGCAGCTAAATAAGCGTATGGGAAAACAGGATCTACCATAGCAATTGAATTTAAAACAGTAACGAAAATAGCTTCTGGTCCAGCTTCACAAAAAATAAATCTATGGTCTTCTGTGTCGAAAGTACCTGTTCCAAAAGAGCCTGAACTAAATTCTTCGGTAATCCTTGTTAGAACAGGTTCTACTAATGCACTAACTCCCCCAATTACATCCTCCTCTACCTCCACCTCTGAAGATCCTTTTAAAGTAGCCATCACTAATCCTTCTCTATTTACAATAAGAGCAACGATCAAATTTTCTCCGATTTCCTGCTTATACCATTGAAGCAATGCTTCCAGTTTTTTACGATCAACAGACATGAATTTGAAAACCTCAAAAGTTTGTTCTTTAATGCAATATAATATAACTAGAATTTATTATTTAATATAATAAGTTTAGCTTAAAAATTTATAGAAAACGATAATCCTCTATAGTAATGAAATAGAGGTATTAGTTTATAAAAATTAATTGAAAAATTTCGTTATTTTAATTAAATTTTAGAAAATTCAAATCTTCCTTATGTTAATTTCAAATATATAAAATAAATTTAAGTTAGAATATCGATTTTTAATTAAAAATTATACTAAAAATTAGTATAATATTCGTCAATATTTTCAAATTCAAACTTGCTAATGAATTCTCATGTTTGCAAGTATTAGTTAAAAATAATAAAGAAAAAAAATTTTAAACATTTAAAACATTATCTAAATCGATATTTTAAGAAAATAAATTAAACGAAAATTCTCTTATTAATGCAGGAGTTGCCAAGCCTGGTCTACGGCGCTAGATTATTATATTATTATATATATATACGGCGTAACTGAGGTTCTAGTGACATAGGTCTTCGTGGGTTCAAAAATTGACTTGGATCTCCTCGATCTCGATGGAATATCCCACCTCCTGCACTTATAGTTGAATTGTTAAGATATTGAGAAAATTATAAATTATTTTATTTGTATTTAATAATGATATTAAATAGATTAGATTAAATTGAACAAAAGTTGGAGTTGTTTCTATTTCAAATATAGTATTAACTAACGAATTAGCCACAATAGAACATATTAAATCTTTAGCTTTTAAGCGATCTGCATCATCAATAGGAGAAACAAAAGCAACAGATTACATAGAAAAAGAATTAGCAAAAGATAATATTAAGTCGAAATTTGAATATTTTGAATGGACTGGACCTGTGAGAATATTAATACGTACTAGTTATTTAATTATTTTAACATATCTTTTACTTTCACGTTTAATTTTAGTTATAATCGCTTACTTTGTAATAAAACATATGTTTGAAAGAACTCGTAATATGACATTAATAAAAAAAGAGTCATCAAAAAATATTTTTACACAAATTCCAGCGAAGGAAACTATACAAGATCGACCAATTGTAATCTTATCAGCACATTATGATTCTATTTCAGCAAATATTCCTTATAGAATTCAAATGATAATTTTTTTTATGTACCGATTAATAATAGTATTTTATAGTTTTATAATAGTAGTTTTATCAATATGGCTTACCTTTGATTTACTAGATTTATACTCAGTACCACAAAATATAGTTATCCTTATAGCTTTATTATCATTAAGTGGAATTATTATTTCAATCCCGATATTATATCTTATATTTAATGAAAAACCATCAGCTAATTCAATTGATAATGCAAGTGGAGTAGCTATTTTGATTGAATTAGCTAAATTATTTAAAAAAGATCCACTTAAGAAAATGGATTTACTATTCATATGGCCTGGAGCAGAAGAATGGGGTTTGAAAGGATCAAAAAAGTTCTGTGAAGATTATTTTGAAGATTTAAATCAAAAATATGAACTCAATAGCTCTATTAATATTAATATAGATATGGTTGGTACTTACATTGGACTATTGAATAAAGTTGGTCTTGTAAGAAGACATAAATTAAATAATAGATTAAATAATATTTTCCAAACAACATCTAATGAATTAAAAATACCTATTACTATATATAATAAAATTTTTGAGCCAAAAAGCGACCATAAATCCTTTAGAAAGTGTGCTAAAAGAGTTAAGAAGAAGTTACAAATAGTTTATTTTCATTCAGATAAAGATTCTAAATATATCCACTCTTTAAGAGATACACCAGATAAATGTTCAGTAGAAAATCTAAATGGGTGCCTAGAAATATGTTACCATGCCTTGAAATGCATAGATACAGGAATTAATTCAACTTAAAAAAAATCAGCTAATTTATGTTGTTTTATTTTAGGATTATTCGTTAAGCTTTCTACATATTCTTCAATCAGCTCCATTCTTTGAATAGTATAGTTATCCAATTTGAATTCGTTACATAATTTCAAAGCACGAGGAATATATTTTTCAATCCCCCCCCTATTAACAGTTAATATTACTTTATTTCCACACTTAGGACATTTTCCTGCATTTGAAATAGGAACTCTTCTGTATTTAGAATTACATTTTACGCATCTAAATTTTTGTACACTAAATTTTCTTAAATTTCCTAAAATATCTGGGTTAAAATGTGTTGATAAAATTTTTTCTGCCACCTTTTTTACATTAACTGCTTTTATTATTTTTCCAAGATATAGTTGTGCTTCTATTTTTTCATCCATTGTTTCATATTTCTTATAAGATGTTGTTTTAGGACCTTCATTTATATTATCAGTTGGGATGTTAAAACCAATATTTTCATATTGTTCAGGTGTTCCTAATCTATTTTTTACTAAATTCATCATATTTTCTATTTTTGAAGGAGAAGTATACTGTTCGGTGGCGTTATAAAATTCTAAGGGATATTGAAAGGATGTATCAACGTTATGAGCTTCTGTTTCAATTTCATTAGGATCTAATAAGGTACCAATAACTAAGGTAGCATCCATCTTTCCTCCTATTTTACTTGGTAAGTAATAACGCGAAAAATTTAATAAAGGATCTAATAGAAGCATGATGCCATCTTCATCACCATCACAATTTCGCCTTTTTGCGCTATGCCAAAATGGATGTGCATAGATAGACCTAGCTGGAGTGAATCCAATTATTCTTCCAATGATACCGGCACTAGTATGAGGAGCTAACCCTACAACAAGGTGCCCAATTAGATCCTCTTTTTTAGAAATATTATAGAATCGAACCATTTTATAGAAATTTTCTAATTCATCATCCAAAAAATTAGCAACTTTAATAAAATAATGGGCGCAATCCTCGGATAATATAACATCTTGAACTTTTAACTCAATTATTTGATTTTCATTAGTAAGAGGATTTCCTTTAAAGTCGTGTGAATATCCTAGTTCTTTCAAAGTTGTAATAGAAATCCCTATTTCTTCAGGTTTAAAATGAGTTAGGGGAATATCAGTTGCATCATATCGAATTTCAGCGGTTTTATAAACTAAGACATTATTCTTTGCTCTAAGAATACCTTTTTCAATAGGTTCGGGTATTTTAAATTTGTTCGTTAAGCCATAAATTCCCTTTAATTTAGATGGTAACGAAATTTTCATCTCTCTTAGCACTGAATTTATGTGTTGCTTTATATTAAACATTGCTTCACTCGAGAATTTTAATTCTTGACCGCATAGCGTACATTTCTTCTCATTTTTATCAAATATTTTTTTACAATTTTCACACACTTTCATTAATTCTGTATGATTTTTGCAATTTGGACACAAATTAAATATACTTACTTTTCCACATTTTTGACATTTTTTTCTACATACATCGATTTTTACTTTCTGCAAATCAATTGCTTTTAACACTGATCGTGAACTTCCCACTTTATCACTGAGAGGAAATAAAGAATGAACCCCTTTCATACTCTTTCTCTCTGATTTTTCTGGCCTTCCCATTCGTGAACCCATAAAGTATGGTGCCTTATTTTTGATTTTTATGGAAGAGATATTGTAAAAGAAATTAAAAACATCATCTTTATTAGTAATTTCTTCATAATTATTACTTTTAAGTTTAAAAATTACCTTATAAATATAATTCATAGCTTTACTGAAAACTATTTTATTCTCTCTAATTTTATGAATTACAAAAGCTTTTTCTAACATGTTTTTTATTTCCTCTCTATTGGGCAAAATTATCTTATTTTCATGTTCTCTATAACCCTCTACTAAAGCATCTCTTAGAAATTTTAACTCTTCAATTAATAAATTCCCCCAAAAATCAGTATATGATGGATGAAGAGGAATTTTATAATTTTGAGAGATTTCAATAGCTTCTTCAGCTGTTGGTTTATTTTTAAAAGGATTATCTATGAATTTACGTAATTTCTGAGTAATATTTTTTTCTCCTTTCACAGTTTTTTCTAATTCTAATGCCCACCATTCTTCTACATAACCAGATGGAATTAATTTATGATTATTTTCAGCAAACTCACCGAATCCGAAAAGAATATCACCTAAGAATAGAATTTTTTCAATTTCTGGAAAAATTTTTGTTGCATATTTATAACTTTTAACTTTAATAACGTCACCATTAACCAATTTTACAATAGGAGGCTCAATACTGTTCACAGGACATATACTTGTACTTTTTCCAGGTCTCTCTATTCTTAATTGAGTTCCAATAGCAATAAAATTATCTAGTAGGCCCATTGTAGCTGGATGAAGACCCCCAGCAGCTAAACCTGTATTTCGAGATCTGCCATATCGGATTCTATGACCTCCTATTTCAGAAGGATGGCTAAAAACAGGTCTTCCAGCAATAATATCAGCAACATACTTAGAATTTGGTACAATTTTTATTTTATCATCCAACTCATCTTTCTTCTCATCACTTTTTTGACCCTCCTCTTTTTGAACAATTTTCTTTAATTTATCTAACCACTCCCAACCTTCCAAATTCATATTCTGAGCTATTTTTAGAAGTTTTGGAGCTTTAAGTAGGAGCCCATCATTTAAAACTAGACATGCACCCCCTCTTATCTTATTTGTCTCAATTCTAGGTAAGTCTCTAAATGCTGATACTTCTTCATTTTCAGTCGAATCGCCATTTATTTCTACTGGTAAATTCTTGACAGCGTATCTAATTTCACGATTAGAAGACGGGTATTGTAAATGAACTAATCTATCATAGAGTTTTACCTCTTCAACATATCTACCAATTTCTGCTTCAGTTGCTTCATATTTAGGGATATTTGATTTCCTTCGAACATAATCCGCTATTAAAACACATAATGCAGCAGTTGTACCTCCTGCAGCTCTAATTGGACCTGCAAAATATAGAGATAAATATTTTTTGCCATATTGATCTTTTCGTATTAATATTTTAGAGATCCCTTCGAGTGGTGCACTCACAACACCCATTGTTTTTATTGCTAATCCTACTCTTATAGCTCTTTCAACTCTTTCCTCTAAAGATTCAATGTTTCCTACTTTCTTATCTAATATATATGTAACCACTTTAAATACAATTTCATCCTCGTTATATCCTTCTTCTTTTAAATCTCTTATATCTTTAGCAATCCCTTCTGGTCCAACTAATTTTTCAACCCTTCCAGCTAAATCTTTTGCTTGAGGACATTCTATTGATAATTCGGGATCAAGCCCTTTCTTACGAGCTTCTTCTGCAATCATATAACATTGATCAACTTTTTGTTGAATTAATGTAAAGTATTCTTCCACTTCCTTATTCATTTCTACCATATTTTCTCAAATTTCAATTTGATTTTCAGCATAAATAGAAGACAAACCAAGTATTGATATAATTATCTCCTAACTTAAAATAAATTCAATTATTAATCTGCTATTTTCCTTATAAATTTGTAGACAATGGTAATTTATTACTGTCTCTTTCTATAAAAAAAATCAATGTTTTTCCTTTAATAATAAATAATTAAATTTTAACCTACAATAATTATAGTGATTCTATCTTGGAAAATAAGACATTGAAAATCGATAATATTGAAAATAAGAGAAATATCTTAAGAATGTTAATTAATTCAGGAATAAATATTACTCCCCCACTTCTAGATTTTATTTTACTGCTAGATAATCCTATCGAAATAATAAATCAAATCATTAAGGAGACAAGTTTTATTCCAAGCTTTAAAAGTCATCTAACTGAGAATTTTTTGAAGAAGATCCCAAATAAGGAGATTAAAAAATCATTAGAAAGAATACTAATTAAAAAAGAGGTGCATATAATTGAAGATAATTCGAATAAAAAAGGTGTATTAAATCAAAATCAAATATGCAATTTAATTGATGTTAAAAAAAAAACCTTAGAACAGGAAAGAAAAACTCAAGTAAAAAATCTTGAATTTACAGTAAAATCTTCTATACTTGAAGAACATGATAATAACAATATTAAGGCAAACTCAATAAATAAGGACAGAGTAAAATCAATAGAAAGTACAAATTCATTTTTTATTTTTAAACCAATCGCAAAAGAATATAGTGCTCAAATTAAAATCTTAAAAGATCCAACAGGAAAAATATATACAAATGGAAAGTATGAGGATTTTTACGATCTAACCTTGGATAAATTTAGTAGATTAAAAAAATTAATGAGAAAGAGGACTGAAGCCCATTCTGCTGATAATATAAATAACATATTAAGATTATCGAGTAAAGTTGCTGTGTCAGTAATAGGAATGGTAAATGAAATTAGAAAAACTAAAAATAATAATTTTATACTTACTTTAGAAGATCTCACAGGTCTGGTGAATGTTATAATTAGAAAGGATTCTGATAATCAAGAGAATATTAAAATTACTGAACGAACACTTAATGATCAGGTGGTTTACATAGAAGGTACTTATAATCCTGGAGAAAAAGGTAAAAAAGGGATAATTTATTGTAATTACATATCAAAAATTGATATTCCAAGAGATCACAAACCAAATAAATCGCATGACCCATTATCTGTTGCGTTGATTTCTGATACTCATATTGGTAGCAAAGAGTTTGAAGAAAAATTATGGAATAGGTTTATTGCTTTTTTAAAGGGAAAAATTGGGAACAAAAATCAGAGAGATAAAGCAGGAACAATTAAATATATAATAATTAATGGAGATTTAGTTGATGGTATAGGAGTTTATCCTAAACAAAAAAGCGATCTTGCAATATCTGATATTTATGAACAATTCAAAAAAGCAAAAGAAATTCTTTCTGAAGTCCCAGATCATATAAAGATATTATACAGCTCTGGGAATCACGAACCTGTTCGTAATGCTTTACCAAGACCAGCAGTCCCTAAAAAATATTCTGAAGAACTCATAAATATTGGTGTGACTTGTATTGGTAACCCTTCAATTGTTCAAACACATAATGTTAATACATTAGTTTATCATGGTGATAGTATTCTTGATTTAAATCAATTAATCCCCGGTTTAGATAATAATAAACCAATAGACACAATGAAAGAATTATTAAAATGTAGACATTTAGCTCCAATTTATGGAGGGAAAACGCAAATAGCTCCCATAAATAAGGATTGGCTTGTTATTGATAAAGTACCTGATATATTTCATACTGGACATGTTCATATCAATGGAATTGGATACTATAATAATATTGCTTTAGTTAATTCAGGATGTTTCCAAAGTCAAACGGAATTCATGAATTCTTTAGGTATACACCCAACTCCTGGAATTTTATCAATAATAGATCTAAAAACTTTAAAAGGAACTCAATTAGACTTAAAAATTAGTATTTAAATAATTTATATAAAATAAAACCTAAATTAAGAAAGGTTCATGAATATAATAATTCCTCGTAATAATAACTCTGAAATGCTATTATACCTTTGGAAAATAATTGATTTGCCATTTTTATCATCATTTGATCTGTTATTTACAATTTCATATGATTTTTTTTTTTTACCTCCTGATAGAGCCCTCTCTTTTATAAGTTCATGTATTACGGATCAACTTTTAATTAAAGATAATGAGCAAAATCTTAAATTATCGCCAGCATTAGAAAATCGTTTAAAGAATTGGCAAAAGAAAAGAACAAATGATATTATAGACAAAATTAATGATTATAAAAGTATTACTCATCTAAAAAATGAAATCAAAACTGGACTCACTACAAATTTTAATAATCTAATAAAAAGCTTTATCGACGTAGAAACACTAAATAGAGCAGCAGCAATTTCTAATTCTTCTTATAAGTTAAATGAAGTAGATACCAAAAAAGGTATTATTAAATCAAAAGTTGCTGGTTCAAAAGAAGAATCATATTTAATTGAAATCGACATAACTAATAAATTTATACGTCATGACTGTCATGATTTTGAAACAAGAAGAGCTACAAGCAAAAAATTTTGTAAGCATTTAATTAAACTATTTTTATTATTAAAAGATAAAAATGAGGATATTGCGGTTTATTTCCTTAATAAAATTTTAGAAAATATAGATGATTGGGATTTCTTAACTTAAATTAATTTCTTAAAAATATTATTTTTTAGTTTAACTTTATCCTTTTGCAGCAAAATTGGTTTATGATTTAAAATCATTTGAATTTTTTCGATTCCACATAGTACTTTATCCACTAATTCATTTGTGATATCTAATTTAATTATTTTAGTTCTTCCATAATGTCCCATGGATTTAATATATGCAGATATTATTCCGGCTAATGCTAATTCATTAATATAATCACTAATTCTTCTTTTCGTTAATTGTCTAACTCCTGGAATTAATGCTCTTATTTCAGAATGAACGTCATATATATCTCCTGATATAATAATATGGTCAGGACTGAATTTTGATAATAAATAAATTGATGTTAAAACCAATTGAGCTTGAAGTGGCATACCTTTAATATATTCTTTAATATGATCGTTTTCTAAATCTTCTTGAGCTTTTTCAAGATGTTTTGAAGTAACAAATTTATTTTGGGCTCTCTCAGCGATTTCACCTGCTTTTCTTAGTAATTGAAGTGCTTTTCTAGCATCTCCATGTTCTTTGGCTGCTAGAGCAGCACTTAAGGGTATAATATCCTCCTTTAAAACACCATCAAGAAATGCAATTTTCGACCTTTCTTTTAAAATATCCCTTAACTCACTAGCATCATAAGACGGAAAGACTATATGTTCTTCTCCTAAACTCGAGAGTATTCTTGGATCGAGATATTCACGAAATTTTAATTTATTAGAAATGCCAATTAGGCTTGTTTTGCATTTATCTAAATTCTCATTCAACCTTAACAGGTTATATAGAATTTCATTTCCCCCTTTCCTATTTACTAAAATATCAATTTCATCTAAAACCAAAAAGCAAATTGAATTACCAACTATTGAATCCAGTAATCCTAATAATTTTTTGAATATTATATCTTTAGGAAGACCCGTAGGAGGAATTTTCTCACATCTCGATATAGTATTATAGATATGAGCTAAAATACGATATGGAGTCGATACAACGTTACAATTAATATATATCCACCATGGTTTAATCTTTGCACTTTGATGTGCTAACTTTTGGCTTACATATCTTATGGTTGCAGTCTTTCCAGTTCCCGTCTGTCCATAGCAAAGAAATGATGGTGGTGTATCTCCTAGCAAAGCACATGCTGTTTTTTCAGCAATATTCTTTATTTGAACATCCCGATGAGGTAACGTATCAGGAACATAAGATGATTCCAAAGCGTCGCGGTTACTAAATATTCGTGGTCCTTTAAGATAATTCTTATAAAATTTGTCTATATTAAATTGATTGTGGTTATTATGATTTTTCAACAATTATGACACCAATGATTCAAATTTATAATAGAAAGTCTTGCCATTGAAATATCAAAATATGTGTATTATTTCTACCGGATTTATAAAATTAATTATTAATCTTTAAAAAAATGTTAAAGCTTTAATATTTAATTTTGATAAATCTTTTCAATATTTTATATTAATATTGTCGGTATTTTAAAAGAATATTATTTATGAAGCAATATTTATTAAGTTCTTATTAATTAAATTTTCAATTAAAAAAGAATTAATTTAATTATAAATTTGTTTAATTGTTCAATTTTTTAATGTTAAATTTTGTAACAAGGGATTATATTAAATTGCAAATTAACAATAACCTATCTAAAGCTCAAAAAAACCATAAGAAGATTGCCATAATTTTAGCGTTAATTTTTGCTTGTTTAATTCTAACAAATTTTCTTATTATATCAATTATTTTTTCTTGGGCAGATTGGGTATCTCTTTTAATATTTAGCCTTTTAACCATTGTTCCAGCTTATATTTCAAATGCTTCTATGGTTATTACTGGTGGGGGCAAACCTATAGATGGTGGAAGATATTTCAGAGATGGTAGGAGAATTTTGGGAGATCATAAAACATGGAACGGATTAAAAGGTCCATTATACATTGGAATTCCAATATCATTCTTAATTTTTTTTCTCTTTATTGTATTTTGGCTCCCTATTAAAGAAGTTATTATTGAAGCGTCTAATCAAGGTGAGTATATCCTTTACAGTAATATCGATATTTTTAAATATTATTTCATAGGTGGAGAATTTCCAATCAATTTCCTTGTTTTGTTTATAAGAATTGTATTTGCTTCATATGGAGCAGTAGTGGGGGATTTATTTGGTTCTTTTCTGAAAAGGAGATTTGATATTAAAAGTGGAGCTCCTTTTTGGATCGTAGATCAGCTTGATTTTGCTTTGGGTGCATTATTATTTATTTCCATCCCTGGATTCATTTCTCCATATCTCTTCTTTCTTCCTGATTTTTATATCATAATTTTTTTGATAATTCTAACCCCTGCAGTAAGTATTATAGCGAATACTATAGCTTATATAATTCGTTTGAAAGATGTTCCTTGGTAGATAGTTCAAATAGGCAATTCTAACAAAAAATTATTAATATTAAATTAATTTACAGGTAATATTATAAATTCTAGAATTAATCAAAATCATTTTATTGGAGTCTTAAAATTTAAAAAATTAAAAAAAAATAATAAAATCATTCTAGCGACGAAATATTGTATTCCCTCAAATCTCTGCTTTTATAGCTTTACATTTAATTTCAATTGGTTTTCCATTATTTTCGAACATAATATATCTTTCAATCAATTCATTGATAATTCGAATATATGATCCACCCCTTCCGATGGCCACCCCTCTTTCTTTATAAGTTAAAAAATATAAGGATATTTCTCTCTGACCTGAATCATTATCTATTTCCAATTTTATGTCATGGATATACAAATCCGGAAATAATCTGAATAATAATTTTATAAAAACCTTCTCTTCACTAATTATTTGAATCTTCTTTTTAAAGCTTGTTTCCCGTCTAATCTTATCTTTTGCATCTATACACTTAAAATAATCTTTGGGTTTTACAAAAAAAAAGATAAAATCTTTTAAGCAAATAATCAAAGTTGGCTTCCGTTTAGTCATTTCATAAAAATAAGAATAAAGATAGATTTGCTCATTTTTGTATTTTTTTATAAAGGAAATTACTTGATAAAATATAAAGTCGCTATAAATCGTGTAAATCATTAACTATTAATATTTATTTTTTTTTTTAAACTCCTCCGAATTTATAATATTTGATAAATTTATTATTAATTAATAAACATCTATATAGAATAGACTTAATTAGGTTACTTTAAAAAGATGAAAGATGAAGGCTTTAAATTCTTAGATCACACGGCAGACATGTACGTAAAGGCATATTCAAAAACCTTAGAAGGAGCTTTTGAACAAATAGTTTATAGTTTGATGACAACTATAAGTCCTGATTTAAATTTAATATTTCCTAAAACAGAAAAATTCATAGAAATTGTCTCAGAAGACAAGGAAGCATTACTATTTGATTTTCTCTCGGAATTTCTTTTCATTTTTGATGTAGAAGAATTGGTATTTAGCTCAGTTAAAGTAAAAAGTATTGATAAAAATAATGATAATTATAAGTTAGAAGCTATTGCCAAAGGAGAAGTTTTTAACATTGAAAAGCATGAAATCGGGACAGAAGTAAAAGCTATCACATATAATATGATGAAAATTGAAGAAAAAAAGAATAAAATTGAAATTGATGTTGTTTTTGATATTTAAAAGTTTACTATCCTTTCACAACCCCGATTGGTACTAATCTTACTATTTTTTCAACAATTCCAAGATCATGGCTGACTTGAACTACCTGATCAATATCTTTATAAGCTCCAGGACTTTCTTCAGCCAAAATTTTCATTGATGTACTTTTTATCAAAATACCTTTGCTTCCTAAATCTTCTTTTACTTTAGGTCCCCAATATTTTTTAGTAGCTTTTGCTCTAGACATTACACGACCAGATCCATGCGCAGTAGATCCAAAAGATAAATCCATTGCTTTTGGTTTTCCTACACATAAATAGGATGCTGAACCCATTGTTCCAGGAATTAGAGCAGGTTGACCAATCACTTTATAATCTTGAGGAAGTGCGGGATGACCTGGTGGAAAAGCTCTAGTTGCACCCTTGCGATGGATGTTTAATTTCATTCTCTTACCATTAACTTCGTGCTCCTCTATTTTTAGTATATTATGACAAACACCATATATTAAATGGAAATCTAAAGCATCAACATCTTTTTTTAATATATGTTGAAAAGATTCTCTTAGCCAATGGGTTATCAACTGACGATTAGTGAATCCAAAATTGGCCGCACATGCCATTTGTTTTAAATAGTTCTGAGCTTCAGGTGTATCCGCTGGAACACAAGCTAGTTCTCTATCTGGGACTTTAACATTATACTTTTTCATTGCTTGCTCGATATTCCGTAAACTATCTGTACAAACTTGATGACCGAGAGCTCTACTCCCTGTATGAACCATTACTGTTATCTGGTTGTTCTCAAATATTCCTAGCTTTTTAGCAACTCTATTATTATAGATCTTATCTACTTTTTGGATTTCAAGGAAATGATTTCCACTTCCTAAGGAACCAAGTTGTTTGATTGCACGTTGTTTTGCTTTTTGGGAAACTAAACTAGCATCGGCATCTTTTAAACATCCATTTTCTTCTAAATGTTTGATATCCTCTTCAAGTGCGTAACCATTATCTAATGCCCAGTTAACTCCATGGTTTAAAACTTTATCTAAATCTGAATAGCTTATATTTAATTTACCCTTAGATCCTAAACCAGAAGGGATATTCTTGAAAATCGTGTTTATCAAGTTAGGAAGATTATTTTTAATATCTTTAAACATGAAATTAGTACGTAAAAGTCGAACTCCACAATTAATGTCGTATCCTACACCTCCAGGTGAAATCATGCCCGATCCTGCTTCTGTACCACAAACTCCTCCAATACAAAACCCATATCCTTGATGAGCATCCGATAGTGCAATAGCATGTTTTTTTATTCCTTGTAAACAAGCCACATTACATATTTGATCAAGAGTACGATCTAACTTAATTTTTTCTAAAATATAGTCATTAGCATAAATCTTTACAGGTACTCTCATTTGAAATTTCTCTATGTTGCCGTGAATCCGTGTCATCAAAGCTTTTGGTGGAATCTCGTAAATATTTTCATCAATTTTATTGACATTCATCCTAACTTAATTAGTAAATCTATTTTCAAAAATATTGTTATTTTATTCTATAATGATTTACAATTAAATTATTTGATATAATTATAATAAAAAAGAAAATTTACTAATAACCTAAAATAAATGTAAAATTAAATTAGAATTTAAAGAATTAAATTAAACATCATTTAATTTCAATATAAGAAATCAAATCTAAATCATCAAAATTTTTAATTATCCTCTGAATTTGTGATTCTGGTTGACCAGATTCTTCTGCAATCTCGGGGATAGTATGAAAACCATCAGCTAAATGGGCAATTTTATATTCTGTTTCATCTAAAAATCCTTGTGTAATAACCTGCTTAGGTAATCGCTTTAATGTCCATTCTGGTTTCTTATCACTTACCACACGCAAATCTTCCTCTGATAAAACTAGACCTTTTTTAGCAATCCTTTTCTGAGATTTAAGAAAATCTTTTTTAAATATTTTTAAAATTGGGATTGTAAGCTTAATTTCGGCAACTTTTCCATTTATTAAAACATTATCAATAATTTGTTCGAATTCACGAAAGATACGAACATCACCAGACCATTCTTTAAGAGTATCTCCAAATTTAACGACAAATTTGTCAATAATATCTGTTAATACTTTATGAGTGATCTTTGCATCATCATTCTTATCTGCTGCAGCTGTACATAATACACCCTCCTTAAAAACAAGTAATAAATAAAAAACTTGCATATCAATTACTTTCAATTCTCCTGATCCTTTTGAGAATTCAACACTAAAATCCTTAAGTGCGGTGAGGAAGCCGCTTACTAAATCTTGGTTAAACTCGATACTTCCATACTTTCTATGGATGAGACAGATTCCTGTATGTTGATGAATAAGGTAAAAATTATGTAACAAATATAAAACCTCGACACTAATTTTATAACTTTATTCTTAATGTATATTTAATAAGAATATGATAATTTAAATCTCTTCATGAACTACAGAAAAACGAAATTTATTTAATGATATCATAAAGAGATTGAATCTTGAAAGACTTTATAATTTCTTGTTTTGAAGGATCTTTACTTGTTTCAAGACCTCTTACGATTTTTATATCAATGTCCCGAGTTTCGTTAGGTTCCATAGAAAAGAAGTTATCAGAAGCTATAAAATCAACTAAATCTGAATCAAAGTTAACATATAAGGCAATCTTCTTCGCCTTCAGTTTCAATCTAAATTGAATTTTATTATTCTTTTCTCCTTCTATATCTTCAAAAAAACTTGATATTTCTGGATCTCTTAAATTAAAGAATTTTGGTGCATCAAATAAACGAAATCCTCTATATATTATTCCTTTTTTTCCATTGTTAGAATATAATTTATAGAAGATAATATTGTTTTGCATGTTTGATTGTTCTTTGTTAATATTGCTAACATCCTCTAATCCCAGTTTTAAAGAACTACAAGGAGAGACTTTAGAATTATAAATTCCTTTCATGAGTGTATTCCCCTCTGAATTAAGAATTTTCCAATCTAACTCAATATCGCAAGATATTCTTAAATCATTTGTTACCCAAAATTCAACTTGATGAGGATTTTCTTCTACACTAGCGAAAATTGGTTGATAAAACCTCTTTGCAAAATAATGAAGAGCTTTCCATCTCCCATAATAATCTAATGATGACCAACTCGCAACAGACCAACAATCATTTAGTTGCCAATAAAGAGATCCCATGCAATGGTTTTCATTTCGATTTCGTCTCCAATACTCAACACCATATTCAATTGCTTCAGCTTGCGTTAATTGCGATAATACAATTTGATGCTCGAATTTCTTAGGGATTGAAAACCTTTTTTCCATATAATCCATGATTTTTTGATTACCCGCAGAATTTTTCTGGTGATTTTCCATAATAGGAGAAAAGAAATCATACTGTTCTTTAGGACAAAATCTAGCTAAGGTTTTTAAAGAAGGAAAAGATTCATACCCAAATTCAGACATAAAACGAGAATTGAATTCGCGATAAGCTGAAAATGGTTTATTTCTGTGCCAAACATCCCAAAAATGTGAATCTCCAATATCAGGAGAATTTGCATTCACAGTTCCCAATTTTTCTCCAACAAAACCATTTGATGGGGAGCTAGGCCAATAAGGATGGTTAGGATCATATTTTTTAAGTAATTCTGGCATCAAAATTTCAAACTTCTTGATATACCCGGCTTTAAAATCTTCTTTAATGGGATTTTCTGCAAGTTTAGGATGTTTAAATATCGGATCCCACAAAATTTCAATTTCATTATTGCCACACCATAATGTTAAGCTTGGATGATTTCGCAGTCTCTTTATATTCTGAGTTGCTTCCTCTTTAACAGTCTTAATGAAATCATCATGAAAGGGATAAATTGCACATGCAAAGGGAAAATCTTGCCATACTATAATTCCTAACTCATCACATAATTCATAAAAAATATCATCTTCATAGATTCCACCACCCCAAACTCGTATCATATTCATATTGGCTTTTTTCGCATAATTCAAATTCATCGAATAAAGGCCTAATTTTCTTCCTCTTGGAATAAAACTATCAACTGGAATCCAATTAGCTCCTTTAGCAAACAGAGGAATTCCGTTTAGGAGAAAATAAAATGTTTCTCCCCATTTATCTGCTTCTCTAATAAGTTTTATATCCCTTAACCCTATCTTTTGGATTATGGTTTCAACAACATCTTCTTTCAAAATCGAATTTTCTAATTGATAAAGATTCGGCTCACCAAGGTCATGTGTCCACCATAGAAAAGGTTTTTCGACAATAAATTCGATAGTTTCTTTCTTACTAGTTAGAGAAATTTCCTTTACAAAAACCTTATTAGTAGGTGCCCTCAAAATTACTTTTAATTTATAACCAAGATTAGAAATATTTTCTAATTTTGAAACAAATTCAATTTCTACAAAGAGATTTACCAAGGTTGTTCTCGACTCAGAGTGATCTTCTTTATCATTCGTTTTTATCGATTCCTTGTTATAATTGAATTTTGTATAGGTATAAATTGATTTTATTTTAAGATCATCATAACCTATTATTTCCACAGACTTCCATATACCAATATCTGGTAATTTTGGGCCCCAATCCCAACCAAATGAGTATTGAGCTTTCCTTAAGTAGGGTACTCCTGGAATTGCGGCATAACCAGTATTTAACCCCAAATTATTTTTTTTTATGTACTCTAAAGCTTCTAACGTAGGACTCTTAAATTTTACCTTTAACTGGTTCCCACTACCTTTTAATTTAGATTTTACTTCAAAATCATATCTAATAAACATATCGTTTGTAGAGCCTATTAGTTCA
The DNA here is from genome assembly GCA_016840085.1 of Promethearchaeota archaeon. Taxonomy (GTDB): domain Archaea; phylum Asgardarchaeota; class Lokiarchaeia; order Sigyniarchaeales; family SOKP01; genus Loki-b32. The sequence goes on from JAEOTA010000086.1 coordinate 51,343, forward strand.
CCATTTAAGTTCACCTCTGCTATTGTATCCAATCCATTGAACCGTAATATAATGTGCTTATGTTCTAAAAATTCTGGATCCAAGTTGAATTCTTTTTCATAAAACCAACTAGATTCATAAACCCATATCATATCATGCTCATTTTCACCATAAAAAGGATCTTCGATAATATTATTATCAAGTAGAGCTTCAAAAACAGTTCCAGGTACTTGAGCATCTATTTCAACTGATTTTTCAGAATTTTTTAATTCCCAAAATCCATCCAATGAAATTTTTTCGACTTTTTGCAACATCCTCACCAACTCCAAAAAGGTAGAATGAAATTATAAAAGAATTTTTAAGTTAAAAGTGAAATAAATCTTAAATAAATTGATATTAAGTAATGCATAAATTAGAACTATAAATATAATGAAGATATAAAATGATCTATTATCTTTTCTTTGTAACTGTTCCAAATCTTGATGAGGGGCAAAAAATTGCTAGGAACTTAGTAGAAAGCAAACTTGTAGCCTGTGTAAACATTATTAAAGATTGAAAAAAGATCTAAAAAATATTTAAATTGGATTAAAGACGTTGTTGATTGAATAGAAAATTATTTACTTTATATCATGATAAGCAATGCATTTCAAGTAGATTGGGTTTTTGTTGATACAGTTATAATCATTTTATTATTCTTACTTCTATTAGGTGTAAAAATTTTCAAATCAACTCATCGATGGCGTTTAAGCTTCTCAAACGAGGTGTTAGAATATTTTTCTTTTTCAAAACCATATGAGAATATTATAAGTCATTACATAAAAACAAAACACTGTAGTTTGACGAGAAATTCATCTCTACATAAACAATATGATAAATGTCCCTTAATCTTAATTTTAAGAACAAAATTTAAAAAACATTTAACGAAAATCATAACAGAGGGTTTAAGCAGCTATGGTTTTAATGTTATTAATTTAAAACTTAATATTAAACTTGATTCAAGTTCAAATAGGTTAAATAAAACTATTAATGATGAAATAAAATCCCTAATTTCATTAATACTAGATTATTTTAAACATGAAAGGCTTATTACGAATTCAAAATACATTCTATTAAATTTATCAAAATCTTTTGTTCCAAACACTGAAATTCTAACAGATCCAGAAAAGATTGGATTATTGTTAATTAATCCAAGTATGAATAAATACAATATTGGAAGTTTAAAAGAAACTTTTCATAATCTACCACAAAATACTCAATTATTTTATATTTTTAGTAAAAGGAGCTTCTTTATTTTAAAAAACAGTGATTTAAAACATTTTAATAAGGAATATGATGAAAATAACACAAATAAAGCAAAATTAATAACATTAGAGAAATCCTCTAAAAGTTTTAAATATTATGAAACGATTCTCATAGGCATTATTATTGATATACTAGAAAATAAATTAATGAAATCAACAAATTACACTTAATTCATGAAAAGTAAAAAAATTTTAAGAGTTCACCATAATGTTATAACCTACTCGGAAGATAAATGGGTTTTATTAAAAAATAAAAGAGTAGATGCTAAAAAATTATTAGAATTGTTTGTTAATGAAGGGTTTAAGCCCATTGTACATGGAAGCATTGCCCGTGGTGATGTTCATGAGTCTAGCGATATCGACATCGTATTTATACAAAAAGTTCCCTCATTCCAGATTGAATATATTTTAAGTAAAAATGGTTATGAAAAGTATTTTAAAGAAATAATCATGGCAACACCTCTCGATACAATAAAATTATATATACATTTAGGCGAATTAGAGTCTATAACTATTCCGTTATCTAAACCAGATAAAAAATTCATAGAATTTTATAATTTTGGAGGGAAGATAAATTTAAATCAACTAAATTTAGATATTAGAGTCCCAGGAATAGATAAGAGGTTAGTATTAATAAAACCATATTCTAAGGGACATAAAGAAATTTCAATTATTGGTAACGAAGCCTATGCGGCAAAAGAAGTGGGAATCAGTATTGATACCATAAACGAGCGTAAAAAAGTATTAATTAGAAGAAATAAGCATGGAAGAACAGGAGTATTTTTAAAAAGACAGATGCTAATAAATGAATCTACTGAAGATGTTATCAAAAAACTAGCTAAACAGAAATCTATTGTAAGAAAAAAACTATTTAAAATATGAGAAAATCCAAAATTATAGAATCTAAAGAAAAAACATTCTTCATTAAGGGAAGAGGAATACCTAAAGGCTGTAAATATTGTTTACAAGGTGCAAAAGCAGTATTATTTTTGAATGGCATTTGCCAAAAACCAGATCATTGTTCATGGTATTGTCCAATTTCAACAGAAAGGAGAAATAAAGATATAACTTTTATCAATGAGGTAAGAATTACTTCTAAAGAGGATTTATTAGAAGAAATTTACAAGATTGATGCTAAGGGGATGAGCATTACTGGTGGTGAACCCCTTTTAGAATCAAATTTAGACAAAACCCTTAATTATATTAAATTTACTAAGTCTAAAATTGGTGAAAAATTTCATATTCATCTATATACGAATGGAATTAACTTTAATGATAATATTGTTGAAAACCTCATTGCTGCAGGTTTAGATGAATTAAGATTCCATCCACCTAAAGATGGTTGGTCAAAAATTGAGATTGCTTTAGATAGAGGTATAACTGTTGGTGCAGAAGTTCCTGTCATTCCCCGTGAAGATGACAGAAAAAATCTCGAAGATTTTGTATTTTATTTAGATAGTATTGGTGCTAATTTCATAAACCTAAATGAATTTGAATATTGTTTTCCTAACAGTCAATCATTGAAAAGTCGAGGTTTCAATTTAAAAGAAGGATCAATTGCATCTGTAGTAAATAGCCATGAAACTGCTCTTAATTTATTGAATAAGCTAATTTCAAAAGTTACTCTAAAAATTCATTACTGTTCTATCACAGCAAAGGATTATTATCAATTGAAAAACAGATATGTTAGACGAGCTAAAAACATTAAATTGCCCATTGAAGCGATTAATAATGAAGGATTGTTATTATTCGCTCAAATTGAGGGTGCAAAAGAAAAACTAACCGAATTTTATAACTGTTTATTATCAGAATTTAAAATTAGAGAAAATTTAATAAAATATTCAGGAGAAAATATAAAAATTCCTTTATATATTTCAATTGATAATAAAATAATATCTTTCATTGACAAATTCCAATTAAAATGCTATGTTATAGAAATGACTCCATTTCGCAATCCAATTTATCAACAAATAACAGAAAAAACACCAATAAAACTATTTAAAAAAGAATTTGGGATTTAATGAAAATTAAAAATGTGAAATTTTGGGATTTAAAGCAGCTCTATCAGCTTGAGCAAAAAGTATTTGAAGCAAATGCTTTTTCTAAAGACTTATTAAAAAAGTTAATATTTAATAACATTCTGTTTCTAAAATTAAAAATTGGTAAGTTTAAAAAGGATATGTATGGTTTTATTGTTGCTATAAAAGACAATAGAGACAGAGCGAATATAGTAAACTTTCTCATTAATCCAGAGTTTCAAAATAAAGGATATGGGACGTTACTTCTACAAAAAGCCTTAGAATATTTAAAAAGATTAAAAGAAATAACAAAAATAGTCTTAAACGTCCAAGTTAGTAATAATATTGCTATTAAATTGTATGAAAAATTCAACTTTAAAAAAGATCCAAACGTATTAGAAAATTATTATCAATCGGGGGAATCTGCATTTTTAATGGAATTGAATATAGCCTCTCTATAAACTAAAACTTATAAATAAATTCTATTATAATATCTGTAAGTATTGAAATTAATTTTTAACATTAATATAAAATAAAAGGTGTTAAACAAAAGTGGCTCCAATAGATAAAGAACTTCAAAATGAAATTAAGAAAGGTGTTTCACTCCAAAAAGTTAATGAAGAAGAGCTAAGAAAGAGAGAGGAAGAGAAAAAGAAACGCATGGAAGAATTAGAAAAAGTTAAAGAAGCTTTAGGGGCAAAAGACTAAATTTTTTGTTTTTATTGATAATTTTTCTCTTTTTTTATTTATTTTAATTTTTATAGGATTATATTAAATTAAGCTTATCTTTTACTACACATTAATTTTAAATAAAAATTCATCCTAAAGAGTTAGATTCAAGATTTGAAAATTTTAGGTATTAATCAGAAACATAGGGAAATTACAGTTCAAACAGAAAACCTTAACGATTTATGGACACTATATAATGTGATTAGTAAAGATGATGAAATCTCATCTCTAACTCAACGAAGAATTGTTCTAAAAGAAGGAACTAGGGGAGATCGTAAACTAATGAGATTAAAATTAAAAGTTGAGACTGTGTCTTTTCATGAATTTTCAAATCGGTTACGTATAAAAGGAAGAATATTAGAAGGTCCTGAAGATTTTGTTAGTTTCGGTACTTACCACACTTTTAATATAGAAATTCCCCATAAGGTTTCTATCATTAAAGAAAAGTGGTTAAATCATGATATAAAACGATTGAAACAAAGCTCAAAATTTGATAGTAATTTTATTATGCTCTTTATTGCTATTGAAACGGGGTTAGCAACAATAGCCCTTATAACTAACTTTAGGCATGAAAGGATTGCAACTATAAGAAAGAATATTCCTGGTAAAAGATACAAGCAATCCTATAGAAACAAGGCATTAATCGAGTTTTTTGGAGATATAGAGAGAATATTAAAGGAAAAATTAGAAAATTATAACATAAATTTGATAATAATATGTGGTCCTGGAAATACAAAAGATCATTTTATTAATTCTATAAAGAATTTGCCTGGTACAACTTATATGAACAAAATTAAAACTTGTCATGCTAGTTCTGGAACAGAAAGTGCTATAATAGAAACTTTAAAGTCAAAAGAATTAGCCAACATTAAAAAAAGTGTAAAAATTTTACAAGAAACTCACTTAGTTGAAAAAATTATTACTCAATTTGCTAAAGATGCTGATTTTGTGGTTGTTGGTTTAAACGAAATCTCAAATGCATCAGAACGAGGCGCAGTTAAACATCTTTTAATAGCAGATATATTGATTCGGGGTACAGATAAGGAAAATAAGTTGAAAATTGAAGAAATTATAACCAATGTTGAAAATTCTGGAGGTTCAGTAAACATCATGAGTACAGAAAATATTCCTGGAGAACAATTAGTAAATCTGGGATCAATTGTTGGAATTTTACGATATAAACTTGATCAAATATGAAACCTGAGATAATTTATGTGGATAAAAAGTCACAAATCCCATTATACGGTATAGACTTTATTGGTGTCATTGATAGGGGTACAAATGTTATTGAACTCAAACCTCTAACTTTATGTAATTTGAAATGTAAATACTGTTTTGTAAGAGCTGGAGATTACCACACTAATTTTATTGTGGATCCAGAATATTTATTAGAAAAAGTAGAAGAAATAGTTGAGATTAAAGGAAAATATAAAATTGAAATTCATTTAGCCCCTTACGGTGAAATTCTCCTATATTCTAAATTGTTTGAATTAATCGATAACCTCTGGAAAATAAAAGGAATTGAGATTATTTCAATGCAAACAAATGGATTATTGCTCAAAAAAGAAACTATTGAAGAACTTGAAAGGGTACATTTAAGTCGAATAAATATTAGTCTGAATTCTTTAAATCACGAAAAAGCTAATTATTTGAGTAATTGTAATGATTATAATCTTAATAATCTCATAAAAAATATAAATTTTCTATTGAATACAAAAATCGATTTGTTAATTGCTCCAGTCTGGTTTCCTGGAGAAAATGATAATGACATTGAAGATATTATTGAGTTTATAATTAATTTAAGAAATAAAGGTTATTCTGAAAATAAGATTCAAATTGGAATACAAAAGTATTTAATTTACAAAACTGGTAGAAAATTGAAAAAAATAAGACCTAAAAGTTGGGGTTATTTCTATACACAATTAACCAATTTAGAAAAAAAATATGATATAAAATTAAAACTTGGACCTAAGGATTTTGGTATTCACAAACGTAAAAGCGTTACTTCTCTGAAATTAAATAAAAATGATATAATGGACTTAACAGTGATCTCAAAAGGACGATGGAAAAATGAATTTATAGGAAAAATAAATGATAATTTTGGTTTGAAAGTACTTTTAAGTAAATCAATATCTAATCCCAATAACTTAATTGGAAAAAATATTAAGGTTAAAATTATAAAAGCAAACTATAAAGATAATATTTTAACTTCACTTTTCTCTATATAAACTTAAATATTAATAAATTTATATAAATCAAAATAAGTATTCATATAAGCAAGAGTAACAGAAACTTAAAATTATTAAAAGTGGGGTATATAATGAGTCCTATTATAACTCATGAGGATGAATTAGAGCTATCAAAAATGGAAAAAGAATTAGTTGCCCAATTTAAAAAATTGGCTAAATCTCAGACCAACTTAATTGGTACTCAAAAAAAATATGCAGAACATATCACTAAAACTAACATTACAAGAGAAATGCTCAATAGAATCTTCAGAGATGTTTTGAAACAAATGCAAACTTTAGCTCGTGAACATAGATCTAATATAAAAGATGAAGAAGTTAAATTATATCAAGACATTATTCATAAAAATGATGAATTTATTAAAGCTAACAATAAATATTTGAATGCAATTAAGGATTTGGCTGTTCAAAAAGAATATTTAGTAGAAAAAAAAGAGGAATTTGTCAATGCCTTAGCTGATGTGGCGAGTAAAAGATCAATAGTTATTAAAAAAGCTTTGGATGTTGAAAAAGCAAAAAATAAATTAATTGATGGAGATAAGTTAAACTTGCTTGACCAACAGTTTAATGATGTTCAACGAGATTTTGATCGTGCACGTGATATCTTAATAAAAAAACTAACTCAATTTATTGAAGTAAGAGATGAAATAAATATCTTATGGCTTAAATTAAAAGATAATGTTACAGAGTTAAGTTAGTTAAAATTATACTTACTTTTTTTATATTATTATTAAAATAAAATCGTTATGCTCAAACTTAAATTTATTAAATAAAAAATTATTAAATTATTAGAAAAGCATTAAAAATAAAGTATTTAAAAGAGTTAAAATGTGTGCTGAAGAATTTGCCTCCTTCTTAGAAACTACGCGAAAAGCTCCAATAGAGGAAAAACTCAATGCTTTTGGAGATATCGTTGAAAAAATAATGCAAATTGTGCTTAAGATCCCTGATTTAGTCGATCAAAGTCTTCAGACTGTCAATACAAAAGTTACTAATTTGCAAAATCAATTAACAGCTATAAATAATGATCTTTCATCACTTAAATCAGGTGGTACAATAGCCCCAGCAGCACCTGCCGCTTCACCAGCACCCGCATTAGGCGGCCCACCACCTGGAGGTCCACCTGGGGGTCCACCTGGGGGTCCACCCCCACCTGGAGGTCCACGGGGACCAGGACCAACTCCAGGGCCAAGTCGTCCAGCAAGTCCAGTTACTCTAAGAGGTGCAATTATGGGAGAACTTAAGCAGTTGTTCGCTAAAAGAAAGAGTCAATCGGGTTAAAGAACATAGCCAAATACCTAACTCAATGAATCTTTTTTCTATTAATTAAAAACAAATTCAAATTCTATATTATTTTCATAAATAAATTAGGAATTCCTTAAGTAATAATAAATTTTTAATTATTTTATAAAGAAATAAAGCTCAGTAATTTTTAAATTCTCAATTGACTTTAGAGGCTTGTCAATTGATTATAGACTAAATATAATCAATTTATGCTAAAAATTTATATGCTCGATTTTTAAAATTCTAGAAACCCAGGATCATCAAAAATATCTTCTAACTTTCGTTCTTTTTTTATCTTAGTTTCGCTTTCAGCAAATAAAGATTCTTCATCCGTCCGGACACCTCGTTCTAATTCATCAGCATCAAGTTTTAATATTGTGTTCTTTTCAAGTTGTTTATATTCTTCTGCCTTAATTTTCCATTTGTTAACTTCATCTATATTGACATCTTCTTCTTCTAACAATAATGCAGCTTTAATCTTACATAGACCTGATAGTATAGAATATGATAATGCTAGTTCTCCCCATTCATTTTCCTCTTTTAACCTTTGAATTCGCTTTTCTAACCTTTGAAGCTCTTGATCTGCATAATATATATCTATAAAATCCCCAAACGCATCAACTGGTTCTGAAATCGAAGTGACTAATACTTCTTTTGTTAATCCACAATTTCCACATTTTACCGATGCAAAAGCACCTTTTTTTTTAATATCAATCACTTTTACACTCTTTTCACCGCATTCAGGGCAAGTGAAAATTTTAGGTACTCTTTTAACCCTTTTGGCTGTGACTTGTTTTCTTTTTCGACGTCCCATATTAACTTTCTCCAAAAAATAACGTTAATTATAAAAATAAACTCGTAATTTCTATTAAATTAAATAGAAACAAAGACTAAAAATTTTTTGCTTTTACACAGAATTATTTTAAAGGAATTTAGAAAAATTTTTTAGGGATGCTTAATTAGCTAAATTACTCTTTTTAGCTGAAATGTTTTTAATGTTTAATTACAAATGAGTGGATTTTAGGTATGGAACATAATAACTTAACATTAGAAGATGATATAAATTTAATTAACACCGTTTTGGATGATATTGATATGAGATATATTATTTTATTTCTTTATATCATTAGAAATGATTTATTTAAAGATTTGAGCAATAAAAATATCATTGAATCTTATAATAGAATTTTAGTATTAGATGAAATTTATAAAATCAATCTTATTAAATTTTGGGATGAAGAATTTATTGAAATTTATATTGACTTAGGATTAATTAAAAATATTCGCAGTAAAAGAGAGTTTGAACAAAAAGGTGATGATTTTATAATAAAACTAGGAGAAGAAACGATAACCATAGAGCAAGATACAATATCTGTTCCAGATGATACTCTATACTTACTAATAAACAAAAAATTTAAATTATTAACGCGAAGAAATTTCAATTTAGCTTTAACTAGATTAAAAGGTGTAAGATGTGAGAAAACCAGTGTTATTCACCCTTTAATTTATGAAATTGGTGAACATGATTATACTTTATCAGATGATTTATATTATATTTTAGATCATTTCGGGAATACATATCAATTAATTAAAATAGAAGTGACAATTGAAGGATTTTATCAAAGATTTAAAGAAATTAAGGAAAAAATTAATGAATTTATTGAGATTTTTGACCCTACTTTAAACACTAAACCTATTCTAAAAAAAGTACATAAAGCAATCGATGATAATAAAGACATTATAAATTACCTGAAAGATGAGAAGATTCAACTTTCTGATAAATTTAATTTCGACAAGATTGATAAAGAAAATGTTTTATTTAAAGAATGGAATTCGAAATTATTATTATTACTGAGATTAAGATATCAAATGAAACAGATTGAAGATAAGTTAGTTGAGTTAAAAAAATTTTATTCAGGTAAGGATAAAAAATTCAGGTATCTTGAATTCATTGAAAAAGTTACATACAACGAAGATAATATTTTAAATAATATTCAGAATACTTTAATCGATCTTAGAAAAGATTTGATAAATGTTAATGAGAAAATTAAAAAAATAACAAAGAAAGAATTAAAATTATTGAATTTGGATCATGAAAGATTGATAATATCTAGGAGTGAAGAATAAATTTGAAATGTCCTGTATGTAATGTGGAGATGGAACCTTTAGTTGTGAGAATTTTTCAATGTCCGCAATGTAAAAAAATAATTAAACAAAAAAATAAGGAAACAGAAGTAGAAGATGCTCAAAAAATAGAAATGGGTGTTTTCTATGAAGGAGATTATTTTCATAAAAACGCTTCATTGAATAAAAATTATGAGGTGGCGGAGAAAGGAATAGTAATTAATAAAAGTGAAAATCGTATGATTGCTGTACTAATTTGTCATAGCGCTTATCTAAAAGATGAGAAATATGTCCGATTATCATGGTGGAAGAATTATCAGCATGCAGGTATGTTAAAAGTTTATGATAAAGAAGTTTTAAAAAATATTATTATTGCTTTAGAAAAATTTGATGAAAGTTTTGATGATCTTTGGAATTTTAAAGGAAAATATGGAAAACAAGCACCCAAAACGAATGAAGAATTAGAAAAGGAAAAAAATTTAGAAATTATTAAATATAGAATAATTGAAAATAGAACTTGTCCAAAGTGCCAAAAAAAAATGGATAAAAAGAAATCTCACTATGAATGTCAACATTGTGGAGAAATCGTTATTTTGGAGGGATATAATCAACCAATCTTCAACATAGATCCTAGCGATCTTGATCTACATTTTCAAGGAAATTTTCCAATAAATTTTTACTTACCTGTAAGTGGGATAACAATTAAATGGTTGATGGGGGAATGGAAGGCATTAGTAGTTATCTATTCAAAAGATAATCCAAATAGAAAGTGGTTAAGATTTTACTGGTGGGTACGAGATCTTAGTACTATTTTAAAATTTGGACAAAGAGAAATGGGGGTAGGTACTCAAATGGGTTGGAAAGCTCAAAGAGGAATATCTTCACCAAATATATATGATAAAAATCTTGTTAAACCATTAATTAATGCTTTGAGAAGAATATCAAGAGAATTAAATTGGGATATTGAAAAGTAAAAGATATTAAAAGTTGAGAACTATATATGGAAGAAGTTCAAGATAAAACTTGGAAAGGATTATTAAAAAACTTTGAAAATGGACTTGAAAAAGCAATAGAAGAATTGCAAAAAAGAGATGTAGAAAATATTCCTGGGGCTAAAGAAGCGCTTATTCAAAGATTAAATAATATGAAGCTTCACTTTCCTAAAAATAGTGGTGATATTTTTATAAAATCGATAAACGATAAAATTCAAAATAGTTTTTTTCCAAATACCAAGAATTTTACTAAAGCATTTGAGAACGTATTGAAATCAAGGACCCACGAACAAGATTTCATTATAAATGAACTTTTAAATGGATTTGTAACTTCAAAAGCAAAAGCAATTGCTTCTGGAACACAAGGACCGATAATAGATAGAATGGTAGAAGCTTTTAGCAAAAGAAATGATTTCCATATCGTCGATCATCAATTTTTTGCTATGTTTGGAGACCCAAATAAACCTCGTCATTATGTAAAGAAACAACTTAAAGAATTAGTAAAAATGTTTGGGCTCATATCAAAGGAACTTGTAATTCAAAAAGACGTAAGGAGAAGCGAGGAAAAAGTCTATACATTTTACACATTTCCAGATGAAATTATCAAAATTCTTGAAGAAAAATATTTAGTTATAGATAATGAACTAGGTTATGCTTATGTATCTAAGGATTTTGATAGAAATGTCTTTATTTGCATGTTTTTAGCAAATATTTCAGTAAAAAGAGATAATATAGATAAAATAGGGGGATCATATACTATAAATGGAATTTCTGCTATTTTTGCCTTAATTTTGTTATTGAGTTTTATGCCTAAATTGTCGGTTGATGAAACAAGCCCACTTTTAAATGACCCTAATTATGATGCAAATAGAATGAGTGTTATCCCAAAATCTTGGATGATGAAGCAAATTTTAGAACCTTTATTTGAACCGCTTATTAAAATTGTTGCATATAGAATAGGAGGAGGATTATGGTTGTCAAAAATAATTGATTCTGAAATCAATAAAAAAATTAATAACCAAATACGATTTCTCATTAAAGATGTTAATAAATGGATACTTGGGAATCTATGTAGAGTAGAGATCCCAATCTTTGTTGAAATTTCGAATATATTTACAGAAGTTTTAGTTGGTTATAATGAACAATAAGAATAGGAAGAGTTGTATTTTCAAAAGATGAGTTATAAAAAAAAATCAACGAGAACTATAAAATCAGGAAGAAGAAGAGAAAAATGGACCGATATTCTTCCCAGATATTTAACTTTTATAAGTCATATGCGCCCCATCTTAAGAGAAACACGAAGACTTATTATTCATTTAGATGCGGATCTTTTATTAGATACAGAAATTTTAGATAAAATACGGCAGGAGGAAGAAAAAAGAAATATTCGTAAAGTTAGAGCTCTTTCAGAATTTTCTGCAATGTATAGATCAAATGTATATGAAATTATTAAGGATTTTATCATTAAATATAGAGAAAAGATACCAATAATAGATATAAAGGACTATATTATAGAATTTCTCCACGAATCTGTAGATGCTTTAAATGCTTTACGGCATATTACCACTCCTGATGAGATTAATCTAGAGAATACATACTTATATCAGATAGTAAAATTTATTGAAGAAAAGCTATTTCCAAGAGGATCAAATCTTAAAATTATATATAAAAACTTACTTGATCATAGTCCTGATTTTTATGAATGCCAACGATATTTATTGCAACCTCACACATATTATAGGGAAAGATTAGAAAGTCCAGATTATTTTGAAATTCCAGGAATATCTCCAAAAGTATATCAACTCATCAATAATATTACATCTTTCTTCAATTTAGATCCAAATTTTGGAGAGTTTCCTGAACACCAAAATTATGAAATTCCAATGCTTTTAAAAAATGACGTATTTTTACCTTATATTGATTCTATAGCGAATGCTGAAGAAGAAGCTATAAAAAGTATTGCTGAACGTATAGGTTTAAGACTCATTGATGGCATTTTTTTAGCCCCCCAAAGAGATTTTGTAGAAATTTTATTAGAGAACAATTATTTACGAGAGAATAAGCAAACAGATGGCACTATAAGATTATTACCTCAGTTTAGTAATGAAACTTTATTTTTATACTATTTATCATTTGCAGCTCAAAGAAGGGGTTTTTTATCAAAAGAATTGATTAATTGGATTTCAATGAATTTTGCTTTTTTAATTTATATGGGGATATTAAAGTGGAAATTATCCGACGAGAATATTTTTTATACTATTTTTAAAGATTTACAAACAAATGAAAAAGTTCTTCCTTATTTAATGAAACTAGTATGTTTTCCAAATTATTTAGGTTTAGATAAAATGAAAATCAGAGATTCAGTTCAATACCGAAAAGAAATCTTTAATTTTATAGGTTCGCAAATTGATAACCTGAAGGACTTTATTACTGAAATTGCAAATTATTGTAATAAATTTGATAAGAAAAGGAATTAATATAAAAAAAAGAGTTGAGGAAAAATTAGTAAAAAAAATAATGTAAATGAAGTAAATTTTACGTACACAGATGATGTGATTAAAGATCGTCTTGGTAAGTATGGAGCAGTCTATTTTTCGGGTGATATAAAAGAATCTGTTGAAGATATTTTAGGTAATGAAACTAAAAAAGAGATATTAGATGATTTCTTTAAAGCTTTGATAAAATATGATGAATTCTCAGAACAATTAAAAAATACAAAATTAACTCCTAATTTAACAGTACTTCTTTATGGGCCTCCTGGAACGGGCAAAACTTCATTAACAAGAGGATTTGCTAAGAAATATAGCATTCCAATATGTATTGTAGAATCTGATAGACTCGTGTCACCATTATTAGGAGATACAATTAAAAATATCAGGGGGGTTGTTGAATTAGCAGCAGAAATATCAAAAGAGAGAGGAGCATTTATTTTATTTTTTGATGAAATCGATGCGGTAGGATCTGAAAGGTCTAACATTCACGAAGTTGGTGAAATTAAAAGAGCCGTTATCTCTTTCCTACAAGTAATTGATAGGGTTAATTACGAAGGAGTGCCATTGGCAATATTTGGAGCTACAAACCACCAACATCAACTTGATTCAGCTATATGGCGTCGTTTCACATTCCATTTTAAATTTGATTTTCCCGATTACAATTTACGTAAGCAAATAATTGAAGGTTTTGTTTATAAAATAGAAAACGCAAAAATAGGAGTCGACAATTCAATATTCACAAATTTAAATAAAGAATATAAAGAAATACAAGATATTGTTAAAGAACTAGAAAGGAAGTTAGGAAGAAAAATTTCTGAGTTTGATGACAATATTTTATGGGATGAAGTAAAGAGAAAGGGTAAAATAGAAGGTCTTTTGAAACTAACTATTGGATATTCTGGTTCAGATATCGAAAGGGGAACTAAAGTTGCGTTATTAAAAGCAATAAATTCAGAACTTCTCACTTACGATATCTTTTATAATTCATTAAAAATGGTTGGTGGAACTGCCATTCATGTTGAGAGACAAGATATTTTAAGTGATGCTAGAACCCCCACCAAAGCACAGAAAGTGTTTGAAGAAAATAAAAAAAAGTTGTTAGGTCCTCCCGAAATTTAAACGATAAATAAAGTATTAAATCAATTATGACAGAATATCGATCATTTAATCTTGATATAATTAAAGAATTAACTGCCCCTATTGAAATTCTTCAGGCAAAAATTAACCATTTGAGAGAACTTATTCCCACATTTGAATCTGATAAGCGACAATTAGTTAAAAATTTCACTAAAGATGATTTTCTTTCTCAGATTGAAGATTTAACAATAGTTATGAACAGAATACAAAACCAATTGGAGAAAACTTCAACTGATAATACTCACAAATTTTTAAGTTTTAAACTATCGCTAATTAAAAAACATAAAGAAACTTACCGAGAGAGCTTAAAAATATTAAAATTAAATCAAAGCTCATTAAGAGAAATTGGATTAAATTTAATTGAAAATAGAAATATTAGCAAAATTATTTACCAGAGATCAATAATACCTTCAATAGGTGTTTATCAGTGGTCGGAACTCTTAGATTCTTTAAAAAACAATTCATTATTTTTAAGAATTTTAAAAAAAGTCGAATTATATTATCAAAATTTAATTCAAGATAAACTCAAATTAGAATTAAGTAAAATACCTAACGATACAGATTCATCATTAATTAAAACCTATCAAAAAGCTTTCCAAGAAGATCCCTCTTTATCTTTTAATGAATTCATTCAAAATATTGAAAAAAGTTTAACACAATTAGAATTGAAGGCTAAAAGAGATATTATACAAAAAGCAAAAGATATAAAGGAGTTAAAAAAATTAAAAAAGAAACAAGAGGAACAAAGAGAAACTTATGAAGATTATTTGAAACTCTCTGAGAGAGAATTTGAGAGAAAGTTACGTCGTAAATCTAGAGAAAAATTAAAAGAAATTGCAACTGCTCCTGAAGAAAGTGATAGTATTGAAATTAGTGATGAAATTTCTGAAAAAATTGAAAAATTTAAATCTCAATTTGACAAAAGGTTTGAAGAAGAATATCTAATTCAAAATGATGACCAAAAAGATCCTATTGAGGTTATAAGAGAAAGAAAAAAAAAAAAAAGAAAAAGAATTTAAGACATATAAGAAACATTTTGAAAAAAAATAAATAATAGAGTTTAAGTGTTTTAATATTCCGATAAATAATTTCAAGCTCTCAATTGGTTCTAAAGAAATTCTAATTCAAGATCGATTTACATTGATTAATGGTAAATTTAAGAAAAGTGAATTAAATAAATTTAAAAAAAATATGTTTTCAAAAATTTTAGAGAACTTAGAACTAATTCCAATTGAGATTTTCATTGATTTTCTCTATAGGCAATCTGAAGAATTTCTCAATTTAAAAAAATCTCTCAAAATTCTAGAAATATTTAATGAAAATCGGAATTGTATGGAACAAAATATTAAATTTGTTATACAATTTATAGAAGTAGTTGAATCACTGATTTCACTTTTTAGATTCATTAAACTCACAAAAGAAAAAGAAATCCTAGAAAAAGAATTAGAAATTTCAAAAAAATATAAAAAAACCAGTGATATCACTGCTATTTCAGATTTAATGAAAAAACTCAATGAATCTTTAATCAATAATAGAAGGAAATTAAAATATCTAGAAGAAGATTTTCTTCAACGAAAAAATCAAATAGACCAAATTATTAATACGATTGATAACTTTAAGTTAAAAATCCAGGAATTAACAAAACAAAAAAAAGAAAACTTCAGTCAAATTAATAAAATTACACGTGAAATGGAAGGAGATTCCACCAATCAAGAAATAATTCCGAATAACAAGCCAGAAATAAATACTTCTTTAACAAATGCAGAAAAAATAAAAAAGCTCCAAATGAATGCGAAAGAAATTCAAATTGAAATTAATCAAATTAATTCAAATATTAACGAAACTAAATCGAAACTCGAAGAATTAAGCCCATTTTATGAGATATATAAAAAAGATTACGATAAACTTTTAGAAATAATTAAAACAGATGAAGGAAAATTTGAAAAACTACAGTCTCAACTTAAAGATAAAATCAAAGATAAAGAAAGCATATTAAATCAAGAACTTGATATTGTAGATTTCAAATCAATAAGACCACTTCAAGAAATCGAAGAACAGATTCAAAAAATTGACTACAAATTAACTGAGATTTCAATAGTAAACCCTCTTTTTAATGCTGAAAACCAATATGACTTATCTTTAATTATAAAAAAATTAGAAGAAATTAGTCATGACATAGAAATTCGACAAAATGAAATTATTATTGATATGAATGAAGTGGATATGAAAAATAATATCAAGAGCCTTCAAAATTTAGAGATAATAATAAATACTATTGATACGTTTATCAATATATTCTTAAAAGAAATTAATTTAAAATTAGAACTTAGAATTATCATCAGTTCTGATAATCAAAATTTATATATCCGCCCAAATTTCATTCGTACTACAGAAGAGCGAATTAATTTTGATAATTTGACTACTCCTGAGAAAATCTTTTTCGCGATTATGTTCTATATATCAATAAATCTTTACATTGGTACTAAAAATATTATCTTCTCAAATTTATTTGTACCAAATAAATATAATAAAGCGGGTTCTATATTCAGAACAATCAGAAAAATACTACCCCTTTTTGAAAGTGAAGAAAGGCTTTTAGACTTTAACTTAATTTATATTATTTCAAATCTAGAGATGAAAAAAGATATTAAAAATTTGAAAATAATTACAATGCCAGAAAATGGATGATATAATAATGGGAGTAAAAGATGTTAAAGAAACAGTAAAAAATATAACTAAACTTATTCTAACAAATCCTCAGAAAGTTATTAGAGAGGAAGATCTCAAAAATTTAAGCAAGGCTTTTAATTTTGAACAAATAATCAGTGAAATATATGTTAATTTGAGAAATATTGGTTTTGAACTGATAAAAACAAATTTTCTTGATCAACAATATTATATCTTAACATCTGAAGGTAAAGATGATAATATTACGCCATCGCAATACGGCACTTTAGCTTTAATCATAGCTTTAAGTAAAGAACTTGATGAGAATATGAAAATTGAAGATTTAAAAGAAATTTTTGCTGATATTTGGGATACTGATATTCAATTCTTGCTTAATAATGATTATTTAAGAAAATTTGATGATTTAGAAATAATCAAAGTAGCACCTTTAGGGAAAGCTACTATGAAGAATATTATTAGAGAAATTCAACTAAAAAATTTATTAGATATATTTAAAGAATAAAATAAATATAAAAATTTTAAAAATAAAAAAAATTAATCTATTTCTAAGTCCATTTTAAATTGTTCATAAATTTTCCTAACTCTGTCAGCTGAAGGACCTTCTCCTCTTACTCCTTTTTCATCTACAATGATTTTACCACTTAATATTGATATCATGTTCTGGTCTTCAATATAATCTACATGGCCTTTCGAAAATATGCTTGCTATTCTATCGGAAAGAGCTTGCATAGGAAAAGGCTCTTCTTCTAAACTCACAAAATTGTAATATCTACTTCTAATAAACAATTTTGGGAATGATTTGTTTTTTTCGTTTTTAGCATTAATAAGAATAAGATTGGAATCCTCTGAAATTCCTTTTAACTGTCCTACAAAAAATTTATCTTTATCAATATATACTTTAACGATTTTATCAATTAAAGTTCCTAACTCTGTATTATATTGTCTAATTGACATGATATATCAGAACTTTTATATTATGTATTATAATTATCTTATTTTTCTTTTAATCTTAATTCTATCAATTAATAATCTCTTTTATAAGCTCCGAGATGTTTTCTCCAGTTATAGCACTAGTTTTTATGATTTTTAGGTTTGGATTTATTTTTTTGGCATCATTGACCATTTTATCAATATTGACATCCATTACATCAATTAGATCGATTTTATTGATTACAGCAACATCTGACATCTTAAAAAGCATTGGATGTTTTTCGATTACCCATTCGCCTTCGGTAATAGATACAATTACCACTCTTTTCTCAGCACCTAAAATGAAATCAGATGGACAGATTAGATTACCGACATTTTCAATGAATAATAAATCAATTTCATTTAAATCATAATTTTTTATAACCTGAGAGATGTGATATGAATTTAAGGCACACTCACGACCTGTATTAACCTGAATTGTTTTCACACCATGTTTTTCAATTCGGTCAGCATCTATTCTAGAAGTTACATCACCATTGATTACAAGAATCCTATAGTCTTTTAAAATCCTTTTTACAATACTTTCTATAACCGCAGTCTTTCCCGCCCCTATTGCTCCTACAAAATCTATAGATTTTATATTTTTCTTCTTAAATAAATTTCTATTTTGGTTAGCTAATCTCTCATTATTTTCAATTAAATCTTCATTTAACTCTATAATATTTGAAATTTCTTTTTCAGACATCTTAAATATTAATCCCGTTTCTTAAAATCTGATGAGGTATGAAAATAAAGTTATAATCCTTGATATTTTTTATTAATTTATGAAAGTTTAAAAAAAGGTATTATCGACTTCTAAATTTGTATTTGTAAACTATATACGCTCCAAGAATACCTCCTAATTCAGGTAAATAATATAGTAAATAATGTGGAGAAAATAGTGCAAAAAGCAATCCTGGAACTAATCTGAATAATATGATAATTAGCAAAAAAGATCTTCCCCTCATTCTAATTGGAAGAAAATACATTAAAGAAGTAATTTCTCGGTTCATTATTGGAAAGAGTGAATATGATATTAATCCTAACATCCCTCCCCAGGCTAATCCTACTGAAATGGAATAACTATCTAAGGGGTAAAGAGAAACTAATGAGATTCTTAACAAGAAATAAAATAGTGCTGTAAATAAACAAGAGATTAAATATAGTTTTATTAAAAATTTTGTACCAAGGCTTAATTCGATAGTTCTTGTCATAAAATATAAAATATACAACATGATAAACAAAAAGAATATCCCAAAAAAGTCTTTAGTGCTAATAAAAAGCGCTGTAAATAATGTATGGAATGTGTATTCATAAATAAGACCATTTAGACTTAAATATATATAATGATCTAATGGAGTATATGCAAAAAACAAAGCTACAATTGAAAATAAAGAAATCATCAAAAATAAGGTTTTAGTACCTACATATTGTGTTGTTTTTTTATAAGGTCTTTGATAAGCTTGATAACTTCGCATTGTCTCTTTTCTTTGTTTGTCTTGTCGTTTCAGATACTTTTTTAATGATTTTGGACCTTTTTCTAAATACTCTCGGGGAATTGGTTTCTCTATAACTGCATCCTGATAACGTCGACGAGTTTCTTTTGACTCCGGTGTTGAAATGGGGACATGTTTCAATTCAAATGAACATTCATGATTCTCAGGCAATCGATGTTTTTTACAAAAAGTCCCTCCACAATATTTACATGTAAAAGGAAGATAACCGATTTGTTCACCACAGAATTCGCAAAATGTTACTTTAAATCACCAAGTACTGCTTTTATTATTTGTATAGTTTATTATTAAAATTATATAAAATTCAAGAATATAATATTTTTAAATTATTATCCTTCATAATTTTTACTCCAATTTTTCTTCTTATTGTAAGATTTTTATTCTAAGAGTTCTATATAAAAATTTCTCAATTACTTAAACTCATATTTAAATATAGGGGCTACTATCAATTGGAGCGTAAATAACAATCAAAGTAATAATTAATAAAATTAAAAGTAATCCAATTAATAGAAGATAGACTTTTTTATTCCATTTCCAAATATTTTGACCGTCTAAGATTCCTAATGGGATCATGTTGAATGCTCCTAATATATAATTCAAACTCGCAGCATACCCGACAAACATATTCAGTGGATAGAATTGAGTTGGAATCAAAAATGATATTATTAGAAGTATAGTACCATAAAAAAGATTGATAGTAGGCCCTGCTGCTTTACATAAACCGGTCGTTCTATCCACCTTATCTAAGCCTAAAACCACAACAGCCCCGGGAAGAGCTAATGTGGGTAATGCGGCACCACCTAACACTAAACCGTATAAACCTGTTATAATTCCAAAAACAGTTAAAATCATCCCAAAAGTTAATAATCTAAATTTTGTTTGAAGTCCAAAATGAACTGCTACCTGTCTATGCCCAAATTCGTGGAAAAGAAACGCTGTGGCGTAAAAACCTGCTAACATGAATATTCCCCATTCATACCCAGTATTGATGAGATTAGGGTAAAAATTCAAAAAACCTATAACAAAAATTAAAGAAACTCCAATTAGAAAATGTACCAATTCTGACGTATGGGGGAATAAAATTCCCTTAAATTTAATGCCCGAATCAGGATCAAACGCATTTACAGGAACTTGAGCTTCTTGACGATACCATGTATAAGTTCCATCTGTTGTTCCTCGTATTTCACTGGTCGATATTTGTTCCCGATATCCTAGTTCTTGCGAAGTATGTGGAATTTGTGAAACATCAATATATGATGCTGTTGTTGGTTGCATTTGTTGAGACCTAAAACTTGTTTTTACAAATTCACAATCATGATTTATAGGATCTTTATGAAGTGAACAATAATTTTGTCCGCAATCACTACAATAAAATGGTTCTCCAATAATTTCTTCTCCACAATGAGCACATTTCGCCATTCTAATTACCTTATGATAAATTTTAAATTGTTTACAAAGAAGTGTTTTTTAATTAATTATAAAATTAAAGATTTAAAATTTTATTGAGTATATTTATCCTTGACTTTTTTTGAAATTTTTAATTTCTACTTTCATGAGAATTAGTTGATATAATTTTAAGAAAATTATTTTAATAAGAAGAGTAATATTTTAATATAGTTAAGGATCTTATAAGTGTTTGTTATGAGTGAAGAAGAAAAAGAGGAAGAAGAGGAAAATTTAGAACTTGAACGTAAAAAATTAGAAGAAATGGGTGTAAATAGCACCTGGGATATTTTATCCTCGGGAGAAAAAAAAAAGAAAGAACCAGAAAAAAAACCTACTTTTAGGGGATTTAATTAACTTTTTTTCAAGAATTCTCGAAAAATAATTTTATTTAAAAAAATTAAATAAAATATATAAAATAATCTTAGACAGAAGTGAAATATTACGAAAAAAGCAAAAAAATCGGTGTATTGTGATGTCTGCGAACGAGAAATTGTATTACACCGAAAAAACTTCGATCACATTTACCACGAGGTTCTTTGCTTCATGGTAGTTTTAACATTAGGATTTGGTTTTATAATATATTTTATTTTAAGATTGTTTCAACCTTGGGTTTGCCCAAATTGTGAAAAGCAATTTGATTTATGAAGTTGAGAAATATTAGAGCATAATTTATTAAATTTTTAAATAGAACGGTGTCTCATTTAATGTTCATTTCTTTATTACATCTAGGGCATTTTCTATCAATTTCATTCAATTGTTTTTTCATTATTATTTTTTGATATTTACATTTTGTGTTTGGACAAACAAGTGTATATTTCGTTAGCTTAATCGTTTGTTTTCCAAGAATTTCTTTTTGAGAATCTTCATTTTTACTTTTTTTAGCTTGAACAAGAGGTTTTTTTTTTTAATTTTTTTATTTGCGTCATCTTCCGGTTTAAGCCATTTGTCTAAACCCATTCAAACTCACTTTTAAAAATTAATTTATTAATAATAAAGACTCCTAAAAAGATACAAATAAATAATCTCTTCTTATAAATAAAACCTAATAAATAAAAAAGAAAAAAAAATAAAAATTTGTGTATCACAAATGACTTTTTAAAAAACCTGTTCTTTTCCAGCTATAAGACGTTTTCTTAATTCTATTAACCTATCAGCGCTCAACATCTCTTCCGAAACTTCTTTAGCGATATTTTTAATACTAGAGAAATCTACATTTTCAGCAGGGATAAGGTTTATTGAATTTACCCATGGTTCTGTAATTTTATGACCAATCTGGCTTAATAATTTGACGTGTACTTCTAAAATATCCCCTTGTCCTCGTTTATAAATTTCTCTTGCCATATTTGTGCTAAGGATGTTATATATCTTGCCTACATGATTAATTGGATTTTTACCACACACTGCTTCTAAGCTCATAGGGCGACATGGAGTAATTAAACCATTCGACCTATTACCACGTCCGACTTCACCATCATCCCCACTTTCTGCGCTTGTTCCGGTGATTGTTAAATAAATCAAATTTTTTTGGAGTATATCAGCTACATTTACTTCACAAGTGACTTCTCGTTCTGGAATTATATCTGATGCTAAATCTAAAACAGCATCTTTAATCTGATTAGTATTATTAACATATTCATCAAGATCATTAATATATTTGCTAATCATTGCTGCTGCTACTGTTATACCTACTTTATTACCAACTCTTTCAGTCATAACCTTAATGTCTTCACCAGAAGCTTTACATTTATCTTTAAATTTATCAGAATTTATTAACCTTTCAGCTTCAAGAGTTATCTTTTCTGCATCTGAATAAGGAGCGTACCCAACTCCAAAACTCGTATCATTTGCTAATGGAACTTCTTCAGAATGATGAGATTCATCAAATAAACCAGTTAAATCAGTAGAACCTGGTCTTATGGCAGTGTCAAATTGTATATCCCTATTTAAATCAAGATTTCGGAATATTTTTCCCATAACTTCACGTGAAGTTTCAAGGCATATAGTTGCAATGGGGATATATTCCATTTTATTTTCTCCAGAAGCACACTCCGTTAATATTTGATTAATAGCCCTTCCAACAATTAAAAAATATTGTGGTTGGATAATTAATCCCCCACCAAACTCTGGTTTAGCAACTCCCCCTACAAGTGCAGCCTTATCAACATTATGATGATAAACACGGTCAAATTTTTTTAAATAATAAGCACATAGTGCTCTAGAACATGCATCAGCAACAGCATCACAGACACTATCCGGATGACCGATACCTTTTCTTTCAATGAGCTCGGGAAAATTAGAACGTTCAACAGCGAATTTAAGATCTAAATGTTCAATTTTTAACATGTCATCTAACATCTTTTTAATTATATAAAAAGTTCTTTAATGTATATTTTTAAATTAATTATTAGTTAAAATCATTATTAAAAGAAAAATGCTATAAACACATTTTATATCATTTTAAATAAATAATTTTTATAAATATTTAATCATTATAATATGCTTAAAATGCATAAACTAAAATTCCATTAGAAGATGAAAAATTTCCCGCATTTAAGTGAAATTAAACATTTAAGGAAAAAACTAGGAATAACCCAGAAGGAATTAGGAGAAAAGTTAAATATTCCACAATCCACAATTTCTAGGATTGAAAATGGAAGTATAGATCCACCATATTCCAAAATTAAAATAATATACGAATGTTTAGAAGGTGAACGTAAAACACGTAAAAAAATGAAAAAACAAGCTGAAGATATCATGATAAGACATATTATATTTATTAAACCTTCTTCTTCAATAAGAGATGCTGCAGATCTCATGAATAAACATGGTATATCACAACTTCCTATCTTAGAAAAACAACAAAACTTAGGCAGTTTAACCTCAAAAAAAATTCAAAAATTCATAACAGAAAATCCAAAAATTATAAATGGAGATGTTTCTCTCATAAAAGAATTACCCTTTCCAGAAGTTAATAGAGATTGGGGCATTAAAGATATTTCAACTCTACTTGAAAATTATCCTGCAGTTTTAGTAAAGGACGAAAATTATAATTTTATAGGGATAATTACTGACGCTGATCTCCTTAAACTTACAAATAATTATTAAGTAGATATTCATTCAATTTTTAAACATTTCAAAAACAGAAATAAATTAAAAAAGTTTCAAAACATTATAATCTTAAAAGAAAGTATATTTTTTATATACCATTAAAGTACTAGTAATTGATGACAAACACAGTCATAGAGAAGATTGATGATTTACTAAAAAAGGCAAACTTTGAAACCTTAAAGATAGGAAATTTTGCTAGTAGAACAAAGACAAAATTTTGCTTTGATTTATTAGTAAAAAAGGATGCTCAAGTTTTTAGTGTCAAAATCTTTCCTAATATTGATAATTTAAATCCTGATCTAATCCGGGATATTAAACAATTATCATTTATATTAAAATCAAAACCACTATTAATTGGAATTAGGAACCGATATCAAAAGTTAGAGGATAACACAATATATGTAAGGGAAGGTTTACCTTTTATAACATTAAATACATTTGAGAAAATTCTAACTAAGAATAT
Organism: Promethearchaeota archaeon; assembly: GCA_016840085.1. Classification (GTDB taxonomy): domain Archaea; phylum Asgardarchaeota; class Lokiarchaeia; order Sigyniarchaeales; family SOKP01; genus Loki-b32. Next base: position 75,833 of record JAEOTA010000086.1, read on the forward strand.
ATTCCCCTATATTCTAGCAAGAAGAGGTGGAGGTGTGGTATTTTTAGACGGTACATTGATGAAAACTTTAAGAGAAAAACAATTAATAACAAGAAAGGAATTATCTGAAAGACTCGGAGTCACTAAAAGAACGGTGAGTGCTTATGAAAACGAAAGTATGCGACCTTCAGATCAAATAGCTGTAAAAATATTAAAAATACTAGAGAATAATGAAATTTTCAAAAAAATTAATGTCTTCAAATGGAACATTAAATCTCATCAAGAAGATATTGACCTTCTTGAAGAAAAAGAGTTAAACGATTTTGAATCTCATGTTCAAACAATAGTAAACGATATAGGATTATCTTCATATTGGTATAAAAAAGGCTCAATACCATTCAAATTATCATTATTTTCTTCAATTGATAAAATTGAACAAGAGGGCTTTTATCCTCTATTTTCTGCCATCTCTGAGGAACAAAGGAAAATTAATCAAATGAATTTTCAATGTTTAAAGATGTTTAATGAGTTGTTCCATAAAACTGCACTATTTATTGTTAATAATGATGTAAGAATTCCCGTTTCGATAAAAAAAGATGATATACATATTGTTAAAATAAAGAATCTAGAAGAAATTGATGACGAGGAAGATTTCATTGAACTCATCCAAGAATCTTAGGGAAAAGTTGGAAATAATTTGCGGCATAGACGAGGCTGGTAGAATATAATTCAGATCGAATTATATGCAAATAGGTTCTGTCTTAGGCCCTATGGTTATTTGTGGAGTCTGTTTTACTAGAACTAAATTAGAATTTTTATCTGAAATTGGAGTTAAAGATTCAAAGAAATTATCAACCATAAGAAGGAATCAATTATCTGAACTTATCAAAAGTAATTGCTATTCTCATAAAATTATAGTGGTAAATCCTCACGAGATAGATCAGAGAGAAAAGAAAAATTTAACACTTAATCGACTTGAGGAATTAAAAATGGCTGCCATCATTAATGATTTAAGGCCAAACATTATATATATTGATGCAGCTGATGTAAATGAAGAAAGATTTGGAAGATCAATTAAAAATTTACTAAATTACAATCCAAAAAGAATTATATCTAAACATAAGGCTGATGATATTTATCCAATAGTTTCGGCAGGATCAATAATTGCAAAAGTTAAAAGGGATACTTTAATAGATGGATTAAAAGAAAAATATGGAGATCTTGGTTCTGGATACCCTTCTGATGTAGTAACTATTGAATTTCTTCGAGAATGGATAAAGAATCATAGAAAAGCACCCTCTATTGCAAGGAAATCATGGAATACCACCAAAAATATATTAAATGAAGAAATCGCTAATAGAAAAATAACTGAATTCTTTTAAATGGTATTTTTTTTTACAATTAATACGATATGATTAGAGGCATATTTATGAATATTTACACTTTCTATAATGTGATAATCTGCTTTTTCAAGAATTTTTTTTTCTTTAGCATAAATACGTTCAGATTTTTGAATACTATCTATAGATTGGGATTTTATAGCAAGAATTAATATTCCATCATCTTGTAAATAATAATTACAATTGTGAATTGCGATCTCAGCTTGATTTGGTTGAGCAACATCTTGATAAATTATATTAGCTTTAGTAAAAATTGATTTCGCATAACTTTCAGGATATCGAGCATCTCCTAATATTGGAATAATATTTTTTCTACCTGAAGTATTCTGAATTAATTGTCTGATACTTCTTTCAGCAAATTCTACTCCATATATTATACTGGATCTTAAAATGTCAGACAGATGAGAAATTGTAGTCCCAGATGACGCTCCTAAATATAAACAAATTAAATCATTAGATAAGAAATTACTAGCAGGATTTTCTAGAATTAGAGCTGCTAGTTTACTCCTGAATGGATCCCATTCTCTATATTCCTCTCCTCTATATTCTATTAATTTCTCACCGTAAACTCTATAGCCAACGTTTAAGTTTTTTGTATAAAGTTTTCTTTTTTCTTGGGGGCCAGATATAAAAACATTATAAAATTTTGGATGATTTCTAATCTCAGTTTTAGTCATTTTTTTACCTATTTACCTCACTTTCTCTTTTTTGATTTTTTTTTCTTGCTCTTTATTGTATCTACCTTTTTAGGCGGATTTGGATATTTTTCTTCAATTTCTTTTATTTTTTCTTCAATTTCTTGTGATAATCTATCACCAATAAATTCTCCAGAAAAAAAGTCAACTTTAGCCGAAAGTCCTAACTTTCCCGCAACAACACGAGCTATTTTCCCCCTTTGATAAGGCTTAGCTGATCGAATTTGATTCCATTGAAATATTAATCCATGTTTAGGTCTTTTTTCACCAGTTCTCAAAAATCGATATAATGCTTTTTCAGCACCTAATAATTGGATTCTTGAAGCTGGCATGTAAGCTAACTTTTTTAATCCCCCCGCTTTTGAAATTAATTTAGCACCTATTAAAGAGCCCACAATAGCTCTAAGATTAGGCGCTGTTTTTTCCATTAAATCGTCTAAATAACGCTCTAATTCCTCAATATAAGAATTTAAAGATAATATCTGGTTTGCATAAGCCTTGACGATCTCAAGATCAATTTCAGCACCCATTGAATTAATTGCTTGTTTGTATAAATTCAGAACCCTTTTTTCCTTCAAATTAAAGTTTTGTTTAAGATTATCGAGGGTATAATTGTCTCTATGTCCTAAACTTGAGATTAATTTTGTGATTAGAATATTATCATCAATAACTCTATCAGTTAATTCTGGAAAATGTAATCCATACCATTCTCTAAGACGTGCGATAAATAGACTTAATGATTTCTTAATAATGTCTAATGTTTCATTTGTTTGAATAATAATTATGTCATTTTGCCCCCCAACTTCACTTACCTTCTTTTTAACTAACTCTTCATTAATTTTCTTATATCTGTCCAAGAGTTCGCTATTTGAAACGATTATTCCAACTTTTTTAAGCTGGTCTATTAGATTTAATCTAAAATTTTTAAATTCCAATGAAGTTATATTTAATTCAGTCGATACTTCTAACTTTTGAGAAGTTAATGTTTCCATTTTCTTATTATCAAAAATAAATTCATCAAAACCAGAATTTTTCAAATCTGAAATAAATTCTTTGTATTTATTTAAAATTTGCTCTGAATCTAAAGTTTTATAAAACTCTATAACTTTTTCATTATCCCCATTAAAATCAATGAAATTTAAAGTATTCCCTGTCTCATCAAGAGCAAATATACCCACCAAAGTATCAACAATGTAGCACTTCATTTTTTTGAACTGTTCTAAATTATTATTTCTCTATTAAAAATGATTTATAAGATCATAATCATTATTTTCTTTTAAAAAATGCTAGAAATTAATCTATCAGGGTTAAAATTAAAATCTCCTATTATATTAGCATCTGGTATTTTAGGTGTTTCTTACTCTTCGATGAAAAGGGTTATCGATGCTGGAGCTGGTGCTGTAACTACAAAATCTATCGGACCAAGACCGCGAAAAGGATACAAAAATCCATCAATAATTGAAATCTATTCTGGCACTTTCATGAATGCAGTAGGTCTAGGTAATCCTGGTATTGATAATTTTGTCGCAGAAATAAAAGAAGCGAAAGAACATACCATACCATTAATTGTAAGTGTTTTTGGAGATACAAATGATGTCTATCTTGATGTGGCGGTTAAAGCTGAAAAAGCTGGGGCTGATGCAATTGAAATAAATATCTCTTGTCCGCATGCTGAAGTATCTTCCATAGGAATTGATAAAGGTTTAACGTTTGAAATTGTAAAATTTCTAAAAGAAAAGCTTACAGTTCCTCTTTTTGTAAAATTAAACCCCAATGTAACAAATATAGTAGAAATTGCTTTAGCTGCTGAGAAAGGTGGTGCTGATGGAGTAGTTGCTATAAATACTTTGTCAGCATTGAAAATTGATGTGAATACCAAAAGACCAATCTTATCACATGGAAGTGGTGGTCTTTCTGGGAAAGCAATTCAACCTATAGCTATAAAGAAAGTATATGATTTATATAAAGTTTTAAAAATCCCAATTATTGGATGTGGAGGGATAGATTCTTGGCAAGATGTAGTAGAATTCTTTTTAGCTGGAGCTTCAGCAGTACAAATTGGTACAGCTTTCTATAAAGGAACCGAAATTATTACTGAAATAAGTCATGGAATAACACAGTATCTTAAGGATAATGATTTTAAATCTATAAATGACATAAAAGGATTAGCCCATAAATTTAAGACTCAAGAGGTGCCAGATTTTGACTGAAAATACAATAAGGACAGTGAAAGTACAGAAAATAATTGATGAATGTAAAGATGTTAAAACACTTGTTTTTAACATGAAAATTAGCATGAATGAAAATTATATTATTCCTAAACCAGGACAATTTGTTATGGTATGGGTACCTGGTATAGATGAAGTTCCAATGTCCCTCTCTGGATGTGATACTGATGGAAATTGGTCAATTACAGTAAAAAATGTTGGAGAAAGTACAAATGCTATGTACAACTTAAACATTGGAGATTATATTGGAGTAAGAGGGCCTTTAGGTAATCATTTTAAACTTATAAATCTAAGTTTAAAAGAAATTTACTTAATTGGCGGTGGAATAGGTATGGCACCTCTAAAATTCCTCTCTAATCAGCTTACAAAAATGAATATAAAACACACGATCATAGAGGGCGTAAAAATTGAGAATGACATTATGTTTAAAGATTATTTTCAAGAAGCTATAACAAGTATTTCTGAAGTTCATTATTGTACTGATGATGGAAGTTATGGAATTAAAGGAGTCATCTCTGATATTTTTAAAGAAATGCTAAATAAATTTAATAAAAATGATCTCTCAAATCTAGTTGTTTATTCCTGTGGCCCAGAAATAATGCTATATAAATTATTTCAAATATGCCAAGAACATAAAATTGAGTTTTATGCGAGTCTTGAAAGAATAATGAGGTGTGGGTGTGGATTATGTGGATTATGCACTTTAGATCCATTAGGTTTACTGGTTTGTAAGGATGGACCAATTTTTAATTCTGATATGTTAAAAAAAATTGAGGACTTTGGGAAGTTTAAGAGAGATTTTACAGGATACAAAATCCCCCTTATGTAATTCCCGTTATTCTACCCTCTATTTTATGAAAATTATTATATATGTATTTCATTTTGAGTTTCTTTTGCCTGTTGTCCGAGCCCCATTAGGAATAAATCTGATTTAACTCCAAGTTTCGCAATTGTTATAATAGGCATGAGTATATCCATATACAAATATGGCTTTACTGGTCTATCATCATTCTTAAGGATTTCCTCTAATTTACTATGGAATTCTGAACTTAAGGTTTTTACTTGTTCAAGTTGATCCTCAGAAATAAAGCGATAATTTATTAAATTGGTGTCGAGCACTTGCATAAGTAAATCAATAGTTTCTATTAACGGTAATTCTTCCATCGCAACAGATGTCAAGATTTGATTTTCTGTCGCTTCTATAAAGTTATTTAGGTAGTCTGCGATCATCTTGATTTTTTTATATTCATAGGAAAATCTAGGTAAATTTGCTAAAAGAGGTTCCCAATTATTCTCTTTTATTGCCTTTCCTAAATCAAACTCCTTTTTCTTCAGTAATTCATCAAAATTTTGACTAAGCTTATAATATTTGCGTTTAATATTGCCTGGTTGTATCTCATCTTCTTTTGAGTATGATTCAAGCAGGTGTAATTTGAGCAATTCTTTTGTATGTCGAGAAAATGTTGCTTTATTCTTACCCATATGATAAACCATTTCTTTAAGGCTTAATTCCTTATAGATTTTTAATAAAATGACTATTCTTAAGTCAAGAGTACTTTTAAAAACATCAACTAAGTTCCTACTATTTATAATCCTCGTGAAATTTGTAAAGAGCTTCTTCACTTTGTCATCGGTTAAAGCAGAAATTTCAATAGCACCAATTAAATCCTTTGACAACGCTAACTTATTAGCATTTTTCGTTTTAATTTCTCTTTTTTCTTGAAGATCAAGCTTATTACCAATCATTAATATAGGAGTTCTTCTATTTAACCTGCTCGATCTGTAAATGGCTAACCATTTATCTAAATCACCTAAACTTGATTTATTAGTTATGTCGTAAACAAATATTGCAGCAGCAGCTCCCAAGGTGAAACTTTCAAATAAAAGTCGTGGTTTTTTTAGTTTACCCTCCCTTTTTGTTTTATCAATAATAAGATCCTTGAATTTAGGATTACCCGTAAGCTCCCAAATATGCAAAATAAAAGTTTCTCCATCCACTTCTATAGTATCCTTATAGAATGATACTCCTAAAGTCAATTTTGGAGGCACTCCTAAACTTTCATTGTCGGCTTCTTTAAAACATTTACTTAATAGGGTGGTTTTTCCCACTCCACTCTCACCAAACACAATAATCTTGAATACTTTTGGTTTTTTCATCTTATAAGATCACTTGAAGTATATTATTATTCTACACAATAATTGTAACATTGCATACTTAAAAATGTTTGCAACGCTGGAGATCGTCCCTTCTAATCAAAAAATCCATTTTTAACAAATAAGAAAAAAAAAAGATTTAATTATCAAAGAAAGACTAATATCTTAACTGGTCTGACTCAAAAAAATCAAGTTTGAAAAAAAAAACTTATAGATTAAAGGATTTGAATCAAAAAATATTTCTTTGATACTTAACATACATTAATTGACATAGAAAGAACTTTTAGAGAGCATCAAAATAATTTTATTTATTAAATTTTAATGGCTTATTTAGAAACTTAATTTCTATTCACCTTATATTAAATCTGAATACTAATGATAAATCCAAAAATTTAGTAGTTTTCTGCCATTTAATTTTATACAGTATTAAATAAACAAATTATACTAATGCAAAATTCAGATAAGATTGAAATAATAGGATTATGTGCTTTAGATCCATTAGGGTTACTGGTTTGCAAAGATGGACCAATTTTTAATTCAGAAACTCTAAAAGAAATTCAAGATTTTGGGAAATATAAAAGAGGTTTTACTGGAAAGAAAATAAAAATGTAATTAATTAAATCTCAAATTGCAAATCTTTAACATTCTCTCGATATAGTAATTGCTGTTTCTTTTGAGCTTCCCGCCAAGTTTTTGGAAATTCATATTTTTCATAAAAAATTTCATCTATAGCTTTCTTCATTTGTAAAGCACATATGTCATACGATACTTTGCCTACTCCTGTTCCCCTTCCTGGAATAGCAACACTTTTTACCTTTTCTTTTATCAAGTTACCATTTTTAAATTTCCCATATTTTACCAAAATTAAAACTGCTCGTGTAGCTAAATAAACATTCACTGAATTCTTTAAAATCATAGGCACTCTCATTGTAGGAGCAGAAATTACATATTGTATCTTTTCATTACCAGTTTCTATTATTTCTGCCATACCTACGATTAATTCTCCATGATACTTTTCTTTAATAATTTTTTGTAATTTTTCTTGCACATACCAACCGAAAAATCGTGATATTTTCAAATCAAGCCCACCATCCATAAATCCGAATGAGTTTGCTGGACTTACCAGTGCATCACATTTTACGTCAAAAATAGATCCATTAATTATTTCAATATTTGGATCTTGTTTAAAGAATTTATGCCATGATTTTATCAGATTGATGTTTAAATCGCAAAGTATTAACTTCATGTCTAAATATATTATTTGAAATATAAAAAATCTTTAACAGCAGTTTATCAATTTTTGAAATTAACACATGAGTATTTTAGAAAAAGAAAAAGCTGAGAAAGTCGAAAGAATATCAAGAGAAGTAATAGAATATTTAATAAAAAATCCTGAAACTTTACGTGAAAAAATAACTAATATTAAAGGAAGAATAAGTAAGAAATATTTCTACGATAAAGTTATTAAAAATGCAACAATCTTAGATTATGCGTTAGAAGAAGAAAAGCAAGTAATACTCCATATTCTTAAAAGAAGAATCACCAGAACTTTATCTGGGGTTTCTGTGATTGCTATAATGACTAAATCCCTTCCATGTCCAGGTACGTGTATATATTGTCCGGGAAAAAACTCTCAACCCGGCGAAAAAGTTGCACAATCCTACACTGGTCGAGAACCTGCGGCTATGAGATCTATTCACTGTGATTATGATCCTTATTTACAAGTTCAGAGTAGAATCAAGGATTTAGAAGCAATAGGACATAAAGTAGATAAAATTGAATTGATCATCATGGGAGGTACATTCTTATCTACAGATCCAAGATATCAGGAAGAATTCATTAAAGGGGCTTTAGAGGGTATTATTGAACAACGAGTAAACAATTTAAAAGAAGCAAAGAAACTTGCTGAAAAATCTAAGAGGAGAGTTATTGGTATAACAATAGAAACAAGACCAGACTACTGTAAGGAAGAAAATGTGGATCAAATGTTAAATTATGGGACAACTCGTGTAGAAATTGGAATCCAGACGCTTTATGATGAGATCTATGAGTTGGTGAAAAGGGGGCATTCTACTTTTGACAGCAAGGAAGCAATAAGAATTGCTAAAGATGCTGGATTAAAAGTCAATGCTCATATGATGCCAAATTTACCTGGATCTAATATTACAAAAGATTTGGAAATGTTTAAGTTATTATACTCCAATCCGGAATATCGTCCAGACATGTTAAAGATCTATCCTACTATTGTTGTAAAAGGGACTGAACTATTTGATTGGTGGAAAAAAGGAAATTATAAACCCTATTCTGAGGAAGAACTTATTAATTTAATAGCGCATGTGAAACTACATATTCCTCCATATGTAAGAATTCAAAGGATCATGAGAGATATACCAGCATATTTAATAGAAGCAGGATGCAAAAAAAGTAATTTAAGACAACTAGTTCAAGAAAAATTAGCGCATTTAAAGGGTAAATGCAATTGTATAAGATGCCGCGAATTTGGCTTAAGTAAAAAATTAGATTTGGGTAATGAGCAATTAATTGAAGATGTTAATTTATTTCGTTTAGATTATGATGCATCCCTAGGAAAAGAAATATTTTTGTCTTATGAGAATAGGAAAGAGAATTATTTAATAGGGTATTTACGCTTAAGAAAACCTTCTGAATTTGCTCATAGACCCGAACTAAATGATGGAAAAACATTAATCGTAAGGGAAATCAAGGTAGTTGGAGAAATGGTCCCAAAAGACTTGAAACCCAAACGTTTCATTCAAATTCAACATAGAGGATATGGAAAATTATTAATGGAAAATGCTGAAAAAATCTCATTTGAAGAATTCGGAGCTAAAAAACTAGCAGTTATAAGTGGTTTCGGAGCAAGAGATTGGTTCTATGAAATTGGATATAAATTAGATGGTGTTTATGTCTCCAAAACCCTAAATCGTTGAGATTTACTCATATTTAAAAAAATTTATCTTATTATGGTGTTTTATATAATATTAGTATATATATTTGTCAAAAATCTTGAATAATGATTGAGAATGGCTTCAGATAGACCTTTATCAAAAAAGAAAATAACCCAACAGACAATTTCTATTTCCCCCGCATTGAAAGATCGAATCGAGCAATATGTAATTGAAAATCATAAAAAATATCCTAATGATAATGGGTTTAAAAACATTTCTGCTTTTTATAATTATGTTATGGAGAAAACTATGGATTGTTTTGAACAGGGCAAAACAATTGATGACTTTGAAGCTTTTGTAGATAGTGAAATTAAGGAGTTTTTCGAAAAAAACACTGAACAAGAGCAAATGTTAATAGAATATCTTTCACAACAAGCAGAAATTACTCAAAACAACGGTATTTTTTATTTAAACTAACTCATTTTAGTCAATTTCTTACTTAAATTTTCAAATTACAAAATGTTTTAACATTTCCAAAAGCAGTTCAGGATGATATTGTTGCGAGGCATTGTTATGCAAATGTATGAAATGAATTATGAATTAGTCCTTGCTGTTAACTATTTAAAATAACCTATATTAAAATATCCTAAATCTTTTTTGAAAATTAATATAAGATTTATTACTTCAATCTTTATAGTATTTGACTAAAATTTAAAAGAAAATTCGATTAATATGAACGAATTTGATTATGAAAAATTAGGTCTTAAATGCGGCTTAGAGATTCATCAACAGCTTGATACAGAGAAAAAATTATTCTGTAGATGTCCTGCTAAACTTCAAGGGACTCGAGAGCCAGACTTTACTATAAATCGAAGAATGCGTCCTGTTTTGGGTGAGCTAGGTGTTTACGATAAAGCGATGCTTACAGAATACGAAAAAGGAATGGGAATTACCTATGAAGGCTATAATGATGTGGTTTGTACTTATGAATTGGATGATACACCACCTTTTTCCTGTAGCAAAGAAGCCAGAAGAATAGCCCTACAAATTGCGATGCTCGTTAATGCTAATATTATCGAAGAAATGCATGTTTGTAGAAAAAATTACTTAGATGGAAGCGTCCCATGCGGTTTTCAGCGCACGATGATACTTGGGACAGATGGCTTCATTATGTTAGAAAATGGTAAGAAGATTCGAATAGATATATTGAGTTTAGAGGAAGAAGCTGCAAGAAAAATTAAAACCGAAAATAAAATAAACTATTTTCGACTAGACCGCTTAGGAATTCCATTAGTGGAAGTTACAACTAAACCAGATATTAGCACTCCAATTGAATGCCAAGAGTGTGCAGAAAGAATAGGTTTGTTATTATGGTCAACTAAAGTAAAGAAGGTGCTTGGCTCGATTCGACAAGACGTTAATGTAAGCATAGAGACGGGGACACGAATTGAAATAAAAGGTGTGCAAAAATTAAGCTGGATTCCAATCTTAATCAATCATGAAGTTTCACGACAATTAAAACTCCTCGAAATAAAAGAAGAGCTTGAGAAGAAAAAATTGGACGAAAAAAACGTACAGGAGAACTTTATAGATTTATCTGGAGTTTTAGCAAAAACTGATTCTAAATTTATAGCTAAAGGTATTAAATCTGGAAAAAAATTATTTGGGATTAATTTTAGTGGATTTAAGGGTATTTTTGGAAAAGAGTTAATGGAAGATTATAGATTTGGCACGGAAGTTAGTAGTAAAGTAAAAGTTATATCTGGATTAAAAGGAATAATTCACTCTGATGAAGACTTAAATAATTACAATTTTTCAAATGAAGATATCAAGAAAATCAAAGAAAAACTAACATCCAAAGAAGATGATTGTTTTGTTTTAGTTTTAGGTTCTAAGAAAGAAGTGGATAAAGCGTTGAAAGTAATTATTAATCGTGTAAAGTTTGCGTTCAAAGGAGTTCCTCCTGAAACCAGAAGAGCCCTTGAAACGGGAAATACAGAATTCCTAAGAGAGCTTCACGGGGGTGCAAGGTTATATCCTGATACGGATACAGAAGCTATATTTAACTCAGAAGAAGAAATTAATGAAATAACAAAGAATTTACCTGAATATCCTTGGATAACTATAAAACAATATTCTAAGAAATACAAAACAGAAGAAAGATTGATAAAAGATCTTATTTTTACAGGAAAACTCAAGTTATTTGATGATTTAATAGAATTTTATCCTGATAATCCCTCTTTAGTTTTCACAACTCTATTAGAAACCACAACTGCCCTTAGAAGAGAAGGGAAAAATATGGAAAACATAACTGACAATGATTTTCTTGAAATTTTTGCTCTATTAAAAAAAAAGGAAATTAGTAAAGAAGCAATTGAAGAAGTGATGAGCCTTAAAGCAGACTCTCCAGAGCTCTCGATTGCTCAGATCAGGAAGAAATTAAAAATTGAGAGTATTTCATTAGAGGATCTAAAAAATCTAATAGCTGAGATTGTAAATAAAAACTTTAAAATGATAAAAGAAAAAGAATTGAGAGCAAAAGGACCATTAATGGGAGAAGTAATGAAAAAAGTCCGAGGAAAAATAGATGGTGCCATTGTTTCTAAGGAACTAGAAAGAATAATCAAAGAAAAATTAAAGGAGTTGAAATAGTTGAGTGAAAATTTAAAAGGTTATAAGGCAGAAGGAAAAAAACTTTTAGAAAAGAATAAAATAGAAATTTGGGATATAGTTCAAATTAAAACTACAAAAACCAATTATGAAGGAATTATTTTACCTAGAAGTGAGTATTCCGCACCCAATTTCATTAACCTTAAGCTAAGTAATAATTACAATATTGGTATAAAAGTTTTTGAGATCCAAGAAATTAAAAAAATTGGAAAAAGAGAGGTTTCCTATAAAATTCCAGAGAAAGAATTTCCGAAAAATAAAAAACTTCCGAATGTCATACTATTAGGTACAGGTGGAACAGTTGCTTCAAGATTAGATTATACTACTGGAGCAGTAATACCCTCTTTTACTCCAGGAGAATTATTTAGTGCAGTTCCAGAATTAGCAGAAATATGCAATCTTGAATGCGAAATGGTTTTTGAAATTCTATCAGAAAATATGAAATATGAATACTGGCAAAAATTAGCTAAGAAAATTGAAGAAGCAGCAAACTCTGGGATTGATGGCATAATGATAGGGCATGGAACGGATACGATGTCTTTTACCAGTGCTGCTTTATCATTCATGTTAAGGGGCCTAACTATCCCCGTAGTGTTGGTTGGAAGTCAAAGAAGCTCTGATAGACCCTCATCTGACGCTGCTGTAAATTTAATAAATGCCGCTGTCGTTGCTGGTTCGAATATCGCCGAGGTGGTTGTATCAATGCTAGGTTCTACGTCACATGATTATGGATTAATCCATAGAGGAACTTTAGTAAGAAAAATGCATTCTTCTATTAGAGACACATTTCGAACAATTGATAATATCCCTCTTGGGATGGTAAGGAATAGAGAAATTAAAATGTTTACCCAAGATTATAGAAGAAGATTAAAATTAAAAACCACAGCCTTGACTGACTTTGAAAAGAAAGTCGCCCTTATTTATTCATATCCTGAAATTGATAATGAGTTAATTGATTTCTATATCGATAAAGGATATAAAGGGATCGTTTTTGCTGGAACTGGATTAGGACATCTACCGACTACACTCTACAACTCGATAGAAAGAGCTGTACAAGAGAAAATGACAATTCTCATGACTACCCAAACACTTCATGGGTTTGTTGGTATGAACGTGTATTCAACAGGACGAGAATTGCTAAACCTGGGTGTTATTCCTGGTAGAAACCTATTACCAGAGGTTGGATATGTTAAATTAGGGTGGGTTTTAGGACAAACTAGTGATCCTGAAGAAATTAAAAAATTATTGCTCCAAAATATCGCAGGTGAATTTATAGACAGAGAATTACCAATTGCATTCAATTATAATATAGATGAACTTCTAAAGAACAATAAACTCTAACCCTACATCTTTCATAACTTTATTAGGAGAAAAGAATTTAATATAAAATTTTGAAAAAGTAATATAAACCAGAATAACTTATTTTCCTTTCAATGAAAATTAAACAAATTAATCCTGCAGTTTTTAAAAAACTATCACTTGAATTTCAGAGTTATATAGATGATAATAAAACTGGTTGCGTTCTTTGTGCAATTTATCATCGAGATAAACTCGTATACTGTAATAAATTTGGTTGGAAAGATAAAGAAAATCAGATTCCAATTGCTTTTGACGATATCTTCCGAATATATTCGATGACTAAACCAATTACTTGTTTGGCTGCATTAATTCTTCACGAACAGGGGAAATATGATTTAGATGATCCGCTTGAGAAATATCTTCCTGAGTTCAAAAATTTTAAGATATTAAAATCTTATGATGATAAAACTGGTGAAACTGAATTAGAAGAAAGTAAGAACCCAATAACCATCAAACAGCTTTTTACTCATACATCTGGACTTAGTTATGGTGATGATCCCGAAGAAATCCCAGTTGACAAGCTATATGGAGAGAAATTTGGCTTTACTGGTGAAAATAGGCTTAAAACAAAACTAGAGATGTTCCCCATAATGCCACCGTTAGATGAATTTAGTAAGCGTTTAGCGACTCTCCCCCTTGCTTTCGCACCAGGAAGAAATTGGTGGTATGCTTTCAATCATGAAATCTTGGGTTTCCTAATTGAAATTCTTTCAGGAAAAAAATTAGATGTTTTTCTTAAAAAACAGATTTTTGATAAACTAGGTATGAATGATACTGATTTTTACGTTCCTAAGGAAAAATGGACGCGATTAACAAAAGTATACACAAAGAATCAAGACGACAAATTAATCGAAGTAGAAGGGGCTATTTATGAAGGATTCAAACATAAAATCCAGTACTTGTCAGGCGGGGGAGGATTGGTATCCACATTAGAAGATTACATGAAATTTTGTCTAATGATGCTAAATGGAGGAAGATATAAAGATAACCAAATTGTATCTAAGGAAACAATAGAATTGATGACGTCCAATCAATTACCGAATAATAATACTTTTCTGGATATGCAGTATATTAAATATGAAGATTCTGAATCAATAAAAAGAAACGAAGGATATGGGTTTGGATTGGGTGTAATGGTGAAAATAGCAGAAAATATGTCAAGAAGTGGAATTGGAGATTATAATTGGGGTGGAGCTTTTAATACATTCTTTGATATAGATCCTACGAATCAAGTAATTTCAATAGTCTTAACACAATATTGTCCAGAAGACAGTGACTCGGTTTTTCCAATTGATTGGCTCAGAATAGACAATTTGGTTTACGAAGCGTTAGAAAAAGCCAATACTAAAATCAGAGAATAGGAAAAAAAGGTCCAAAGAGAAAAAGAATAATAAAGGGAGATTTCCAACTCTACACGCGAGGTTTATATAATACAATCCTGATTAGACGTCAAAACAAGCATTACAAGAACAACAATTATTTAATAAGATTCATTTAATTATAATCATATCCTTATTTAAATTCTTAAATTTAATTGAAAACAATAAAAAATTTAAAGTTTAAATAATTTAAATTTATATCCGGAAAATATCGTGAAAACGTATGGGAAAACGTATACTTGCTCAACGGAAAGGTAGAGGGACATTACCTTTTCGATCACCCTCACATCGACACATTGGTCAAGTTAAATATCGCCCATTTAGACAGGGGGAAAAATTATTTAAATTTAAAGTTATAGATCTCCTCCATTCTCCAGGAAGAGGCGCTCCAGTAGCTCAAATTCAATATGATGATGGTGAGAAGAAACTTTGGCTACCCCCAGAAGGAATTTTTGAAGGACAAGAATTTATCCAATCTAAAACGGGATATGGTCAACCAATAAAAGTTGGAAATATTCTACCATTAAAAAAAATATCTTTAGGAACTCTTGTTTTCAATGTTGAGGCAACACCTCAAGATGGCGGTAAATTCGCACGAGCCTCTGGCGTTGCTGCTATCGTTAGGAATAAATCTGGCAATAAAGTAGAACTTCTATTCCGATCTAAAAAAACTAAATGGATAAATGAAAAATGTTTAGCTACTGTAGGCGTTGTAGCTGGAGGGGGCAGAACTGATAAACCATTCCTTAAAGCTGGAAATAAATTTCATTATATAAAATCTAAAGCAAAAAAATGGCCAATCACTCGCGGTGTAGCTATGAATGCAGTAAGCCATCCTTACGGGGGAGGCGCAAAGCAATCACCTCATAAATCAACAACGACTTCTCGCAATGCTCCTCCTGGTAGAAAGGTTGGGCAAATAGCTGCAAGGCGAACTGGGCACCAAAATTAAGCTCTTTCCCTAACTAATCAATTCTTTTCAATTTAGAGATTCATAATTTATATATTATTACATAGACTAACTGAATTTTTGATAATTTAAATAAGAAATAAAGAGATTCGCCGCCTCAACCCTTATTTTATGAAAAAAAATGGAAAAGAAAAACTAACTTAATTTGTTTGAAATTTAAAAGTTAGATTTTGCAAAAATTCTTTATATCTTGAGCGTAAGGTCACCTCTGTAACCCCTATAACTCGTGATATATCTTTTTGACTTACTTTTTGGTTTTTTAGCTTCGATACTAAATATATTGCTCCTGCACACAACCCTTTTGGATCTTTACCGCAAATAGATGTATTTTGAATGAAATTCTTTAATACTTTTATAGCTTCTTTTTCTATATTTATATTTAACCCTAAATCAGCACAATATCGAGGTATTAGTGACACAGGATCTATATGTTGAGATTTTAAATTTAATTCTCTTACCAAGATCTTATAGCACTTCTTTACAATGTTGTCATTAATAGAAGCTTCATCTAAAATCTCTTGAAGTGTTATTGGAACCCTTTCTTGTTTGCATACATAATATGCACAAGCTGCTATCATACCATTTATAGATCTACCTCTTAGTAGATTCTTTTTAAATACTTCCTTATATAATCGAACCGCCGATTTCTTAACACGTTCAGGAAAATTTAAATTGCCGCCAATTCGCTTTAACTCCGTAATAGCTATAAGCATGTTTCTCTTTTCCCATGATAAATGCGTATTCCACTTCGCTGCTCTCCTTAAATCAGGATTCTTAATCTTAGTTCTGTCAATAATCGTACTTAATCCAATATCAGGCATTAAAATCGAGATAGGACATCCAGTCCTCTCTTTTTTATCTTTCTCCTGCTTTGAATACGCTCTTATCCCACTATGAGAAATATCGACTTGCTTTTCGTTTAAGACCAAACCACATTGCTGACAAACGGTCTCCCCTCTCTGTTCGATTGAAAGGGTACCTCCCCCGCATTCTGGACAAAAACTTGTATGATGTGTTATTTCTACAACCATTAACCCTTACCTTATCCCAAATCTTATATTATGATTCTTGATACACACACAAGAATTCTTTATTTTTATTCAGTTTTTTTACACACAAATTAATCTTTTTTTTTACATCTAAGATATTTGTGTGGAAAAATTCTGTCAGTTATAACAAAATAGGTGACTCAAGTATATAAATGTTACTTTTTGTATAAAAAAATATCTAGGTAAAATCCATTTTTTATCCGTTTTTTTTGAAAAATTATTTTTTGTTATAAGTTTTAATGTAAAAAATTATTGATTCTTTATTATTGAAATCATATAATATTGGCATTATACTAATTGTTGTAAAAATTCTTAATGAAAACTTAATTTTGTCGAAGTTAGAGTAACATTTAGGTTAAAATAAAATTCACTTCTACAAAAAAGTCTAAAACTAAAGAGTAACAAACTTTTTTATTTAGTTTTATAAATTCATATTACCTATTTTGTGTACAAAAATCATATTAATTTAGTTATAAGTGATTTTTTTGAGCTAAAATATTTTTCTTATGGTCATCCCTCAAAATTTATATAATAAAAAAACGTTAAATAGTAATTCTTTTATTATTTTTTTACAAAAAAATTAGATCTAAAATTAGTGGTCAAAAAATTCCCGCACCAAAGAGATCAGAAGAAAAATCAGGGGACACTGAAGAAAACTCAGATGATAAGGATTTAATCAAAATTGATAATAATTCTATTGAGAAATCGGATGAAATGAAAAGATATGAAAAAGATACGGGGAGATATTCAGTATGGCGAAGTGTGGTGACCGAAGGCTATAAAAAATGGCAAAAAGGGGAGAAAATATACCATCGAGACAAAGAACGAATTTCTTTATATGTTTCTGAAGATACTAAAACCAAATGGTTAGATTATACAAAAAATAATGGCTCTTTGACAATTTCTAAATTAATAAGACAAGCAGTGGAAGCTTTCATTGAAAGTAAATCCATAGAAAGTAATCACATCCTGAAAAAATTAACTAAACATACAATTTCTAATATTTCTCATACTCTAAAAGAACCATTGACTTCAATAAAGGGATATTCACAATTACTTCTTGAGAATTATAAAGAAAAATTGAATGATCACATATTAGACACTGTTAAAAATATTTTTGAACAGAGTGTTCTTCTAGAGACAAAAATAATCAATATTCTAGATAATATTAAGGTAGAATCTGAATATGATTTACTATTAATTGAAGACGATTTAGCAACAATTCGTTTGATTACGAGTTATTTTGACAGTAAAGGATATAAATGTAAGGCCGTTGTAAGTGGATCTAAAGGTTTAGAAGAATTAGGGCATGCTACTCCTAAATTAATTTTATTGGACATAATTTTACCTGATTTAAGTGGCTATGATATTTGTAAAACTATAAAATCAGATAAAGAATGGTCAAATATTCCTTTATATTTCTTAACAGCTATAGCTGGTTCTGAAGTTGAAAAAAATCTTGAAAAAACGAAAGCTAATGGTTATATTCTAAAACCATTTAATTTTTCTGATTTTGAAGTTATTTTTGACATTTTGAAGAGTAAGAAAAATTAATAGATACTTTTTCTTTCAGTAATATTCTTATCATTATATAAGTTCTTTTTGCAATAATTTGGACATAATCACGATAACACATTAACTTTATAATAAAAAAGATTTATTAACTGATAAAAAATTACCAAATATTGTAAACAAATAATTATTTTTATAAAAAAAAATAGAAATACAATTTGTAGTGTTCAATTTTATAAGAGAGTATACAAAAATAGTATTAGATTTAATTTGACAAATTTATATATAATCTGAATAAAGCAATAAAAGAGATGGAGAAGAAATTCCGGGTGAAGAAAAAAAAAATAAAACTAAAACCGGGAAAGATATCGAAAATGATGATGATAGACCGAGTATGACGGATAAAGAAATAGCTAATTTAGATTTGGAAAGTGAAAAAGTTAAAAACTTAATGAAAGAATACCAAGAAGTGACTGATAAATATGCTATATGGCGTGGCACTATTACAGAAGGATTTAAAAAGTGGTTGAAGGGAGAAAAAATTTATGACAGAGATAAAGAACGTATCTCATTATATGTATCAGATAAAACAAAATCTGATTGGCAAAAATTTAAAGAAACACATGAATATTCTACAATTTCTGCATTAATTAGAGACAGTGTTGATTACTACATTGAACAAAAATCTGATATACTGGGAGGAGGTTTAAATAATATTGATGAAAAAACCATCTCAACTATTTCTCATGCACTAAAGGAACCATTAACGAGTATAAAAGGTTTTAGCCAACTCCTTTTAGAAAATTATAAAGAAGACTTAGATGAGGAAGTATTATCCACAATAAAAAACATCTTCGACCAAAGTTTACTTCTTGAAAATAAGATTATCAACATTTTGGATAATATTAAGGTAGAGGAAACTGAACCCCAATATGATATTCTCCTGATTGAAGATGATCTTGCGACCATAAGGTTATTGACTAGCTACTTCGAAAGTAAAGGATATAAATGTAAGGGTGTAGTTAGTGGGACAAGGGGATTAGAGGAATTGCGTGGTGGGCTTCCTAAATTGATATTACTTGACATCATCTTACCAGACATTTCGGGGTATGAGATCTGCAAAATGATTAAAGATCATAAGACATATAAATCTGTACCTATTTACTTATTAACAGCTATTCCTGGTTCTGAAGTTGAAAAGAAAATGGGGGAAACTAAAGCAGATGGATTTATTTTGAAACCATTTGACTTTTCAGATTTCGAAATAGTGTTTCAATATTTGAACTAATATTAAGATTAGTAAAGGATTTAGTTTAAATAATACCAAATTGATTATCTGATTCATTTTATTTCTCTTTAGCTAATTATTATTGTTTTAATATTGAGAAGCACTTTTAATTTCAATTAAAATTTTTGTATTAAATGCAAATAACATCAATAAAATCATGTTGATTTATAGATCCATTCCTAATAGAAGTGATTTATTTACAGTTACTAAGACGATTTAACTAACTTTATAAGATAAAAGAGATGTCCAGTTGACTCATCATTACTAATAATAGTGGCACGAAAACCGTATTTAAAGGCAATTTTTTTAAAATATTGGGCGTTTAAGAAAAGAAGTTTAAACGGAATCCCAATTTGACCTTTATATTGAGGAATATATACTACAAACCAGTATTTTAAGGTACGAATATGTCGTATAATTGTTAATACCTGACCGTCGTGATTAAGTAAGCTGTATAGTCGCTTCAACATTATTTTTAATCTATATCGTGTTCCTGAGAGTGCAATATCGTTTCCAATGAGTGTAATAGTGTCGAAAGTGTTGTTGAATTTGTATGTAAAAAAATCACCTATAACACAATTATCTATTCCCTCTTTTCGGGCAATATTGTTAATTATTGGTGAGATTTCTATCCCGGTTACGGTTCCTTTTTCCATTAAATAAGGAATATAATATCCTGTACATGATCCTATATCAAGTATACGTCCTTGTGCTAACTCAATAAGTTTTCTTTCCAAAGGAAAAAGTTCATCTAAACTTCTAAAATAGATCCCTAAATCAAATTCCCATTTTATATCATTAAATTCCTTTTGTAAGCAGTACTGGTCTAATGTAAACTTAGATTTCATCTTGCTAGAATAAAATTCTCTTATTGCATCGGCAAACAAATCCATTGAACGAGTGGTAGGGTGTAATGTGAAGAATGGTAACAATCTAAATAATTTCTCAAAATAGGGCACATATCTTGATAATATCTTAAATAATCGGAAGATATAATGGGAGAATATTGACAATTCTATCGATTTTTATCTTATTTAGTATATCAATATAACAATAAATAAAAATTCAATTTTTTTTAGTGGTGTATAAATTACTATTTAGAAAATTAATATTATGTTCCGTGGTGGTCCCATAGTACCCTAGTTTATGTAATGGCTCTCGAGACATTAGCATCCTATTTTATTTTTTTAACTAAGTTAAGTTTAACATTATTAGTTATCTAATAATGTTTAAAACTTAGGTAAAACTTAGGTTAAATGAGAATTTGTAATTTTTCTCAAAGACTACGTATAGAAAATTATAAAAAAAGTTATTTTTAAATTTTTGGTTATCTTTCCATAGATTAACTGAGAATTAGAACTCTCAGCGGAGAATTTATACTTTATTTAATAAGTTAAAGAAATTGTATCTTTCTACTCAGATATAATTTCGAATACCATTTTCTCTATGATTGGTTTCTTGGTATACCGTTTGTCGTAATACCAGCCTACAAGGTGCGCTTTTTGTTCTTTTTCTGGAGCAGGTGGCACGACGATTATCATCACCCCGTTGGACAAGTACTTCAGGATTCTCTTGTCAATAGCATGAAGCTTCTCATTTCCCGATGGATGAGAATGCCATTGCCAAACGATATCAACTCCAAGTTCTTGTTTAAACTTACGCATATTATAGATTTTCGATTTTTTATACCTCATCCAACTGCGTGGTTTTACATGAACTTTCATTTTCCGTAAATCTGGATTCATGATAAACTGTGTGCAGATGCCAAAGTTCTCCTTACGGTCGGCAAAGAGCCATCCATGAACAATATTAGGATATTCTTCTGCTGCTTTTTGTGTGATTTCCTTAAATAAGCTCTCAGGTATTAAGTAACGGAAGTCTTTTACCCCACTCATATTCTCACCATCTCAATGAAGGGCAATGTAGCATAAAATTTATATTTTACTTATTTTAGCAAGAAAACCCTATAAAAGATTATATTAAAACCAAGAAAATGAAAAAATAATATGTCTCTGTTGGTTTCTGATTCTCCTAATTTGTTATACTTATCTTCTTCTTTCCATAATGGTAACAGGAGTGTATAAATGGTGGGCCAGGAGAGGTTTTCAAGAAAAGATGAGAAATCTTCTCTTATTGAACTCCCGACCTTCTCGGTGTAAGCGAGACGTCATAACCACTAGACTACTGGCCCATAACTAAGCGCAATCGGTGGGATTCGAACCCACGAGTCCGTTGGACACCGGTTTAGCAGACCGGCGCTCTACCAGGCTAAGCGACGATTGCAGATTTGATAAATATTTGATATAATACAATTTCAATATAACGATTCAAAATTTTAATATTTTATTATAAAATCTAGCTTCAAAAGATATATTTCATTCCTTATGAAAGAAATTCTTATCAGATAAATGAAAAAAGCGAAATTAATTCGAAATTTTTGATTGCTTTTTCTTGGTATAATGAAAATAATAGATGACTAAAAATCGTGTAAAATTTAGCTTATTGTTAGTGTTTTTGACTCATTTATTTATTTATTTTTTTCTATTGATTTTTTTAAAATTATAAGAGAGCTTAATAGTAAGGAGGGGAAGAATAAAAAAAAATTTATTATAGTTAAAATAATCTAATTTAATAGCTAAGTATCTATAAATCAAATATATTGTGCAGACGTAGCCTAGCTGGTAAGACGCCGGCCTTGAGTGTTATAATGAAGATTCATAATATTGATAGCCGGTGCGCGTAAGCGCTCGGGGGTTCGAGTCCCTCCGTCTGCGCTAAATTTATATTGGTAAAATTATTATTATATTTGAAAGGGCTATTGGCGCAGGCAGGTAGCGCAACCGGCTCTTAACCGGCAGGTCGGGGGTTCGAATCCCTCATAGCCCGTCCCATCTCCACTATTTGCTTTCCTTGAGATTTTTCTCAAAGACACCATTTACTCATTCTTAGTACGTAGTCTTTTTATTTTTTCTGGCCGTAATGCGCTTAATTTACAATTCTCAAGCTCATTACCAATATGAGAAATGATTCCGGGAGCATCAGATCCCTCTTTTAATAAAACAAGGTTTTCTAAAAAACCAAATCTTTTAAAAGTAATTATATCTCGGAAATGCCCTTTTCTAGTAATAACTTTCTTGAATTGTCCTTTAGTTTCTCCACTTAAAAACACACCTTCGATATTTTCCTCCAAAATTTTTCGAAAGAAATTTATAGTTTGTGGTGCTAACTTACCTAGCAATTTACTTTTTGCTAAATCTATCTCAGTAATATTAACAAATACTGGAAAATGATCAATGAAATCATAAGCTTCAATAATTTCTTTTAATGATCTTTCTTTTCCTTCGCATAATTGTGTTCGCAAAGTGTGTAGATTTATAAGTACATCTGCTCGTGGATTAAGAATAGCACAATCAACAAATAAACCAAAACCTACTTTTCCCACATCTACAAGTGTTCCTCTGAACTCCTTTCCAACCTTAATATCGTTGAATTCATTAGTAGATCCTATTTCTTTTTTTAATAGATTAAATACAAACTGTTCCTCTGGACCGCTAATGGAAATCTCAAATCTTTTATCAAAATCTCTTAGTTTTTTAATTTTTATAGAGGTATCTGAAAACCCCTTAACATGCTCTTTTAAATATTTGAAATATCTAAGATAAATATCCTCTTTCTTTACTCGATTCGATATATCATAAATTTTATCAAATAAAACTAACTTTTCTACCATGAGAAGACAATTAAGAGCTAAAATCAATTAAAACTTAAGTAATTTAATATCTTTTATGTAAAAAATTTTTCTCACATTTAATAAAAATCAATCTAAAGTGTAAAAAGATTTAAATTACAAAATTTTTATCTTTCAATAAAACTAAAAATAGTATTTTGCGAAAGGTGAAGAATTATAAAAGAACAAAGATTTAATATTCTGGTCGATTCACTAAATAGACAAGAAGGAGTTGAGGAAATTTTTCTTTTAAACAAAGAAGGAGATATCATTTTTAAATCTGGTGACTTTTCTTTATCGAATGACGAAGCTAAAGCACTACTAAATGCTTGGAAAACAAAAGAACCGTCTCTTACATATCAGAATTATCGATTTGCTATTTTAAAAAATGATGAAATCCAACTAGCAGCAAAAAATATAGCTGGTGGAAAAGGTAATATCGTTGGATCAATTACAAAAGATGGAGATTATCTTATTGCTCATACTAGAGATGAAGGTATGATTCTGTTAGAATGGTCGATTTTTATTAATAAAGTTGCGTGGTCTTAGAATAATTCAATATAAAGATAAATGATATAAATCTAACCTATTTCCAGAAATTTTAAATTTTAATTTTTATTCTGTATAAAATTTTATACTTCTCGATAAAACATTAAGTGAAAGCTCGATAAAAAACACCAAAAAAATCCAAAATTAGAAAAGATTCTTCGCACAATGAGAGTTTAACTTATGTTTATTTTATTTTTTTATTTTATTTAAACAAAATATTTATTTCAGTATTTATTACTACTTTTTAATTAAGTAAAACAAAAAAACTAAAAAATAATATAAAGAAAAGAATTAGTTAAAAATTTAAAGTTAAGGAGGCTAACAAAAATGTTTCAGCAAGCAGGTCGCGGCTATGATATGGCTATAACCCAATTTAGCCCTGAAGGACGACTCTTTCAAGTTGAATATGCTATTGAAGCCGTCCGAAGAGGTACAACGGCAATTGTATGTAAAAATAAAACCTCCGTTGTTTTTGCGGTGGAAAAAAAAGCATCTGAACTTCAAGAACAAAGTATAGGTTCAGAGAAAATATTTAAAATTGATGATCATATCGGTGTCGCTATAGCTGGACTTACTGCTGACGCTCGAGTTTTGATTGACAGAGCAAGAGTTCAGGCACAAGTCAATTTGCTGAATTATGATGAAAAAATCTCGGTAAAGGATAGCACTTTAAATATCTGTGAATATAAACAGGTATTCACCCAAAATGCAGGAGTAAGGCCGTTTGGTGTAAGCTTTTTAATTGCTGGGATTGATGCCAATGGAAAGCCTTCTTTATATTTAACTGACCCTTCAGGCGCGATGTGGGGATATCTTGCATTTGCAATAGGATCCAATGCGACTGAAGCAAGGGTGTACCTTGAAGAACATTATAGTGAAGAGATAAGTGATGAGGATTTGAAATCATTACCTTTAAGAGCTTTAAGGGAATTGATGGGTGATAATTTAAATAAGGATACATGTGATGTAGCTTTTATATTGAAAGAAGATAGAACTTTTAAGCTTTTAAGTTTAGAAGAAAAGGAAGAATTGTTAAGCAAATTATAATCACCCTTAAATAATATATAATTTATCAAGGCTCCAGCTCTTTATATTTATCCATTAACGCAAAGACAAAAAATAGGAAAGGATAGAAAGCAAGGGAATCCAATTCATAAAATAAAAAGTGATATTATGAGTGAGCGACCGACTGATAGGGCAAGAATTGATTTAGGTGAGTTCATTATAGGACGGATTGAGAAATCAGGAAGAGCATTCGAAATGTTAATGGATCCAGAGAAAGCTTGGGAAGCAAAGAAGTTAATTCGAGAGGAAATCAACAAACGTTTGAAAGAAGGTAAGGAAAAATCAAGACTTTCCGTTGATGAAATTCTAAATGATAATAAAATAGATCTTGAGCTAATTTTTGAAAGTTATATGGTATTTGAAGATTTAAGGAGAGGAAAAAAGGCAACCGATGGCGATAAAGAGGTTGTATTCGATACTAACGATGGTATAAGAATTGCAGGACATATTTTACTTGAAGGAGATATACAATGGACAAAAGCTCAAAGAGAAGAAGAAAAAAATAAGAAATTAAAACAAATTATAACTATTATTAGTAAAAATGCAATAAATCCACAGAATAAAAAACCTCACCCTTATCAAAGAATTGAGAAAGCTATCGAAGAAGCAAATGTAAAAATTGATTTAATGAAAAGTGCTGAAGAACAAGTTGATGATATAGTTAAAAGTATACGAGCAATTATACCTATTCGAATGGAACAAGTAGAAATGGCAATTAAAATTCCATCAGCATTTACAGCAAAGGGTTATAATATTGTTGCTCAATATTCACAAATTAAAAAAGAAGAATGGCAATCTGATGGTTCATGGGTTTCAGTTATAAGTTTACCAGCAGGACTGCAATTAGAATTAATTGATAAATTGAATAAATTAACGCATGGTAGGGTTCAAACTAAACTGTTAAAATCCTAAGTTAATAGTTTTTAATTAAGTTCTCGTTTATATTGTTTTTTATCTGATAGGGAAAAAATAAGAGTAGTTTTAAAACAGAAGTGAGTAATAATAATGGAAGAAGAAGAAGAAACTAAACCTGAAGACTTCGAAGATTTTGAAGATGATGAATCAACGAGAGATCTAGTTATCCCTGGAGAGGTTCTATCTGAAGATATTAAAAATTATTTACCCGGAAGGGGCACAATATATAATAAAGATAAAACCAAAATAGTATCACTTAATATAGGATTAAAACAAATCACAAAAAATTATATAAATGTGATTCCTTTAAGAGGTTTTTATACCCCGAGACCTGGAGATAAAGTTATAGCATTAATCGTTGATAAAAATCCCGTTAAATATAAATGTGATATAAATTCTAAAGATTTTGGGACATTAAAACCAAAGAATACAATTAAAAAAGGTAAGGTAAAAGGTTTTAGAGGATCTGGTTATTCTCAAGAACAACCGAATACTGAGAAATTTGAAATAGGGGATATTCTTGTTGTAAAAATTCTTTCAGCTGATCGTTTAAATAAACCTGAATTGACTACTGTAGGAAAATATCTTGGAAAAAAAAATGGTGGAATTGTTATTTCTATAGACCCACCAAAAATACCAAGGGTTATCGGGCGAAATGGTTCTATGATTAAAATGCTAAAAAATTTAACAAATTGTAATATCTTTGTTACTCAAAATGGTCGTATTTGGCTGAAAGGAAATGATATTGCTCATGAACGATTACTTATAGAATCAATTAAAAAAATAGCTAGTGAGGCACATACAGTTGGTTTAACAGACCGGATGGAAGAATTTATAATAAATGAAAAAAAGAAAAGAGGGATTATATAAATGCCATTAATTATTAAAGATGAGTATCCAGAGAAGTTATTTCGTGAAGATGGAAAAAGGTTGGATGGTCGTGATACAGATGAGTTAAGACCTATAAAAATGGAAGTGGGGATTATAAAAAATGCAGATGGTTCAGCATATCTTGAATGGGGTAATAATAAGATTTTTGCTGCTGTTTATGGACCAAGGGAAGTTCACCCCCATCATTTAGCTAAACCTGATCGTGGTATTTTAAGAGTATTCTATAGAATGGCTACATATTCTGTTTTCGATAGGAAAAGACCAGCTCCAGGACGTCGTGAAAAAGAAATATCAATGATAGTTGCAGATTGCCTAGAACCTGTTTTATTTCTTGAATTATATCCTGGTACGAGTTTTGAGGTTTTTATTGAAATAATAGATGCTGATGGTGGAACCAGATGTGCTAGCACAACAGTTGCAGCTTTAGCATTAGCTGATGCTGGAGTACCAATGAAAAGTTTAGTATCTGCAATAGCTGTAGGGAAAATAGATGGAAAAATAGTAGTCGATCTTTCTGGAGTTGAAGATAAAGCTGGAGAAGCAGATTTGCCATGTGCTATTACTTGGTATAACGAAGAAATATCACTGCTACAGTTTGATGGCAATATGGATTTAGATGAGATGAATGAATTTATGGACTTAGCTACAAAATCATTAAAAGAAATACATCAAATGCAATTGGATGCTTTAAAAAGTAAATATATTACTTTAAAAGAAGAAGAAACTAAAGAAAAAGAGGAAGAAGTTAAGGAAGGTGAAAAGTAAAAATGATGGATGTTAAAAGAATAATCTCAAAGATTGAAAAAAGCTACATAACATCTAATTTAAAAAAGGGAGAAAGAATTGATGGAAGAGATATTTGGGAATACCGCGAATTTAATATAAAAAGTGATATTATTTCCTCAGCAGAAGGTTCTGCGGATGTTTCATTAGGAGATACAAGGATTATAACAGGGTTGAAATATGATGTCGGCGAACCATTCCCAGATTTACCAAACGAAGGAGTTTGTACTATCATGGCTGAATTACTTCCTATAGCATCTCCTTTATTTGAAAGAGGACCTCCAGATGAACAATCAATTGAATTAGCAAGAGTAGTGGATCGCGGAATTAGACATGCAGATTGTGTTCAAACTAAAAAACTTTGTATAAAAGAAAATAAAGCAGTTTATATACTATTTGTCGATATGTATGTAATAAATTATGACGGAAACTTAATTGATGCTGGAGGTGTGAGTGCATTAACCACATTAATTTCTGCGCATATCCCTGAAGGTAAAATTGGAGAAGATGGGCTTGAATGGACAGGAAATTATTTTACAGGAGAAACAATAGTTAATGAATTACCTTTAGTGTTAACTTATGGTAAAATAGGTGATATTATATTTTTAGATCCTAATTTGGCTGAAGAATTGGTTTGTGATGGGAAAATCTCAATATCTGCAACAGAAAATAAAATTACATCCATTCAAAAAAGTGGAGCTGCCACATTTTCAATAGAGGAAATTAAAATACTTGGTAAAAAATCAATTGATATTGGCAAGAAATTAAGAAAAGAATTAAACCTTTTACAGTACAAGACTGAGTACAAATAATTTTTTTAAATAAATTTTTTCTTATTATAATATATTTATTCTCTTAATATTTAGATTAAAAACTTTAAAATTACTTATTCTTTCTAATCATTAGTCGGTTCTAATTTTTCTAAGGGTTTCATAGGTTCCATAACCACCTTTTACATCATCTAATTCAAAACTACCTAATGACTGCACAAGAATAGATTGCTTTCCTTCATTATCAGTAAAGGGCATTGGAATTATTGGCCCCACAAAAGCTTTTAATATATATTTTTGATTAGAATTATCCATCAATTCAAGCTTTGAACTAACGGGGAATACTCCATCTTCTCGAAATTGTTGGTTAAGAATTTTAATTTTTTTTAAGGGTATGTTCTCTCCATTCCTAAACAAGAAACCTCCAGTTGATAAACGACCATCATCTGTGATTATTGCTGCAGGATTAACTGCCAAATTTTCATTAAACCAAACAACATAATATAACCAATTACCCACTCCAATCCAATCACGAACACCATAGGTGTGATCTCTTTGACCCATGGTATTAGAAATCGAATATTTTCTATCTCCTATAGTGATCTCTCCTTTTATATTACCAATTTGTTCCCAGTGTTTATCACCAGCTTTTTTTCCTATTTCTAATGATTCCGGAGTCATATATTTACTATATTCATACACCTCATTAATCGGCTCAAAATCAAGATAGATTTCTACTGACTTTATTTCACTTATTAATTTCGGATTCTCGCGTACTTTTGGTAAAGTCTCTGAGTTTTGGACAATAATTATATTCCCGCTAAATTCATAATTCCATTTTCCATCAGGAAAAGAAAGATGTTTCATACCTTTAATTTGAAGATTTTTTGTATAATCTTTAATTTTAATTTCTTGATGATATCCCCCAGCAGAACCATCCGGCAAAAAAAGAAAGAAAAAAGTCATGCCCTCTTGTTTATTAGGCTTGAATCCTATTCTTGAAACCCCTCCAATATTATAATCCTTATTAAAGAAAGCGAAATAATATGATTCATTCCATTCAGGATGAGCCGTGCAAAGATTAGAATGAGTCAAAGATTCCACCTTTATTCACCTTAAACATTATTTTTGTAATACGATAGTACCATTAAATCCATTAATTTTAAAAATTTGACCTGTTTTAAAGATTTTACACGCATTTATTATGTTTGTGACAGCAGGAATACCATATTCTCGCGAAACAACAGCGCCATGCGAAAGTATTCCACCCGTTTCAGTTATTAAACCCCCTATTTTAGAAAAAACAGGAGTCCAGCCCGGATCTGTTCTAGGTACAACTAAAATCTCTCCTTTACGTACTGTAGAAATAAAGTCGATATCTTGAAGAATACGGATAGGACCGGTGATAATTCCTTGACTTGCAGGTATACCGTGGAATATTTTACTCTTTTTATTGTATTTCAAAACATCATTAAATTCTCGTGAACCTAAAAGGAATTTTGGGGGTATTATATTTTCATGGTTTTTAAAATGATCATATCTCTTTTTAACTTCAGATGAGATTTTTTGAATTTCTTGATTATTATATTTACCCAATCCTAAATTCTTAATTTCATGTTTAAAGAAGAAAAAGATTTTATTTGCATCTTCAATTATTCCACGTTTCATAAATATTTTCCCTATTTCTAAATATACATTTCTATTCCTTGTAATCCATCTATCGAGGTTGAATCGCTGATTTTCCCTAAATATTATATATTTCCTACTGTTCTTTAAAATTGTGAAAAATAACTTCCATTTTAAAAATCCAAATCGTTGTGATCTTATCTTTTTTTCCACAATTTGTTCAATTTGCTGACGTTTTTGCAAACTCTTATTTTTTATTTTTTCAAGTCCTTGCCAATGATCCAGAACTAATGATTTTAAAATATCAAATACATTTTTCATTGGTGGTTGTCTCCAGCGAGGGTAATAAGTTTCTCTTGTGAAACCCCTATCTCCATATTTCTCTAAAAATTTTTCAAATTCACTTAGAAAGTTCTTAATGGAAGGATTACTTTCTGTCAATAGAATATTATAAATACTTCTTGATTCTTGATTAATTAATATGGATTTAAGTTCCGGAGAATTATTAATAAGGGAAGCTAAATAATGAATTTGATCATTTGTTTCTGTCAGTTTATGTTTGAGTCCAGAAACTAAAATTGGATAAAATTGTTGACATTCCTCTCTACTCAGAAAACGATTAAGTAAATATTGGATTAATAAATTCATTCCAATGTTATGTACGGGAATCCCATATCGAACTAGTCGAAAATGAGCAATCATAGTTTTATCTAAATCTTCAGCTAAATTGATAAAATCCAGTAGTCCACCAGTTTTTATAAGTTTTTTTTGTTGTATATCAAATTTTTTACAATAAACATCAAATGTCTCTTGAGTCCACTTTTCATAAGTATCTGCAGTTTTAGACATTGCTCCATCTGGGTCATGAATTT
Source organism: Promethearchaeota archaeon (assembly GCA_016840085.1). Classification (GTDB taxonomy): domain Archaea; phylum Asgardarchaeota; class Lokiarchaeia; order Sigyniarchaeales; family SOKP01; genus Loki-b32. The sequence goes on from JAEOTA010000086.1 coordinate 106,620, forward strand.
TAATTCTAAGCTCAGCAACAATTCTTCTAATTAGATGAAATGGGAGATCTTTTGTTGTTTTTTTTCCATAAGAACCAGAACCTTCTGGAAAATAATTTAAAACGTCTTCATTACGCAAGAATTTAGGTATTTCATATTCAACTTTCCTTTTTAACACATTGAGATTGAAATAAACATGAGCATTATATAATTTTAATAATTGAATATCCATTTGTTTGTAGCCCATTATACTGTTTAGTTCCACATTAACTACCTTAACTAATTGATCACCTAAGAGTTCAAAATATAAAGGTGTCACATTATCATTCCAATAATCATCTGAATACCCTCTGCTCCATAGTATTTCAGTTGTTTTATCATCTGCTTTTATTACAGTAATAGGTCTGGTTTGTAAGATATTAATTTTATTATCTTGGCTTAGAGCCCATTCAATGTCTTGAGGTACATTTTTAAATATCCTTTCTATTTGGAGACCCATCTTAGCAAGTTTTATAATATCACTATCAGAAAGTGAAGATTGCTGATTTAAATCATCAGACAATTTTACATAATCAATACCTCCATTAATTTCTAAAGGTTTTGGATATACTGCTAATTTCTTTCTACCAATCTGTTTGTTCAGAATACTAACTGATCCTCTCTTTAGTTTTTGAATAAAAAATTGGTCTGGACTACTTTTTCCAGATACAATCGATTCTCCCAATCCAAAATTAGACTCAATTAGTAGTTCATTATTATTGAAAGTTAATGGATTTATTGTGAATAAAACACCAGCAGATTTCGATGGTACCATTTTTTGAATAATAACGGCAATTTTGACTTTATTATGTGGTATTTTGTTTTTGTATCGGTAAATAATTGCTCGGCTTGTCCATAAAGATGCATAACATTGCTTTATATGTTGAAGTACTTGCTCTAAATCTTTTAAATTCAAATATGTATCATATTGTCCCGCAAACGAGGCTTTTAGTAAGTCTTCTGCTGTTGCAGAGGATCTAACAGCTACTCCGTATGAGGAAAATTTTTCATAATTGATTTTTATCTCATCAATTAATTTCCGTGGAAACTGATTTTTCTCGATTGAATTGTGGATAATGTTAGCGGAGCTTTTAATCGACTCATAATCATTATAATCAATTGATTCTAATGTTTTTTGAATATGTTCTAAAAGATTGTTGCTATCAAGAAAAAAATCATATGCTCTAGTTTTTACAACAAAACCATTAGGTACAGAAATTTTATTTTGAATTAAAATACCAAGATTGGCAGCTTTACTACCCACTTCCTTACTATCATGATTAACTTCTGTTAATTCAACTATTAGTGAATCTTTTTCAATCATAGGATACATATAGAATTGAAAACATAATTTTAATAAATTTATAATTTTATTTTTTAATTTTAGTAAATTTAAAAATTCTCTTATTTGGCTCTAAAATTTAGTCAGAAGAAAAACGATTAATGTAATTTTTTCTAATTTAGAAAAATTTATAGTTTATCGTAGGTTTTTATAAGACATTAATAATTCAATACTATTTTTGATTAAAATGGGTAAAACTAAGAAAGTAGGAGTTACTGGCACATTCGGTGCACGCTATGGAAGTACATTACGTAAGAGAACTCGATTAATTTTAGAAAAAATGAAGGGAAAAATTAAATGCCCTAGGTGTGAAACTAGAGGATCTGTTCATCGAGTATCAACTGGTATTTGGTATTGTAGAAAATGTAATGCTCGATTTACTGGTGGTGCTTATTTCATAGAAACAGCTCGAGGTGCTGAATCCTTTAGGGTTGCAAAACGTAAGCAAAGAGAATTGGAAATTACTGAAGAATAATGAGTCATAAAAGCTTTTTTTCAATAAAATCAACAATAGAATTAATATTTAATGATCCCTCAAGTCGAGATATTTCATATAACTCTTTCATTCCAGAAATTAAGAAATTACAAACCAAACGTTCAAACCTTTCAATCGAAAAAAAAAATACTACTTCCTTATTTTTTAAGATTGAGAGTAATGATATTACAGCATTTAGAGCTTCTATAAATGAAATTACTTGTTTTGGGAAAATAATTGAAAATACATTGAAAATAACTAATAAATCATAGGAAAAAGATTTATTATTTATTACATAAAATAAAATATAGAAAAGCAAAGGTAAGTAATTATGACGATAAATCTAGACGATTTAGACGAGGAGCAGAAAAAGAAAATATTGAATCTCCAAAATCTTCAGCAAACATATGAATTTATAACAACTCAAAAACTACAATTGGAATCTACACTTAGAGAAACAGAATTAGCTATAGAAGAATTAGAAAAAATAAATCCAGACAATACAGTATATAAGAGTATTGGAGGAATACTAGTTAGAAGTGAAAAGAACAAATTATTAGATGAGAAAAAGAGTTTAAAAGTAACATTAGAAATGCGGCTAAAAACTTTAGACCAAAAGAAAGCAAGAATAGAAAATCAAATTACTACATTACGAAATTCGATACAAGCTGATTTTCAAAATAAGAATCTTTAATAGATTTATGTTAAAAATTAAATTTAAAAATTTATTAACTTTTTTGAAGAATAAAAGAATTTTAATTACTACACATAATCTAGTAGATATTGATGGATTTGTTTCGTGTTTTGCTTTAAAATTTTTCTTAATTCAATATTATAAAAACCAAAATATATCTATTTATTTTCCAGAACTTCTAAAGTCAACTAAGAATTTTATAAATAACTTTAGTGAAAAATTCCCTAAATTTAAGTTTAAAACTAAAACCCATTTAGATTTTTCTAAATTTGATGTATGTCTAATATTAGACACTAATAATCTTAGCCAATTAAAATTTGAAAACGATATAAATATTTCTCCACTCGAAATTCCTTATATTTTTATAGATCACCATTATCCAAACCTTAAAGCCGATGCTCAAAATTTAGAATCATTGAATTTAGTATTTGATAACTTTTCTTCCACATCAGAAATTATATTGACCTTATTTAAATACTATCAGCAAGATCTAATTCTCCCTTACAGAATTCTATTTATAGCTGCAATTCTAGCTGATTCTGGATTTTTTAAATATGGAAATAATGAAACCATTAATAATGTGAGTGAGTTATTAGACGAAGATTTAGATATTCAAGAAATTCGATCACTACTTAAAGAAGATATCGAGATTTCAGAAAAGATTGCCAAAATAAAAGGATTACAGCGTGTAAAATTAATTCGTGAAGGAGATTATTTAATTGGAATTAGTAATGTTAGTAGTTTTGGAGCAAGTGTAGCATCTATGTTAATAGCTTGTGGCGTTGATATAAGCTTAGTCTATTCAAAAGCCAATACAGAATATAGGATTAATGCAAGAGCTAAAAAAGTAGTTTGTTTACAAACTGGAATACATTTAGGAAAAATTTTAAAAGAAATATCTGATAACTGCGAGGGAAATGGTGGTGGACACGATGGAGCAGCGTCTTTATCGTTTAATGCGGAATTTGATATAATTCTTGATAGAATTATTGAAAAAATAAAAGAATTTTTATCACCTAAGTTTTAAATAACTAAAGATTATAATAAAGCAATACTCTATTACTAAAAATAAATATACATGAATTTAATAAAATTCAATAACTTTTTTTTTCGTTATAAAGGAAATGAAGATTATGCCTTAAATAATATTAATTTAAAAATAGGAGATAATAAATTTATATTACTCTGCGGAGAAACAGGATCAGGTAAAACCACATTAATTAGATGCATGAATGGTTTGATCCCACAATTTTATTCTGGTTTTTATAAAGGTAAAGTTGAAATTAATGGTAAAGATACCACTGAAACTTCAATAGCAAATTTATCAACTGAAGTTGGAATTGTATTTCAGAATCCAGAAAACCAATTAATTGCAATGAATGTAGAACATGAAATCGCATTTGGATTAGAAAATTTAGGAATACCGCCTAATGAAATCTCTCGAAGAATAAAAGAAAGTGCATCTTTAACTGAAATTGAACATATTTTGGATAAGGCACCCTTTGAATTGAGTGGAGGTGAACAACAGCGAGTTGCGATTGCATCAATCTTGGTTTTAGAACCAAAATTACTAATATTAGATGAACCAACAGCTTTATTGGACCCCTATATGGCAAAAAAAATCATTAATTTATTAACTGAAATAAAGATAGAAAAAAAGATAACAATTTTAATTAGTGAACATCGATTGGATTTAATTCTCCCTTTTACTGAACAAATGATTTTAATGAAAGGTGGATATGTAATTGAGCATGATATTCGTGAAAAAATCCTTAACGGAGATAATTTTAAAAATCTTAATTTGAATAAACCTGTTATTTATGCTATATTTAATAAATTAAGAATAGATGGCATATTTCATGGGAAAATACCTGCCTCTATTCCAGATGCAATAAATTCTTTAAAACAGTTAAAATTAGGTGAATAAAATGCTAGAAAGGTTACCTTTGATTATCATTAAAGATTTATCCTACACATATCCTGATGGTACTCAAGCTTTGAAAAAAATCAATATAAGTATTAGGAGAGGGGAATCAATCGCAATAATGGGAAAAAATGGAGCAGGTAAGACAACCCTCATTCGTACGTTAAATGGATTAATAAGACCAACACGAGGGAATATCTATATTGCCAAAAAGAATATTAATTCAAGTAGTATAGCAACATTATCTAAAAATATAGGGATTATTTTTCAAAATCCATACCATCAACTTTTTGCGAATTCAGTAGAAGAAGAAATTAGTTTTTCTTTAAAAAGTTTAAACTTAAGTAAAGATACAATACAACGAAAAACAAATGAAGTTTTAAAAAATTTTGATCTTGAGAAATATCGAGAAAGATCACCTTTAAATTTATCAGGAGGAGAATCAAAAAAATTAGCTATAGCATCAATAGTATGCCGAGATCCAGGAATTTTAATATTTGATGAACCTACTCTTGGTCAAGATGCTAAAGAAATTGAATTTTTTATCAATTTAATCAATAACGAAAGGAAAAAAAGTAAGACTATAATAATTATAACTCATAATATTGAGTTTACTTTTAAATACATACCAAGAACAATATTAATGGCTGATGGGAAAATCATAGCTGATGGACCTACAAAAAAAGTACTTAACAGTGAATTTCTTGTTGAGAAAGCATCATTAATTTTACCACAAACGCATCAATTTTGTTTAGCTTTACGACAAATAGGGATTCAGGATATAAGAGATGATATTTCAGAGAACGATATTATTAATTATTTAAAGAAATTTTTAAAAGAGAAATCTATAAGCATTAAGGAGGAGGAATAAAAAAAATGTCATTAGAATTCCTTAACGCCTTTAAATTTATGAAAAAACAATCTTTTCTGCATAAAGTTGACCCAAGAACTAAATTAATATTAGCAATAGTATATACTATCAGTGCGTTATTATTCAATAAAATTATTCCTCTACTTTTTATCTTTTTAAGCTTAATTCCAATAGTGTTACTTGGAAAATTATTTAAAGAATGGATTAAAAGTATACGCGGTTTATCATTTTTAATTCTTTTTATAATTATGTTGAATACTCTTTTTTTATCTTTATCATTTGCTGTAGCAATGATATTACGTATATGTATTATGGTTTCTGCGTTCTCAATATTTTTTCTGACTGTAGATCCTAATGATTTAGCCCTTTCTTTGATTTCAATGAAAATTCGTTATGAGTTTGCCTTTGCTTTTTCATTAGCTTTTCGATTTGTACCCACAATAGCATTAGAAGCTCAAAATATTATTGATGCTCAACAAAGTAGAGGTTATGAAATGCAAAAAAAAGGCATTATTAAGCAAATTAAAAATCTTTTTCCTTTATTAATTCCACTAATAATCTGCTCAATTAAAAGAGCATTTAATGTAGCAGAAGCACTCGAATCTAGAGCATTTGGAAGTAAAAAACAACGATCTTATTATTATTCTATTCACTATTCACTTAGGGATTGGTTGTTTACAATATATTTGTTATTATTTTTAACATTTTTAATTATAATCAAAGTACAATTTTCTATTTTGCCAGAATTTTTAAATTGGAGATTGCCTGTTTGATAATAAAAAAATTCAATATCAAAGAAATTAGCTTAGAATATTTTGTAGGAATTAGTCAAATTAAATTCAATTTTAGTCAATTTCTACAATTATTCACAATAGATAATGAAGAGGAAGCCTTAAAACATCTTTTTCAATTAACACAAGAACTCCAAAATAGGAATAAGGGTTCAATGATCCAATTTATTAAAGATAAGTATCTTTTAAATGAAAATCATCTTTTTACAGCCTGTTATTATATGCAAAAAGCTTTCTATTATAATACTAACATTTCAAACAAAAAAAATATTGAATTTTTATTATACTTATCAGCAAATCGTCAAATCAGTAAAGGAATTGAGACCTTTGGCATAAATTTTAAGGATCTAAGGAAGGGAAATTTATTATTTTGTATTATTTCACAATCTAATACTATTAGTAAAATAAATTCAGAAATATTAAGTATACTTAAAGTAAATGAAATAGAACGTGCGATAAACTCATTATCAAATGAAAAGATAACTGTGATCAAAGAATACTATGGTATTTCTGATAATCAAATTTTCTCTATTTTAAATTCTTATGGGGTTAAATTAGTTGATAATCAAATATCTAATATTGATTTAGATTCAATTTCTTTAGCGTTATACGATTTAATATGTGAAAAGATGGCTCTCTTGAATTTAGAAAAAATAAAAATTAGATTAGCAAGATTCTTTTAATTATTTACCTTAATAATTCCGTTTTTTTTAATAAAAGATATACCACTAAAATTTCCTAAAATTTCTATCCTAATAATTTTATCAGGGTTTTCAAGCATAACTTTATTACTTAATAGTTCAGCAATTTGTTCAATAAGATGATTTCTTTCTATTTTCTCGTGTTTCCTCCGTTTTAATACTATTTTATACGTTTCTTCATCTTTAATGAAATCTTTATAGTGTTCCTTTATTAGTTTAACTATAAGTTTTGTATTACTTTCACATACAAAATCAATAGGAATTACTTTAAGAATAAATTGAAAAAAGTTAGGATCTTTTTCTATTATTTTTTTAATTTTTCTTATAATTTTTTTCGCATCAATACTAGTTAATGCTGCTATCAAGCCTGAATGAGTTAATCTTGATATTATTGGATAATTATCGCCACATATTAATGAAGTAAACCATAATTCTGATTTTGCATTTGTTTCATTATATCGAGAAGTTGAGATTAATAGATTAAAATTCTTCGTATATATCACTCTTTTCATTATGATAAAAATTCCATAATTTCTTCTTCTGAAATTTTCCCAATTCGTAAAAACTTTATCATTTGAGATGTGCAATCAACAATAGTAGTCGCAAGTCTTGATTTTGACTTACCACCATCAATAATTAAATCTATAGGACTTAATATCTTTTTAGTTACTTCTTCTCCACTTATAGAAGGAGTTTCTCCTGAATAATTTGCTGATGTACCAATTAACCCCCCAAAATGCTTTCTTTCCTTTAAAATCTTTAATATATTTAAAAGGATTTCATTCTCAGGAACTCGTAAGCCTATTGTATTTTGAAAAGCGGTTACTTCTGGAGGTAGGATATTAGGCTCCTTTTTTTTTAATATTAAAGTTAATTGACCTGGCCAATAATGATTTACCAATTTTTGGGCTATATCATTAAATTCAGCAATTTTAGTTGCTTCCTCAAAATCAGAAATTAATAATAGAAATCCTTTCGTTCGATCCCTAAATTTAATATCATATATTCTGTTAATAACATTTAGATCTAATGGATTCCCTCCAATTCCATAAACTGAATTGGTAGGAAAGGCAATTACTTTACCTTCAATTATATTATCAACAGCAATATCAAGATAAAGCTTAATATCTTTTATATTTTTGCCAGCCAGCTTTATTAAAAATCCCATTTAAAATCTATTAGAATTTAATATTAATAATAAAAATTGAGCATAGAATAAATATAAATATTATTTCGTGTATTGTTCTTGACAGCTTAATTCAACAGTTATGCGTTTCCAATTATGATCTAGTCTTTCTTGAAGTTCTATTAAATCTTTTTCAGAAATTTTTGAAAACCTCTTTTGTTTGGATAGGTAATCAACCAGAGGTGTTCTTTTCGTTGGATCTAATAATGATTTACTCTTTTTAGACAATCTCATAATACCATTTTCAATTTCAAACAATATCCATGAGCCTGTTTTTACTGCTAATCGCGCTATTTCAATTGTTTCTTCTGAACCAAAACCCCACCCTGGTGCGCATGGCGCTAAAATATGGATATATTTACAACCCTTAATTGATTTAGCCTTCATAAATTTATCAAATAAATCAAGTGGCTCACTTATACTGCAAGTTGCAACATAAGGGATATCATGGGCAGCTAAAATTGCTGGAAGATTTTTTTTGTATCTTTCTTTCCCTTTTGTAGTTGTAGTAGTGATTGCGCCATGAGGAGTAGATGATGATCTCTGAATCCCTGTATTCATATAAGCTTCGTTATCATAACATACATAAAGTATATTACTATTTCGCTCTGCGGCGCCTGAAAGGCCTTGAATTCCTATATCTGCTGTTCCTCCATCACCCGCAAATACCAATGCTGTTATCTCATCCCATCCTTTATCAGGATATTTATATGCTTTGGCTTTAAAAGCGGCTTCCATACCCGTAGCAGCAGCAGCAGCAGCAGCAAATGCCATATTCGTAAAAGGAAAATTAGGTGCTGTTTTAGGCCATAAACCAATAACAACATTTAAACATGAAGCAGGGGTTACTAATGCTGTATTAGGTCCTAATGCTTTCATTGCCCACCTAAGGGCTATCTCAAGACCACATCCGGCACAACAAGAATTTCCTGCAAGAAAATATTCTTCTTGGCATGATTCTAATACTTCTTTTAATTTAACCACTTTTTAATCAACCTCTAATAGACCATCCCAAAGAGTTCCATGAATTATATCTTTAGGTAACTCTCCCGTTTCATTCAATTTTATTAACAATTTTAATTGATTCTTTTGTTGTTCAAGAGAGACTTCTCTTCCACCTAAACCATTAATGATTGGTAAGACTTTAGTTTCGACTCCTGAATCAAATAAAGCAGATTTAACTTCGCAACTTACTGGTCCTCCGGTTTGTGACCCAAATGCTGTAGCTCTATCAATAACACCAATAAGATCAACTTTTTTAGCAGCATCGATGATATCTTCAACAGGAAATGGTCGAAAATGTCTTAGTTTTAACATTCCCACTTTATATCCTTCATCTCTTACATCATCAATTGCTTGTTCCATTTGTAATGCTAAATCCCCGTAAATAACAACTCCAACTTTTGCATCATCCAATTTGTATTCTTGAATCAATCCATTTCCGTAATTCCTCCCAAAAATTTCTTCAAATTCTTTAGCAACGCTTTTAATATTTTCTTTTGCTCTTATATGAGCATCATGAATTTTCATTCTAAATTCATAATAAAATCCCGCAGGCATAATAAGATTTCCAAACATCATCGGCCTTTTAGGATCAATCCATATGTGTGGCCACCCATCTTCACTTGGTAGTGCAGGTAAGAATTTATCTACAAGATCTTGATCTTCAATTATTACTGGTTTAGAAGTATGGGATAAAATAAATCCGCCATAAGCAACGAATTTAGGAAGTAGAACTTCATGGTTTTCACAAACTTTATAAGACATTAAAATTTCATCATATATTTCTTGATGCGAAGCACAAAAAGAACTCAACCATCCTGTATCACGTTGACTGAGTACATCAGTAAAATCTGCCCATATATTCCAAGGAGGTGCCGGCCCCCTTGAAGCAATCGCAACAACAATAGGAAGTCTTGCACCTGCCGCCCAATGAATCATTTCATGGGCATAAAAAATACCCTGACCTGATGTTGCAGTGAAAGTTCTTGTTCCAGCTTTACTAGCTCCGATAACTGCAGCAAAAACACTGTGTTCAGATTCAAATTTTATATATTGCGTTCCAGGCATCTCATCATTATCTGAAAATTCAGATAATTTCTCAACAACCGTCGTTTGTGGAGTTATTGGATATGCACTAATTACTTGAACTCGTGCAGATTTCGCAGCATATGCTACTGCTACATTTCCTTTAATAATTTTTGTTTCATGTTGCTGTATAAAATCTTTTTGAGCTTCAACCATCTTTTACATCACTTTCTCTAATCATCTCAATATTATTTGAGGGACATTCTTTAGCACATATCCCACAACCTTTACAATATTTTAAGTCTATTTCAAAAGAACCATCTTCCTTTCTCTTAATTACACCTTCAGGACAATACATCCAACAGATCCCGCATTGATTACATCCTTCCTTAATAACAGGTCTAAAAGTTCTCCAATCACCCGTTGTACCAATACTTCCATCTATAGGTAATGATATTGGAATAGGAGGTAGTTCTTTCCAGTTTTTATATTCTTGAACTTTAGGACGTTCTTTTATCGATTTATTAATTTTTTTCCATTTTTCAGATTCAGACATTGTTAAACCTCTTTAACAGATTCATAAGCATCTCTAGCTACACTCATGTTATTATCCAATTTGCTTTCTCCAAATTCTTTTCTTATAACATTTTCCATTATCTCAAGATCATAATAACCTGTAATTTTTCCAAATGCTCCTAGCATAGGGATATTTAAAATAGGACCGCTAGCATGCATAAAATCTCTTTTGATACAAATCCCTGTGGCATCGACTATAAAAATCTTAATATTTTTTGGAAGATCACGAGAATCAATAGGATCTGGACTATTAACTATGAGAGTAACACCATCTTTAATGGTGGCTTTAATTCTTGGTATTTTGATTAAAGAAGTATCAAATAATAGTAAATAATCAGGATATACTACGCTATCATAGGTTTTGATTGATTTATTCTTCGAAATTTTTGTAAATGCTTGTATAGGAGCCCCTCTACGTTCGGCTCCAACGATAGGGATTGCAATAGTATCTTTAAATCCCTTTTCAAATGCCATTTCTGCTAATAATTGACTTGCTGTTATACATGTTTGACCTCCCCTACAATGCATTGAGATTTCTACAATTTTTTGTTCTTGAGACAACTTTTTCCAATTTTTTATTATTTAATTCTTCTATAATATATTAATAATAGTCCTTTTGATTTTTCTCATATAATTGCAATATTAAACAATAATATAGAGTTTTTAATTATAATTATTATAACTAAAAAAAAGTTCTAATAAATAGTTTATTTTCTAAATATCATTATTTTGAATTAATTTAAAGAAAATTAAAATAGAATCAGATTAATTTTGAGCTAATTTAAATTCTATATTGTTCTTATGTCTGGAGAGAAGAGAAATAGCGAAATTGTATATTCATTTAAATGCCCTTCGTGCGAGACAGGCACTATTGATATCGTTAAAAGCATATATGATCTACCTGATGGAGATAAAATGCTTATATTAAAATTCGAATGTGGAGATTGCAATTTTCACAAAAATGATATAATTCCTTTAACAACAAATATGGATCCAGGAATTATGACCTTGAAAGTTACCAATGAAAATGATCTTAAATCAAAAATTTATCGTTCGCCACTAGGAAAATTAGAAATTCCTGAGCTAGAATTAATCGTGGAACCGGGACCAAGAGCTGATTTTTATTATACAAATGTAGAAGGCGTATTATATAGATTTGAAAATGCTGTTTCACTATACAGAAAAAATCTCACGGAAGGCAACCCAGAATTAGATGAAATTGAGGATATTTTAAATAATTTGAGGGAAGCACTATTAGGAAATTTTGAGTTTACCTTAAAAATAACTGATTCTGGAGGAGGAAGTTATATAATTCCAAAAGATAAATCGACATATAAATTTGAAAAGCTTGAAAGAAAGAAATCAGAATAAATATAAAATATATTTTTAACATAATTGTTTATTATTAAACTAAATTCAAATTCTAAATATTGTGATCAGATATGGGAAATCAAATTAAAAAGATTGGAATTCTTACTGGGGGAGGAGATTGTCCGGGTCTGAATTCTGTGATCTACGGTATTATGCTTAAAGCTTATGATGCTGGGGTTGAATGTATTGGAATCCTTAAAGGTTGGAAAGGCTTTTTGGAAAATCAAACAATTCCTCTTGACATCTCTGAACATGATGACTTACATACTGTTGGGGGAACTATCCTATATACAAGTAGAACTAATCCATTTAAAGGTGTAAGTTCAAAAGAAGAAAAAGCAAAGGAATTAGCCAAAAAATTTGAAGAATTGGGAATAGATGCTTTAATTGCTATAGGGGGAGATGATACATTAGGAGTAGCGGATAATATGTATAAATTTGCTAATTCTAAAGTTGTAGGCTGCCCTAAAACGATAGATAACGATTTAGCAGGAACACATTATACGTTTGGATTCTGGAGTGCCGTACAGTTAGCCTCTAACGCAATGGATAATCTTACAACTACAGCTCGTTCACATCAAAGAGTATTTGTTGTCGAAGTTATGGGGAGAGATGCCGGTTTTTTAACAATGTATAGTGGAATTTCTGCTGGAGCTGATATAATATTAATTCCTGAGACTCCGTTTGATTTAGAAAAGGACATCATTGATATTTTGAAAAAAAGAGTTAATGCGGGCTATAAATATCAAATAATTGCTACATCAGAAGGAGCTTACCCAAATTCAGAATCTTTAAACCGAGATTTTAAAACCATATCGAAAGAAACAATTGATAAATTACCTAAAGATACATACGGTAACCCATTACTCGTAAAATTGAAAATGTCTCAAATTATTGTGGATGAACTAAACTTAAGGGAAGATCTAAAACAGGAATTCCAGAAAAACGGAGTAGATTTTGAATGTAGAAGTGTAGTACTTGGTCACACAATGCGTGCTGGAACACCTAATTCATTTGATAGAATCTTAGGATTAAGATTTGGCTTAGCGGCTATGAAACTTGTTCTTGAGGGAAAATTTGGAAATATGGTATCACTCCAAGGAAACAAAATAAAAACTGTTCCTCTTTCAGAAGGAGTTAAAAAGAAATATATCACTCCAGAAAATGATAAAATGGAATTACGAGATTTATTAGTTAAAATTAGATATTTATCAAAACAGAAATAAATATTTGAGTTTTTTTTTTATATATTTTTAGTTTAAAAAAGGAATTTTTCTGCACCAATGTTTTTATATTAAGTTTCTTGATAATATAAAATCAAGTAAAATAAAAGCAGAATTTTCTTAGAAGTTAATTATTATTCTAAATTAAATGAAAATTATGAAATGGAAGAAAATTTTATTATTAGTTGCAAATTACAAGACAACTGGTTATGATTTTTATGATTCCGCCTTTCCCCCTTTAGCTTTTGAATATCTTGCAGCTTATGTAGAAGATCTGGTAGAAGTGAGAATAATAGATTCAAAAGCTGCTAAATTAAATTTATCTCAAGTTAAGAAGGAAATTGAAAATTATCAACCTGATTTAGTAGGATTAACAGTTCCCGTTACAAGTGCAATAGATACTGTTTTACAACATGCAAAAATTGCTAAATTATATGGCTCAACAACTGTTATTGGTGGATGGCATCCAACTTTAGCAGTTGAGCAAACTTTATCTTCTCCATGGATAGATATTTTGGTTAGAGGTGAGGGTGAATTTACTTTCCGTGAATTAATTGAAAAGGAGTCTCCAGTAAATATAAGTGGTCTATCATATAAAATGAATGGAAAATTAATACATAATCCAGATAGACCATTTTTAAAAAACTTGGATGAGTTAAGGCCTCCGTCTCGCCATTTGGTAGGAAAATATAAATACAAGATATTTAATATGAATTGTGACGCGATTGAGACTTCTCGTGGGTGCCCACAAGCTTGCAAGTTCTGTAGTACTAATGTGGTCTATAATCAAACATGGAGATCTAGATCAGTTGAAAATATTATAAAGGAATTAGAAATAATATCAAAAAATAAAAAAATCAATGATGTTTTTTTTGTAGATGATAATTTTCTTGTTAATATGAAACGCATTGGAAGATTATCCTTTGAAATTATAAAAGGCAAGAGAACAGGAAGAATACGAAAAAATTTATTTTTTTTCTTTCAAGGACGCTTAGATTCAATGGCGAGATACCCTAAAGTAGTTAAGTTAATGGCTAAGGCGGGTTTTTGGCTTGTTCTTGTAGGTGTTGAAGCAACCGATAATAAAGGACTCAAAATAGTGGCTAAGGGATGTAATATGAATCAAATTAAAAAGGGTATAAAGGTTTTACATGAAAATGAAATTACAGTAATGGGAAATGTTATTATCGGAGCTAACCTAGAAGACTCTGTGGATGATGTTTTCACAACAATTAATAAAACAAGAGAATTAAGTTTAGATTTACCAAGTTTTACATTGCTAACGCCATTCCCAGCGACTAAATTTTACAATGAAATCATAGAAAAAGATCTACTTTTAACTGAAGAATATAGTAAATTTAATTGGCTTAACCCAGTGATAAAAACCCCAAATCTTAGTCCTGAAATTCTTAAAAAATTATTATTTCTTGGATTTTATTCAATTGGTTATTATGGTGGAAACTTGAGAAATAAGTTATATTTATACAATCGAACTGTTAAATCAAGAGGAATCTTTTATGTTATCAATCCCCTAAGATTTTACCTAGGGTTAAGCTCATATTTTAAATGGAAAAAAATTGTCCTTAAAAATTTAGATGGATTAAAAAAGAAAGTTGTGAAACAAATTAGATCAGGAAATCTAAACCGCATGGAAGATCTAAGAAATGCTATAAAAAATTGGGGGCCCTAAAGAAATGGATTATCAAATTTTAAAAAATCATGATTTTACTTGGAAAAAAGTACTATTAATTAAACCAAATTATAGAACCACTGGCTTGGACTATTATAATATGGATTTTCCTCCAATTAATCTGACATATATAGCTAGCTATTTAAATGATTTAAATGTAAATGTAGAAATCCTTGATACAAAATTAAAAAATCTAAAGAGTAGTCAAATAAAGAAAAAGATAAAGAAATTTAACCCAAATATTGTTGGAATTTCTGTTTTTGTATCCGCTGCATTAAAAGCTTCAATTGACATAGCAAAAATTGTGAAAGAGGTTAAACCAAATTGTATTGTGGTCTTTGGTGGGCGACATCCTACCTTTGAACCTGATTCAACGCTTAATATAGATGAAGTTGATATTTTAGTAAGAGGAGAAGGAGAGTTAACATTTAGAGAATTAATCATTAAAGGTACTCCTGATGGTGTAAAAGGGATTTCCTATAAATCTAATGGAAAAGTAATTCATAATCCTGATAGGCCATTATTAAAAGATATTGAGAACATTAAATTCCCTTTAAGAGAACTGACAAAGAAAAATAAATATCGGATGTTTACAGTGAGATTAGAAACGGTTGAAACCTCAAGAGGTTGTCCTTACACGTGCAAATTTTGTACGACTCATATTTTCAATAATCAATTATGGAGAGCACGACCAGTCGAAAAAATTATAATAGAATTAAAATTCATCTCTAGAAATCGAAAAATTACAGATATTTTTTTTGTTGACGATAATTTAACTGTAAATACTAATAGAATTGAAAGACTATGCGATAGAATAATAGAATGCAAACAAAACAAAGAAATTAATGACTTTAAATTTTTTGCACAGATTAGAGCCGATTCAGTCGCAAAAGCTCCTCAAATGGTAAAAAAAATGGCTGAAGCGGGGTTCTGGGCAGTTTTTATTGGGATTGAGAGTGTTAATTAAGACTCTCTTAAAGAAATCAGAAAAGGTTTCAACTTTAAGAAAGTAGTTGAAGCACTTAAAATTTTACACGATAATAACATAATTGTAATTGGGAATTTGATAATTGGGGTTGATTTAAACGAAACAGAGGAAGAAATTATTAAAGAAATCGAATTTATGAAAACTGTGGATGTTGATATAGTGAGCTTTGTGTTATTAACTCCATTTCCCGGAAGCGATACAATGAAAGAATTAGAAGCACAGAATTTAGTTATTTCTAAGGATTGGGCTAAATACACAGTTTTTTATCCTGTTATCAAAACACACAAATTAAGCCCAACACAATTATATAATCTATTATATTTTTCTTTTAGAGAACTTAAATATGTAAATAATTTGAAAGGGATAGGTTATCATGTACTAAAATCTCGAGGGTTACTA
This sequence comes from Promethearchaeota archaeon, assembly GCA_016840085.1. GTDB lineage: Archaea > Asgardarchaeota > Lokiarchaeia > Sigyniarchaeales > SOKP01 > Loki-b32. The sequence goes on from JAEOTA010000086.1 coordinate 122,897, forward strand.
TTTCTTTTAAATCCTATACGATTTTTATCCTTTATCAATTCTTTCCTAAAAGTAAGATGTTTATTCAAAGAATTCCAGAAAAGCTGAAATCTCTTTTGGTATTCGCTTATAGCATTGCTAACTTTTTTTACTAAACTTTTAATAATAAAATATAATTGAATTATTTAAACCATGAATGAAATTAGAGGCACTCTTTTTGCTATTATAAAGGGAAAGGGAACAAAATCGGAAGGACCTGAATATTTCATTAAACCATTGGATGATTACAAAGACAGATGGTCAGAAATACTCGTTAGGAAAAAAACTCACATGTGGGAAAAAGATCCTGAATTGCATAAATTTTTAAATAAAAAAGTGTTGATAATCGGAGAGATAATCGAGACAAAGAGTATAATTACTGTTGACTATTCAAAAGTAAAGCAGATAGAATGAGGTATTGTTTAAATACTGTCCATCTTATCCATAGTGCTTTTCCTCCTCTTGGTCTGCATCGATTGCATCCAATTCAATATCTCGACCAAGCCATTTTTCACTTAACATTTCCTTATAATATTCATGTTGGATTATTAGATTCATAATTTCTGTTGTTCCCGTCCAAATTTCACCTATTCTGGCGTCTCGTAGTAATCTTTCAATTGGATAAACCGTTGTATAACCAATTCCCCCCATAATTTGCATGGAATTATTAATTACTTTCCAACATGATTTAGTTGAAAATTTCTTCGATTCAGAAACTAATCTTCTCTGAAGGGCAGGTGGAGCTCCAGCATCAATACTTTTAGCAGTGTTATAAACAATAGATCGTGTTGCATCTAATAAAGTGATGCTATCTGCTATCAGAAAACTCACTCCCTGAAAATTTCTTATAGCTTGCCCGAAAGCTTTTCTTTTAGTGCTGTATTTTGTGGCAATTCGTAAACAAGCCCTTGCTAACCCAATAAATCCCGATGCTGTGGTTAAACGTTCAGGAACCATCATTTGATAGAATATTTTTCCACCAGCACCCTCCTCAAGAATGATATTTTCTTCGGGAACTTTAACATTATTAAATTTTATTCTACCAGCACCACCACCTCTGGTCCCTAGTATACCATAAATATATTCAACAGCAACATCTTCAGTTCTATCTACTATGAATAAACTTAATTTTTTATGAGGATCTGCTTTTGGATCTAAATTGGTTTTCGCATACACTAAAAAGAAATCTGCTCCCTCTGCCCCTACTACAAAACGTTTTTCCCCATTCAAGATATAATAATCACCTTCCTTCACCGCAGTAGATGTAGCTCCAAAGAAATCGGAACCCCCTCTTGGTTCAGTTAAGGCTTCAGCAGTAAATTTTTTTCCTTCACACATAGGTTTAAGATATTTAAGTTTTTGCTCTTCTGTCCCAAAAATATTTAGAGCTTCCCCACAAATACTCGGTAAAGAAAATAAACATGCAAGTGAACTCCCCAACATACCTATTTCTTCTTGAGCAATAATTTCACTTTCCCAATTTAACCCTCTTCCACAATATTCCTTAGGAAATCGTATTCCTATGAGATTTTGTTTTGCTAATGCATGTAACCATTCGCTTGGATATTGAACTTCATTGTTATCCATTTTTCTTAATAATGAGGGAGAAACAGCTTCTTTAACGAATTGCTGCACTTCTTCTCTAAACTTTTTGTTTTCTTCACTTAGTAAATAATCATACATTTTTTCTTATCCCTAAATCATTTATATTGCAATTAAGTAATGATGAGTTTAATAAAAATAATGATTAGATCTAATTTTATTAGTTTACAATGATTTCTCAAATTCATACTTCAATTATAGTTCAACAGTTTAAACTATAAATATCATTAACATTTTACACACATTAAAGCAACTTAATAGTTAAACTTTATACTATCAAACTCTAAAATAGGGGATTTACTTATGTTCACAAAAATTAAACGTATATATAACGAATACCCCAAAGCGTTTAAAGTGCTGACTCTCGCCACTTTCATTGACATGCTAGGATCATTTTTATTGTATCCTTTTTACGCACTGTATATAACCGAGCATTTTGGGGTAGGGATGATTCAAGTAGGATTCCTATTTTCGATCTTTTCGGCAGGAAATATATTTGGTAGTATAATCGGAGGAGCTTTAGCCGATAAATATGGTCGTCGTGCGATGGTCATAATTGGGTTGGTTGCAAGTGGGATAGGAAGCATCCTAATGGGAATAGTCAATAATCTGAATATTTTTTACATAATCGCTGGACTTTTAGGTTTAGTAGGCAATTTTGGAGGTCCAGCACGACAAGCAATGGTAGCCGATTTACTTCCAAAGGAAAAACAAGCAGAAGGATTTGGAATTCTACGCGTGGCATTTAATCTTTCAGCAGTGATTGGTCCTCTTCTTGGTGGATTTATAGTAACCCAATCCTATATGTTATTATTTATTGCGGATGCTGTGAGTAGCATAATTACTGCTGTTATTGTGTATGTTGTTATTCCAGAGACGAAACCTCAAATACAGGATGATCACTCAGAAGAAACAGTAATGAAAACTATTATTGGATACAAAGATGTGGTAAAGGATTGGAAATTTATGTTATTTCTATCTGTGTCCGCTATAACGGTTTTAGTATATATGCAAATGAATAGTACACTATCAGTATTCTTACGGGATGTTCATGGGTTCCCCGTGCAAGGCTTTGCTTTGTTGTTAAGTATGAATGCACTGATGGTAGTATTATTTCAATTCTGGATAACTAGGAAGATTTCAAAGTATGCTCCCATGAAGATGATGGCCTTTGGAGCTATGTTTCTTATGATTGGTTTTGGTATGTATGGTTTTATTTCTGAGCCATACCTGTTTTTCATCGCTATGGTTATTATTACAGTGGGGGAAATGATTGTATTCCCTATTGGACAAGTTGCAGCTGCATCTTTTGCTCCTGAAGATAAACGAGGACGGTATATGGCAGTGTTTGCTTTTCAATGGGCGATCCCGAACCTGTTTGGAGTTTTAGCCGCTGGATTAATTATGGAGTATATTGGACCAAATTGGGTATGGTATTTAGCTGGTTTTCTATCTCTGATTTCAATAATAGGGTTTTGGCTGCTTCATGGGATCTCTAAGGAACGTTTTTCAAAAGAAAAAAAATCCATGAAAGAAGAATTTCTTGAATGTACCGTTCCTTCAATCGAATGAGAGATTTTATATTTTTTTTCTTATTAATAATTATGCATTTAATAACGAGTTAAGAGTTAAAATTTAATATTAATGATCGTGAAACGCATAATTTCACGAAGATTTATATTAAAAAATTTATTCTTTAATTCTCAACCTCAAATACAATCTTAAGATATTCATACTTGGAATTAAGTAATTTTAGAACCCTTGCAGCAAAAATCTTTAGATTCTTTACGTGAAGGCTTTTATCATCTTTCTGTTCAAGTAGAAACTCATGTATCATGTTTCTAGTAGCATCAGGACCATTTTTTTCAAGATATTCCAACCAATGAATTGATTTTCTACAAATCCTTTTTAAACTGTCATCGGGATATTCCTTTTTATTTAAGATTTTCTCATGATATTTACTTATAGCATTACTAACTTTTTCTAAATAATCAGCAATACCCAATGAATATCTACACAGACTAATTAGATTTGAAGTAATTCTAGTGTTTCTAGTATTAGTTGCTGCTTCAAAAGAAACCCAAGCATCATTCCACTCGTCCGTATTTTTACTTGATAAGCCATCATTATGTAAGGCTACATTAATCATATCACTCAGATCTACATCGTGACCTCTTTTTATTTTTTTATTAAAAATCTCTCCGAGCTTTGTTCCTTCTAGGTAACTCCCCGCTCCAAAATCGAGTAATTGATTCAGGTTATTTGCCGCACAAAGTGCTTCATATCTCACTTCACCGGTATCGAGATTAATCCATTCCACTTTTTTTTCCCATTCACCAGTTTCTTTATTCTTTATCCAACCCATTTGCCTTAAAACGTGGTCCAACAAATGGATTTGAAAAGTCCAAAAATCAATGTCATCAGTGAATCTTTTTCTTCTCCAATCTCTAGTTGTATATTTTGCTAAATACAATTTCAGAGTTCCACGAACTAACCCAAATTTTCCATCCTTTAGTGTTTCACAAGCATCTTTATAATAAACATTATCGGGGTCTTTCGAAATTCCAACTATTCTATTAATTATTTTTCTAGCTTCTCTGGCAACAATATCGCATGGAATAATCCCATCAGATGGATAAGCTCTTGATCCTCCATCTAAAAACTTTTTAAACAATTCAAAGTCATTTTCAGGGATATTATACCAGGGATTATTAAATATAATCTTACTGAATACATAATGAGAGCAACCAAATTCATCCACTTCAGTTTTATCATATAAAGGAGAAACATCTCTTAATTGATCTCCTTTATGGACAGCATCAGCTTTAATATCCCAAATTGTATTCATACCAAATATAATATTGAATGCAGACTTTAAATATTTTCAATTATATATAATAAGAGATTTTTTATTAATTGACTCTATAGGTATTATATGACTGATTTTTTTACTGTGTTTGCATTAACTGATGCTTGGGATAATCTTAAAACATCTGAATTAACTAAAATACGAGTTATGTCCTTGAAAAGTATTTTTAAAACATATCCTGTTATAGAACCTGTCTTTTTTGACGACCTTAGCTCAAATGTGAATAATAATCATCATTATTCTTGGATTCAGAGCATAAAAAGAATAGTGGGTCCATCCAATAATGATTATGATATTCAAAATTGGAATTTCTTATGGGCTTTTGATGTTCAAAATAGAATGTTTCAATTCTTATTTCAAAAAGAAGACGAGCAAGGAATTTTAGCAGGTATTGCTCCGCCAGAATTAGCTAAATTATTTTCTGAGCATGGTAAAGAAGCGATATTACGAACACTCACTTTATTAAATAATCCTTCAAAGATAAAATTTTTAATGATACTTGCCCCTAAAGGGAAGTCTATTGCCCAAGAAAGACAGCTCTTCCAATTGAGTACACAACAATATGACAGAATTAAATTTATCGATATGTTAAGAAAACAACCTAATATTTCGGGTAGTTGGTACCTGCATCATACACCACGATGTCCAATATGTAATGAACCGATGATAGAGCTAAGTGGGTATGATGTGGTGTTTGGGGAGTTAATTTGTCCTCGGTGTGGGTATAGGAAAAGGTGATCTGATTGTGACTTTCGTATAATGTTACAAAGATACAGAGGGATTTTCGTGTCACGTTAACGGGGTTTCGTGATACGTTATTCTGGATGAATTTTAGATTATTGAAGACCTTTTTAAATTTGAGTGTTAAACTATTGTTATAGTTATTCTTTTTTATACCTTAGGACATTTTGTGAGCAGACCTCATGGGGAGAAAGAAAAAATTCGGGGAAGAATCGGGCTTTGTGAGTGTTCGTGTTCCCAAAAGCAAAAGAGGAGAATACAGAAACGCAATTAAAAAATTCGTAGAGGCTAAATTTGCTAGGAATAATCACCATCGAGAACAGAAATCAGAATAGTTAGGTTAGCACGCTTTCTTGTTTATATTTTTTTCTGTAATAGTTCCTAATTTTTTCCACAGGATTGCCGTAGCATTTATTTATATATTTGTTTTGGTCATTTCACGTATTTTATTATACCTTATTAGTTAGTAATTTTCTATATTGGGGCAGAGGGCTGTCCTCGTTGTGGATATAAAAAGATCAAATAATGATTGGATGCAAACTTCAGTGATAAGAAAAAATGTCCTAGTATAAATTTGATAAGTTTGACAAAAAATATAAAAATACTTCCATCTTAACTTACTAAGACATAAAATTGTCGACATTGAAATTTCAATGCCTAAGCCTCAATTACTTTGTAGGCATAGTAATTACAATATTTATTGGCTAAATAAGAGTTGAATAAAAAAATGAGACATAAAGTTAGATTCATAACTATTTTAATATATCTAATCTTTATTTATGGAGTCTTTTCGACAATTAAACTTGATATATCGGAACCTACATATAGTTATGATGGTTGCAGTGAAGTCTTTACTGTTAACACAAGTTCTTCGAAGTATGCCAATGCTACAGTGATTTCGGATGGATTTAGTGGTGTCTATTGGAATGATGATTATAGTGGGGAGCCTTCAATTGCCATTGATAATGGGGGAACTGTCCATGTGGTATGGTGTGATGGAACTGATGGTCCATGGGGAACTGATTACGAGATAATGTATGCGAACTATTCTTCTTCAGGAGGGTGGTCTAATGCTACAGTGATTTCAGATGGATTTGGGGGAATCTATTGGAATGATGGTTATAGTGATTGGCCTTCAATTGCCATAGATATTATGGGCACTATCCATGTGGTATGGTGTGATGGAACTGATGGTTCATGGGGATATGATGAGGAGATAATGTATGTGAACTATTCTTCTTCAGCGGGGTGGTCTAATGTGACAGTAATTTCGGATGGATTTGGGGGAATCTATTGGAATGATGGGCCTAGTGAATTTCCTTCAATTGCCATAGATAATGATGGAAACGTTCATGTGGTATGGTATGATGGAACTAATGGTTTATGGGGATATGATAGGGAGATAATGTATGTGAACTATTCTTCTTCAGCGGGGTGGTCTAACGTTACTGTGATTTCGGATGGATTTGGGGGAATCTATTGGAATGATGGGCCTAGTGAATACCCTCAAATTGCCATAGATAATGATGGAAACGTTCATGTGGTGTGGGATGATTGGACTGAAGGTCCTTGGGGAACTGATAGCGAGATAATGTATACTTTCATCGATGATATAGCCCCATCTATTATCATAAATACGCCTTCTCCAAATGAATTTATTGGAAATGTAGCCCCTGACTTCAATATTTCCATTGTTGAACCGAAATTATACACTACATGGTATACTTTAGATGACGGAATAACCACTATTGTATTTAGCGGATTAACGGGAACAATCAATCAAACAGAATGGGACAAGAAAGGAAATGGTACGGTGACCATTAGATTCTATGGGAGTGATACCTTAGGTAACGAGGGGTATGATGAAGTAGCTGTTCGTAAAGATACTATTGCGCCAAATTCATCGATATCATACATAGTCCATAAAGAACCTAATATGGTGAATAAATCGACTACATTTACATTAACCGCCGATGATTGGAGTGGAGCTGGTGTGTCTGAGATTAAATATAAAATAGATGATTCGGAGTGGTTTGAGTATAGCACCCCCTTTGACTTAGCTCAATATACACATGGTGATATTCTTATCTCGTATCAAGCAATCGATGAAGTAGGTAATATTGAGACAGCAAACACAGAACTGGTGAAATTGGTGCGACCTCCTTCTGAAGGCCCTCTCGTCATAATCCTTATTGCAATCTTGTCAACCGTAGCGGGAATAGCAGTAGTGACAGTTACAATAGTTCTATTGCGTAAAAAGAAACGAGCAATTCCAGAGGAATAAATATCTTATAAAATTCCAAGAATTAATTTAAATTAAACTTCATTTTTTTCTTTTTATCATCTCAAGGATTAATTTTCTTTCAGTATAATTATTTTCATTCAAGCTATAATTAAGGTTTATAGAGGGAAAATTCGCATTCACCATTCCTTAGTATCACTTAACTTTGTAAGCACCCTAAATAATCTTTAAATATGAACAATGTACTTTATTAAGACTTATAACCTTACTTTTAATATCAAACTCAATTATTAAGAGATTAAATAGAAATGTTTGTTGCTGCATTAGATTTAGGAACTACAGGTTGTAGGACGTATATTTTTGATTTGACTGGCGCAATAATCGCCAGTGATTACCAAGAATGGCAAAGCTTTTATCCTTCACCATCATTTGTCGAGCAGGATGCTGATGTATGGTGGGAATCTATTAAAAAAACAATAGAAATAGCAATTAAAAAGAGTGGAATTGATAAGACGGAGATTGTAAGTCTTTCTGTCACCAATCAACGAGAAACAATAGTACCTGTAGATAAAGAAGGAAATCCTCTTCATAATGCTTTAGTCTGGCAAGATAGAAGAACTATAGATCAAGTAGAATATATAAAGAACAAGATTGGAATTGATAAAATTTATAAAACCACAGGATTAACTATTGATCCTTATTTCTCAGCAACAAAAATCTTATGGTTTAAAGATAAAAAACCAGAGATCTATCAAAAAGCTCATAAATTTCTACTTGTTTCTGACTTTATAATCTATAAATTAACAGGGAAATTTTGTACAGATTATTCAAATGCTTCACGCACAATGTTATTTGATATTAAGAAGTTAAGGTATTCGGATGAAATTGCTGCTGATTTAGAAATTGATTTAGATAAAATGCCAGAAACTATTGAGAGCGGAGTCGAAATTGGAGAGATTTTAACTGATGATACTTTATTTGACAAAAAAACTTTGGTTGTTTCAGGTGCGGGAGATCAACAAGCTGCAGCTTTAGGTGTAGGTGTAGTTTCTCCTGGAGAGATAAAATGCACAACAGGAACCGGAAGTTTCATTCTTGCCTACTTAGCTGAGCCAAATTTTGATCCTGGCAAACGAGTATTATGTAGTTGCCACGCAGTACCAGGAACTTGGGTTCAAGAAGCAAGTATTTTTACAACTGGAGCAGTATTAAGGTGGTTTCGAGATCAAGTGGGAAATGCTGAATGTTCTATAGCAGAAACAAAAGGTCAAGATCCTTATGATATAATTACCACTGAAGCAGAGAAATCACCTATTGGAGCAAATGGATTACTTCTTATTCCCCATTTCGTTGGTTCTGGCGCACCTCATTGGAATCCACTTGCAAAGGGAATAATTTTTGGATTAGCATTGGGACATGAACGCAAGGATCTTTATAGAGCTGTGCTTGAGGGAGTAGCCTTCGAAATACGAAAAAATATTGAAGTGTTTAAAGAATTGGGAATTGAACCAAAAGAATTAATGCTAACTGGTGGAGGATCTCGTTCTGATTTTTGGAATCAGATTTATGCTGACGTGTTAGGAATTACATGTGTTAGGAATATTATTGAAGAATCAGCGTCATTAGGAGCTGCGATATTAGCTGCTTCAGGAGCTGGAATTTTTTCGGACATTACAAAAGCAGCTGAGAATTTATGTAAAGTAGATAAAAAATGGCTTCCTAATAATGATCGACATATACTTTATGAAAAACTATATAATTTTTCGTATGAAATGTATGAATATATTAAAAGTAAAAATTTGTATCAAAAATTCAATGATATAATTTTAAAATAAAGATTGTAAATGAGGATAAGACATTCCTCAAAATAATCAATTTTATATATTTTAAATGTTATGTTTTCTATAATTAAAACTTCTTGGTACTATTTGGAGTAAAAGTGCTTTTGTAATACGGAAAGCAATAGAGAAGAAATTGAAAATAGTGTGAAAAAAATGGAAGATGATTCTGCAACTAGAGTTAAAGAGTTTAGTAAAAATCAAAAAATAATTTCTGCGATATTTTACGTATTTATAGTTATTGCTAGTTTAATTACAATAGGAGGCGTAGTCTGGACGCTAGCAGATATTTTCATTAGTCCAACAGAAAAACTTGATTTATTTATACAATTGAATCTAGGATGGCAAATTGCAATAGTTGGTGGGTTTTTAGCAGGTTTATTTTTTTTATTAGTAGTCTTTTTTGGTTTATTCAAAAAAACATCTCGTTCTTTAATAAAATTTATTTATCGAAAGAGAGAACTTGAAGAAAAATATAAAAATCGTACTGATGTGAAAATTGCAGCTGGGGGATTATTAATCAGTTTAATTGTTATAATTGGTGGGGTTATATTTGCAATTTTCTATAATATTTTTACTAGTCCTTCAGGAGATACAACTAACCTAAGCAATCTTTTAGGAAGCACAGGTCCTTTGGTATTATTTATTGGACTTGCACTCTTTTTGATTGTTGGTATCGCTCTTTTTATGATTTACTTTTGGAAAAATGGATATTATTTATTGTTAAAAATATTTGGTATCTTGGAAAAAGAAGAAAAAAATTAATATCCTCAATTTTTTTTGATTAAATCAGAAATTTTATGCTCTTATATTTTTTTTATGCCTAATTATTCTCTACTTAATTCAAACCGTTATTTTAATCGATTTAATAATTTCTATTTGAAAATATGGCAATAAAGATCGGAACTGTATTCAATTACTTACAATTACCTGATGTATCAAATTTCCCTTTTGTTATTAAGAGAAGAAAAGACGGAATATTCGTGCAAAAAGGTTTGTTTGTTTATACGGAATCTATTGAGGGATATTTAATTGGAATTATTGAAAAAATAATACTACTAAATGAATATTTTACTGACGCATTGACGATTAAAGCTTATAATAACAATAATCCAAACATTTTAAAGGGACTTTTTCCAAGTGATGACTTTGAATTTGCAATAGCTATTGTAAAATGTTTGGGTGTGATAAGATTCAACGATAAAAATAAGAAAAAAATTGATAGAATCCAAAGAATGACCTATCCAGCTAGTCCTGGAAGAGAGGTATACGTGGTAGATGAAGATGTTCTATATAAATTTTTAGGATTTGATACTGAATTTGGGTTGAATGTAGGCGCCGTTAAGGTGACTAACGTGGAAGCGAAAATTAACATGAATCGATTGCTGAATAAACATTTTGCGATTCTTTCAATTTCAGGAGGTGGAAAAAGTTATCTCACTTCAATTCTTATCGAGGAATTACTTACAAGAAGAGAGGAGTGTGGAACACCTGCTATTATATTATTTGATGTTCATGGAGAATACTCTTATTTGCAAAATATACCAGAGTTAAAAAATAAAGTTAAAATATTTGATATCTCGTATTTTCAGATAGCTGTTCCGAAAATTTCTCTTTATTCTTTTAAAAAGTATCAAGATCAAATCTCAAATGTTCAAGTAAGAGAATTATCAAAGTATATTAAAAGATTAAAAAAGGAGAAAAAGAACCTTTATACTTTAAATGATGTTATTGAGTCAATTGAAAATGAATCTGATGGAAATAGAAATACAAAACAAGCATTAATTGGATGGTTGTCTGAACTAGAGCGTTTAACATTATTTGGTCCTCAAGAAAATCCTGTATTAGATAAGATGATAACTAAACAAGAGATAACTATTTTTAATCTTCAAAAAGAAATAAGCATTAGAAAAAAACAAATAATTTTAGATTATATAAGTAATCGTTTATTTAATCTTAGGAGATTAAATAAAATTCCACCATTTTTATTAATTATTGAAGAAGCTCACCAATTTTCTCCTGAAGCAGCTCATTCTAAAGCTATTTCTAAGCCAATTATTGAAATGCTTGCAAGAGAAGGAAGAAAATTCATGGCATGTTTATGCTTGATTAGTCAAAGGCCAAAGAGATTAAGCACAACAGCTCTTTCCCAGTGTAATTCTAAAATGATTTTAAACATAAAAAATCCGTATGATTTAAAACACCTTATGGATAGTTCTGAAGCTATCACGAAGGAATATGCAAATATGATATCTAGTTTGGGTGTTGGAGAAATGTTATTAATGGGAACAGTAGTAAATTATCCTGTATTTATAGATATAAGAGAAAGGAAATTTCAATCGAATATTGAAGAACTTTCTTTAGCACAAGTATGTATTGATTGGCAGAAAAAGCTATTAAGTTAAATCAGTAATTACACCATTTCTAATGGATTGGGTATTTTTTTTAAAAACTATCATTTTCTTATTTTTTGAGACTCGAAAAACGTTAATAATATTCATACTTTCTAATTTCATAAATATTTCTTCTAAAATCAAGGAGTTAACGAAAGGAAATTCCTTTTTTAAAAGTTCTTCAAGCCTTTTATCCAAAATTTCTCCCTTATTTTTAATAAGTATATCGATAATTGAATTAATTACAGGTTTTTTATTCCAACGATGAGATTCTATATTATATCACCAAATATAACAATTGAGGATTAGAGATTTATTAACTAAAATAAATAATTTTTAATTTCTAAATAATCTTTTGGATTTCATACAAACAACCTATCTTCCTTTGATTCTTCTATTCTCCGACTTTTAAGTCTTTCACCAAATTTTTCATACCAATTAATTACTTCTGTAGTTAAAGTAGGATAAACAAGTTTTCTGGCTTCTTCAAAGTGAACCCGTGATACTTTTCTAGCTCTAATGTTCTCTCGTAATGCAATCATAGCGGCTTCACGACATAATGTTTCAATATCTGCTCCAGAAAAACCATCTATTAACTCCTTCAAAGATTCAAGTTCTATATTATTAGCTAAAGGCATATCTTTTGTAAATATTTTTAATATCTCCAATCTACCTTGTTCATCGGGAGATGTCACTAATAATATTCTATCAATCCTCCCAGGTCTTATTAAAGCGGGATCTAAAATATCGGGACGATTTGTTGCAGCAATTACTACAATATCCTTATTTATTTCTAATCCATCCAACTCCGTTAAAAACTGAGAAAGTACTTTTTCAGACACTCCAGAATCTGTCGTATGGCGACCTCTACTTGGAGCTATTGAATCAAATTCATCAAAAAAGATGATACAAGGAGCTGCCATTTTGGCTTTACGAAATACTTCTCTTATTGCCTTTTCACTCTCTCCAACCCACTTTGATAGAAGCTCTGGCCCTTTAATTGAAATAAAGTTAGCTTTACTTTCAGTTGCTACTGCTCTTGCTAATAAAGTCTTACCGCATCCGGGAGGACCATAAAGTAAAATTCCTCTTGGAGGTCTTATTCCCATACGTTTAAATATTGTTGGATGAGACAGCGGCCATTCTACTGCTTCGATCAATTTCTGTTTTAACTCATCTAATCCCCCTACTTGATCCCATTTCACATTTGGTACTTCTACAAACACTTCTCTTATTCCAGAAGGTAATACTTCTTTTAAAGCCTCACTAAAGTCGTTTCTATTCACTTCAATTTGTTCAAGTAATTCTGGATCAATTATTTCTGACTCCAAATCTATTTTAGGTAAATATCTTCGTAATGCAGACATTGCAGCTTCTCGGCATACAGCAGAAATATCAGCCCCTACAAATCCATGAGTTATTTGTGCATATTCCTTTAAGGATATCTTTTTATCAAGGGGCATATTTCGAGTATGTATTTGAAGAACTTCTAACCTACCTTTCTCATTCGGAACTTTTATCTCGATTTCACGGTCAAACCTTCCCGGTCTTCTTAAAGCGGGATCTAAACTGTTTGGTCGATTAGTAGCACCAATAACAATAACTTTTCCTCTGCCATGTAATCCATCCATTAATGCTAGTAATTGAGCAACAACTCTACGTTCCACTTCTCCGGTAACAGTTTCTCTCTTTGGAGCAATTGCATCTATTTCATCTATAAAAATGATTGATGGACTTTTTTCATCGGCTTCCACAAAAAGCTTACGTAATTTTTTCTCGGATTCTCCATAAAATTTACTCATAACTTCTGGTCCGTTAATCGAAATAAAATGTGCTTCACTCTCATTCGCAACAGCTTTGGCTAATAATGTTTTTCCGCAACCTGGAGGGCCTCTTAGTAAAACACCTTTTGGAGGATCAATTCCTAAACGTTTAAATAAAGAAGGATGACGTAAAGGTAATTCAACCATCTCTCTCACTCTTTGAATTTCTCTATCTAACCCTCCAACATCTTCATAAGTTATATAATCCGCTCCTGTTTCGATATCTTCAGTAACTTTATCACTAATGTTAAGAACAGTCTCTTGTTTTATCATGCAAACTCCGTTTGGTCTCATATTAATAACTTTAAAAGTAATTTCTCTACTGATGCCTATAGAAATAAAAATATAATCGTCAATTGTAATTGGGTAATTATTTAGTTTTCTTTTAACAAAACTTTCAAACCGTGGATTATTTCGTATTTTAACACTTGAAGGTGCTAAAACAACATTCTGAGCAACTTCTGCTTTAACTTTACGAATTTCAAGAGTATCATCAATCCGAGTTCCAGTATTTTTTTGCAATCTGGAATCTACACGTACTATCCCTAGACCATTATCTTGAGGATAACTTGGCCAGGCAATTCCGGCACTTTGTTTCTTACCAATAACTTCAATAACGTCACCAGTTTCAATATTTAACTTTTCCATTGTATTTGGATCTATCCGAATGATATTACGCCCAATATCCCTTTTCTTAGCTTTTTGAACACGTAAAGTTACATTAGATATATTATTTTCGCGTTTATCATCAGTTTCTTTATCTTTATTGTCTTTCAATGACATAATAATTCGATGATTTGCAACTATTCTTTCTTTAATATTTAAAAAAATTAACTTTGTAAAAATTTTTGCTTTTTTTCTTTAATACAAGTTTAATTTTTTTTGAAAAAATTATCCAACGAAACTTGAACTTTTCCATCTTTTAATTTCCTCAATCTTTCTAAAGCGTTTTCTACCCTTTGTTTTGAGAAATTGTGCTGCTCTATTAATAGTTCTTCTATTTTTTCCAAGTCAATTTTCTTGGATTTTGTTAGATGATAATCCTTATTAATATTAGGATTTAGAAAGATATTTTTAATATTATTAGCTATCTCTAAATCCAGTGAAATCTCCTTACCTCCAACCTTAACCTTATTCTTTATAATATTTTCTATTGAGTCGTATTTCTTGATTAGATTTAAAGCTATTTTTTGACCAATGCCCTTGACGCCAGAGAAGAAATCTGTACCTATTAAAACACCCATCTCTATCAATTGTTCTCGGGTGATATCAAGATTTTTCAGAAATTTAGCTAATGAGACATATTCAATATCTAAAGTAACAGTAGTATCTTTTACTTTTTTACTCCTGCTAATGGCAAAATTTCGGATTAAACGCTTACCACCAAATAATAAGGTGTCATAATCTTGAGAAGCACATGCCCATGCATCCCCTCGATCAACCATGTAGGCTGCCTGAGCTTCTCCTTCAGTACTTGCTTGAACTATTGGAATTCCCATATATTTTATCAATTTCTTACTTTCTTCAATCATTCCAGCATCTAATTTTGAAGTTAACTGAGCATATTTTTTAGCTTGTTTAAAATCTTCAGCATCCTGAGCTTCAACCATTTTTTTAGTAGCATCATCTTTAATTTTTTTCCTTTCTCTTATTGTCTCTAATTTTAATTCTAAAGGTTCACCATCAAATACATAAATAGGTTTAATATCATGCTCTAAGAAGTTTATATTCCTATAGAACAATCCAGATAGATGAGAAGTTATATTTCCTTGATAATCTTTTAATGGAGTACCATCTCTTTGGCGAATTATTGCTAAAAATTGATAAATCGTATTAAATGCATCAATAGCTATGTTTTTTTTAAAAAGGTTTTCAAAAGTTATAGTTCTTTTAACTTCCTTTACTAATTCATTTATTTTTACGCCCATTTTCTCTTATATATCATTTTTTTGCCGTATCCACTAATATATATGATACAACTTATATAATTTCCACTAATATATGATATTATTTTTTGGGCGTCTTTTCAATTTAAGACCACAAATTTCACAAATTTTATTAAAATCTTCAGTTTTATGAATAGTTTTGCAATTTGGGCAATAAATTTCCCATATTATCTTTTTCTCAATCCCATCTTTATATAATGAAGTATATGGTATATTTAATTCAGAACATACATTCTCAATTGAATAATCATTAGTATAAAGGTTTACTTTTTGATGATAATTCACAGATAATTCTAATGTTAATGCTATTAATCCTTTATCAACATTTGATAAAGCATTTAAATCACCTGTTATTTTAGATTTTTTATTTACATCTCGGATGTATTTAATACTAGGGATTTTTATCCTTAATTTTTCACTCTCGATAGCAGCGTAAATTTTATTTAATATATGTCTATTTTTTTCCATGTATTTACTGACTTTTACTTCTTCAATTACATATGGGGTGGTATATA
Organism: Promethearchaeota archaeon; assembly: GCA_016840085.1. GTDB lineage: Archaea > Asgardarchaeota > Lokiarchaeia > Sigyniarchaeales > SOKP01 > Loki-b32. The sequence goes on from JAEOTA010000086.1 coordinate 138,884, forward strand.
TGATGCTTTTAAATAGATTAAAATCAATTCCCGTAAGGAATATATTTGTATCAAAAACAGCAATTTGATCTTTATCTTTTATATCGTCATTCTTCAGGTGAGTCATCAATGGGTACTCTCAATGTTCCTATAATTTTCTTCCTTAAACGAGAATAATAACTTCTACTAAATCGAATGAATTTTGTTTGAGATTTGGATTTACGAATTCTAATTTTAGTATTAGGAGGAATTTCTTTAATGGTTCTCTGACCATCTATAACAATTTTAGCATTTAATCGTGGTCGTAAAAGCTGGATCTCAATTTCTGAGTCTATCGGAACTATTATTGGTTTTAACCCAGATCCAGCAAAACTATTTAATGGAGTGATTTGCATAATTTCCAAATTTGGATTAACTATTGCCCCACCAGCACTTAAGTTATAAGCTGTAGATCCAACAGATGTAGAAATTATTACACCATCTAAATAGGATCGGTTTAAAAAGGCACCATTAATTTTTATTGATACTTGTAAAACTTTAGAGCTTTTAGAAGATACAATTAAAACTTCATTTAATGCACTGTTAAGTTTTACTTCTTCAGAGTTCTTAACTATATATGGTGTAATTTTCGAACATACTTCACAATCATATTCACCACTTGAAGCTTTTATTAAATCTTTAAATACAGTTCTTTCATTTGATTCGTCTAAAAAGCCTATGGAACCAACATTGACTCCCAAAATAGGTGGTGGGTTTTTTTGAGATAAACCATTTGCCACTCTTAATATTGATCCATCACCACCTATTATAACAATAAATTCTATATTCTCAGTGGTCATTTCTGCTAAATCCATACCATTATGTGCGAATATTTTAGGAGCGATCCTCGTTTCTAAATACACAACTTCTCCTTTTTGAATTAAAAATTCAAATATTCTCTTTGCTACTTTAATTGCTCTTTCAGAATCCAATCTGCAAGCTATAGCAATAGGTTTTTTTTCCATGGTTATATGTCATTCTTTAATAAGATCCTAACTAATTAAATATTGTTTATTACAAAAATAAATAATTATATAAAAAATATAATTAATGATTAATGAAGCCGTAAAATGATTTAGGTGTGCCTAGTTTGTAAAAACCCTATTAATAAGAGTTTTACCGGCTAATTGCCAAAATTCTACTTGCGTAGCTGAAATTTTATCAGGATTTGTTTGAAGATCTTTCAGTTTTTTAATTAAAACCTCATCACTGGGCCAATCAACATCAATTGATTCATAAGATTCTAAATTCATTATGTTGATCGAAGCAACTTCGATAAAATTAATTTGAGCATTTCCTTTGATAATTTCAGGAATTTCTACCATCGAACCACTTGGAAATGTTAAACTTCTCTTATTATTATCAAATACTCCTACACAAACGACTCTTACTTTTGCATGACCATGCTTTCCACTCTTAGAACGCTCAGTGCTTTTAATAATGCAAGGTTCTTCATCATCCATAATATATTGCCCTGATTTTAACTTTTGTATCTCTGTTCTTCTAATAGACAATTACTTTTCCACCTTAGTTTATCAATTTTTATCCAAATATTTTTAATTTTGATATTTCTTTTAATTTATAATATAATATATTTATTCAAAAAAAAATATTAGTTTTTGATTATTATCTCAAATAATTCAACTAAATCTTTAGCTGGGATTTAATGGTTTTATCACAACTTGGTAGATCTTTAGATAATGCAATTCGAAAAATTAGACGACTTCCTATCGTGGATAAAGATGCAATAAATGCTCTTATTCAGGACTTACAACGAAGTCTACTTAGTTCGGATGTAAAAGTGGAATTAGTCTTCCAGATGACAGAAAATATTAGAAAAGAAGCGACACGTACTAAACTTCAAAAAGCAAGAAGGAAAGATTTTGTAATTAAATTAGTACATGATGAGCTAATAAATCTTTTAGGAGGGAAACCAGCTCCGATACGTATAAAACCAGGAAAGAAGAATGTAATTCTACTTGTTGGTATTCAAGGTTCAGGTAAGACAACCACAATTGCAAAATTAGCAAAGTATTATAAAAGTAAAGGATTTAAGGTTGCCACATTGACTACTGATACTTGGCGACCTGGAGCTTATGAACAACTTGTCCAATTGTCAGAGCAAGTGGGAATAAAATGTTATGGTAATCCTAATGAAAAAAATGCTATTAAGATTGCTATTCAAGAAACAAAAAGAGCAATAAATGATGGGAATGATCTTATTATCGCAGATACTGCAGGTAGACATAAAGAAGAAAAAGAACTAATGAAAGAAATGTCAGTTCTTGAAGAAAAATTAAAACCAAATGAAATTATTTTAGTAATTGATGGTACCTTAGGTCAACAAGCATTTAAACAAGCAGAGGCTTTTGCTCAGACAACTAATTTAGGCTCAATTATAGTCACTAAATTAGATGGAACTGCTAAAGGTGGTGGTGCTTTATCAGCTTGTGCAGCAGCAAAGGTAGGTATTCGTTTCATAGGGACAGGAGAAAAAATAGAAAATCTCGAAGAGTTTGAATCATCTAAATTTGTTGGAACATTACTTGGTATCCCTGATATCGAAAGTTTAATCCAAAAAGTACAAGAAGCAGAAGTCGTTCCAGATGATGAAACAGTCAGAAGGATGATGATGGGGAAATTTACTCTTGAAGATTTATATATACAACTTACGAATATAAAAAAAGTTGGAAAATTTAAACAGATTTTATCTATGATGGGTGGAGGTAATATCCCAGATGTATTAAAGGAAGATGCTGAAAGGAATCTCGAAAAATGGAGGATTGTGTTAGATTCGATGACCCATGAAGAGAAGATCAATCCCAAAATCATTAAAAAAACACGAAAAAGAAGAATTGCTATTGGAAGTGGGACAGAATATGCAGTGATTAATCGAATGCTTGAACAATATTCACAAATGAAAAAATTTATGCGAAGATTCCTCCAAATGCAGAAAAAAGGGAAAGGAGTCCCGGGGTTGCCGGGAATTCCTGGGGGAAAAGCGGCAGCAGATTTTATGAAAAAATTAGGTAAGTTTTAGATCAACAATTAGAGCCTTTTATTTGATTAAATTGGTAAATTTTCTACTTCTATTAAAAAAGATTACCGACTATAGTAAAAAGGATATTGATAAAGGAAATATTCCTATTATTATTTATGAATTATGTTCATGTATAAGAGAGGCCTTCTGTTTATCTTATTCTATAAGAAAGGATAATAATTTATACTTATATTTTGAAAAAGAGTATGTTTTAATTAGATTTAAAGGAAAAAGATTAAGATATTTAGGTCCTGATGAGAGATCTCAAGCAATACTTTTAGATAAGGCCTTAAATAAAGCAAGACAGATCATCTCTCCAGAAAGTGAAAGATGGGAGAAATCAACTCCAGGAATATATATAAAAAAATACTCTGATAATAATTCTTTTATGAATTCTTTTTTTTCAAATAAAAAAGGAAAGATATATCTCATTTTAGATAATTTTAAAGAAAATAATAAAAAAATAGATATTCTTTCATTAGATAAGGACTTCTTAGCTATTTTGGATAATGATTTTTATATTATTCCGACTTATAATACTTTAAATGAAAATATGGAATTTTTAGAATTATTCAAAACCTTAAAAAATATATTGAGATTATCCATTCCAAAAGCTAAAACAATAGAAAATAAAATTCTATATTTAAATTTTCGTAAGGATCAACAAACAAATCTATAATATTAAAACATAGATATGATTTTAAAAAACGCAAGAGTTTATTCTGATGGTTTAATTCATAATGGAGCTATTCTCATCAATAATGGTATTATAAGTCAAATTAAATTTACCTCTAAAGCAGAAGAATTTAAAGAATTAACTGAAAAAAATCAAGATGGTAAAGAAATTGATTGTCAAAATAAATTAATCTTGCCAGGGATAATCGATATTCATTCTCATTTGCGTGATATGGGACAAAAAGAAAAAGAAACATTCCTAACTGGTACGATGGCAGCTGCTTTTTCAGGGATAACAACCATATTTAATATGCCAAACACAAAACCACCAGCTATTACTGAAAAACAAGTTAAATCATGGATTAGAGAAGCCGAAAAAAATATTTATGTAGATGTAGGATTTATAGCAGGGGTTCCTAATGAAATAAATGAAGCTGAAATAGAAAAAATCATTAATTTAGGCATTTTTGGTTTCAAGATTTACCCTCTTAGTCCTTTAAATGATATAGATTGGAATAATGGTGTAAATATTCAAAAAATCCTAATTATCTCTTCTAAATACCAAGTTCCGATATTTATTCATGCTGCATTTCCTATCTCTGATTTTGAAAGAGAACAAATTACTGAAGAATTTAAAATTCAAAAAATTCCAATATTAGAATTTCATAATAGATTAAATCCAGTTAAAACAGAGGAAGAGTATATTAGCTTTATAATTGAAAGCTATAAAAAGCTTATTATAGAAGAGGAATTTAATCCAAAGAAATATCCAATCATTCATTTTTGTCATGTGAGTTGTATCGAAAGCTATTTAACTATTCAAAGAGCCTTAAAATCAGATGACGATTTAAAAATATCTTACGAGGTCACACCACATCATCTACTATTGTCAAATAATCTAACTTTAACAAATGTTAATTATGGAAAAGTATTACCTCCTTTAAGAAAACTGGAGCATCAAAAATTCTTATTCAATGAGTTAAAAGAAGGGAAAATTGAAATAATAGGCACTGATCATGCACCCCACACAATAGAGGAAAAATCGTTAGAATATCTCAAAGCACCATCAGGGTTCCCCGGTTTTGAAACATATCCATTATTAATTCTTGATAAAATATTTAATTTCGAACTTCCATTAGAGAATTTTGTTAAGGCATCCTCTGAGAATCCCGCTAAGAAATTCAATTTAAAAAGTAAAGGTTTTATTAAAGAAGGTTATGATGCTGATTTATTAATTGTTGATAAAGTACCCAAATACCAACTAAATCTAAACAATTTTAGGACCAAAGCTAAATTTTCTCCTTTTGAAAATTTTAAAACTAGTGTTCAGATTTGGAAAGTATTTTTAAGGGGAATTGAAATAAATTATAATAATATTAACCCAAATGGAAAAATAATATATAGAAAGTTATAAAGTATATATGCTAAAACAGTATAATTATATATAACTCATTTGAATGATAGGAGCTATAACATGTCTAAAAATGATGAATTTAATTTAGAAGAAGGGAGAATACTATTAGAATTCGCTCGAAAAAATATTGAATTTTTTTTAGAAAACAATAGGAGAATTCCAGTACCAGAAGAAATAAAAGAAAAATTTCAAAGTAAATATGGTGCTTTTGTTACTTTAAATAAATTTAATGTTACAGGAAATCAATTAAGAGGATGTATTGGTTATATTGAACCTACATATCCATTGTATGACGTTATACACAGAGTCTCTATCAGTTCAGCTATAGAAGATCCACGATTTCCCTCCGTTTTACTAGAAGAAATGGATGAAATAATCATTGAATTATCGATATTAACACCACCCAAATTAATTAAAGTGGAAAATACAAATGGTTACTTCAATAAAATTGTAATTGGGAGAGATGGGCTTATAGCAGAGAGAGGGATGAGAAGAGGTTTACTTCTTCCTCAAGTACCTGTTGATCATGACAGAAATTGGGATGTAGAAACGTTTCTTTCACATACATGTAAAAAAGCGTGGTTACCAAAAGATGCATGGAAAGAAAAAGAGACAAAAATTTATTCTTTTCAAGCAATTCTATTTGAAGAGAAGACACCAAGAGGAGAAGTAATAAGAAAATATTTATGAAAATAATTAATCTTTACTTTTAAGAAGGGAACTTAAAAAGATTTTACAAATTACTTTATCATTGAATTTAGATAAATTAGAAAATTAAAAAATAAGGATTACCTATTAAATGGAAAGTTCTGATAATAAAATCCTAACAATTGATATATCTTCCAATAATATAAAAGTAGGTTTAGTTTCAGAAAAATTAGAATTAGAAGCTTACTCACTTCAACCTTATGAAATAATTAATGAAGATATCGATGGATTTGCAAAATCAATTGATATGACCAACCTTTGGAAACAAATTAATACAGGTATTAAAAATGTATTAAAAAGGGGAAAATTTGAAAGATTACTAGGAATATCTTCATGCGGACAAAGGATGGCAGTTGTTTTCTTAGATAAAGCAGGTAATGAAATTTATGGTGGTCCTAATACAGATATTAGGGGTATTGATTCTGCCTATCTTATAGAAGACCACTTCTCTGAAGAGGAATTATTTAAAATTACTGGTCATAGCCCTTCTGTGATGTTTGTATTAGCTCGCTTATTATGGTTTCAAGAAGAAGAGGAGGATAAATTTAAACAAATTAGTAAAATATTGATGCTTGATGATTGGATTGTATATAAACTCACTGGAGAATGTTATACTGACTATACATCTGTTGGTGAATCTCAACTTTTTGACGTGAATAAAAAAACATGGAGTTCAGAAATTATAGACGCATTTAATTTTGACAATGAAATATTTCCTGAAATTGTGAAATCTGGAACAGTTATAGGTAATTTGAAATCGGAATTAATCAAAAAGTATGGAATAAAACAGATCGAGATTCCTGTTATCAAAGGTTGTGGGGATACCCAAGCAAATTTAATAGGTATGGGAGTAATTGAAGATGGAAATATAGGAATAACTTTAGGTACAACAGCTCCAGTTCATTTAGTTGTAAATAAACCTATATTTGACACTGAATTAAATTTTTGGACAGAATGTCATATAATTGATGATAAATGGCTAATTGAGGCAAATACTGGAAGTGCAGGTAGAGTCTATGATTGGTTTAAAGATGCATTTCTACATAATACCATAATAAATGGCGATGACTTAATGCAATCCTATTTGCATAAAAGTAAACCTGGAGCAGATTCAACTTATGCGTTTTTAGGACCTGAACTTATGGCAATTAAAGATATGACTTCAATTAAGAGGGGAGTCTTCACTTTTCAGCCTCCAAGCATGATTGGTGAAAGATTGCCAAAAATAGAAAACTTTGCTAGAAGTTCTATTGAAAATATATGTTTTGGAGTATTAGAAAATGTTCAAGCTTTATGTAAATTTACCGATTCAGATGTGAAAATATTTACTTCAGGTGGAATGTCAAAGTCAAAGGAATTATGTAAAATTTTAGCAAATGTTTTGAATAAAAATTTGCATGTACCTTTGGTTAAAGAATCAGCATTTATAGGATGTGCTATGAACGTATTAGTAGGTTTGAAATTATATTCTAATTATAAAATAATTTTAGATAAATTGGTAAATTTTGAAAAATTCCATGTTGATTCTTCTATTTCAGAGGATTACAAAAATATATATACTGAGTGGAAGAATTTAAAAAATAAATTAGATGATTTATAAATACTTGTTTCATTTCTTTATAAACGGTTTTAGTTCTTTACCTTTTTTCCAATACCATTCAAACAATTCCATAGACCATTTTATAAAAGTTTCAATGTTATCAAATAAACATTCACTATAGTCAATTTTTCCCTCTCTTCTTAAAAAAAGAATCGCTCCTTTATCAGAAACTAAGAGAGAGAAATCAATTTGTGTCAAAACTCTAATATTCTCTGTTATATTTAACTTTTGGTAAAAAGCATGACGATCTTCTAATTTCTCATAGCTTTTTGACTTTAAAACAGTTTCATCTACTAACGCTCGGATATCAAATGATATATTATTAATTTTTTTTTCTACTACAGGTAGAATTGAATCTTGAAACTGATCTGAAATTGCTAAGATGTATTTTTCTGAATCTTTAATTAGATGCAACCATAATTCTATATTTTGCATTGTACCCTTGTTTATTCTGAGAGTTTTTAAATTTCCTAATTGCAAAATTAAATTCAATGGGAGATCATATATATTATGGTTATTAAAATAATTCTCATACTTTAATGATATTTTAAAAATATCTAATGTTTGTAGGAAAAATCTACCTATATTTGTAATCTCATATTTATTATCTCTATCTTTTTTAACTAAATTTTTCGCGATAAGTCTCTTTAAATGACGGGAAACTTCAGATCCTCGTATATCCAATTCTTTTTCTATTTGACTGTGTCGCTTACTTTCATTAAATAGACATTTAAATACCTTAAATCTCCCTTCATTTGAAAATTCAAAAAACAATTCATTAATTCTCAAAAGTATTCACTACGACAGTTTTTTTTGAAAATATAAGCTTAAAATCTTTAATATTATATTTGTTTAAATTAATTAAAAATTATTTTCAATATTCAAAATATTTTTAGAACGAAAAAACAATTTTTAAAGTCATTAGAGGGTTTCTTTATTACATTTTATTCATTTATAATAATTAACAAAATGAATTTAATATTGATTCATGAACAATTAAGAAAATGTGAAACTCATGTCACAATTTGAAATAATAAATAATTGTTTAGAAGAAATCAAAAATCGTTATAATAATAACGAAAAAATAAGAAAAAAATTAGCTAAGTATGAAGAACCTATTCAATTAACATTTCTAGATACCAATAGAAAAGTACTTATCCTAATTAATAAAGATCAAGGGATTGAAATAAAAGATAACACCGGAGATGATACTGCAAATGTAAAAATTGAATTTGCAGGAGAACGAGTAATGATCAACTTATTCAATAAGGAATTAGGAGCTGTTAAAGCATACTCTGATGGTAAAATTAAAGTTATTGAGGGTAATATACGAAGCTTAATAAAACTTCGAAGTTTAATATTCTAACTAACTTCTTTAAAATAAGATTTTATGCAATTACATTTTTTAAATTTTAAATTACTACTACATTGGTGTAGTGTATAATAATAAAGATCTAATTATTAAAAAAGGAATGGATGTAATGAAAACTTTAATAACTGCAAAAATTACAGAAGAATGTTTGAAAGAGTTAAAGAAATTAATGGATATCACATATGAACCTTGGAGAGAAACGGGAGTTATATATTTTGATGTGAAAGAATTTGTAGAAAAATTAAAGGGTTATGATATTCTTATTACTGAAGTTGATGATATTAAAAAATCAGAAATTTTTGGTCAAACAGAGCTAAAACTGATTGTATCCTGTAGAGGTGATCCATTTAATATTGATTTAACAACTGCAACTAAAAACAGAATACCAGTAATAAATACTCCATTAAGAAATGTTGATGCTGTTGCTGAAGCAACAATAGGTTTCATACTATCTTTAGCTAGAAAATTACATAAAGTTGATAGAGTACTGCATTCGGAAGATTTTGAAGTTTTTGATTTTGAAGATTGGGTGAAATACTTTAATCGATTTGAAGGTGTAGAATTAAAAGGAAAAACTATTGGAATAATAGGATTTGGACAAATTGGAAAAAGAGTTGCTGATAGATTAAAACCTTTTGGAGTCAATTTTCTTATATATGATCCTTATATTCCAGATGAAAACGCTGACGATTACGGTAAGAAAGTAGATATTGATTTCCTAATGAGAGAATCTGATTTTATAACGATACATGCTGTAGCTACTGATGATAATGATAATCTTATTAATAAAGAACGTATTGATATGATGAAAAAAACTGCTTATATTATAAATACAGCTAAAGGAAGCCTAATTGATTATGATGCATTACATCAAGCTTTAGAAAAAAACAAAATTGCTGGAGCAGCACTTGATGTTTTCCCAATGGAACCTATTGATGAAGATAATATATTTTTAGAATTAGATAATGTTATTGTGTCTCCTCATATTGGAGGAAATACAATAGAAATCATAGAGCGCCAATCAAGGATGTTATTAGAAGATATAACATTATGGTTAAATGATAAGATACCAAAGCATATTTTAAATCCAGAAGTGTTCAAAGATAAAAAAAACTTAGATGTCATATCTAATGTGAGAATCAATAAGATGAGGGCTGAAATTGTTATGCTTTGTGAAAACCTACTAAAAGAAGGGCATGTAATCAGCTCAGCTGGAAATGTTAGCTTCAGAATGAAGAATAAGGAAAAAGAGATTGTATTAATCACTCCAAGCAATGTAAAATATGATGAAATGAGTTCTGATGATATCCTTATTATAGATATGGAAGGTAAAGTATTAGAGGGAAAAAGAAATCCTTCTGTAGAAAAAAAAATGCATTTAAGTATATACAAAGAAAGGGAAGATGTAAATGCGATAATCCATGCTCATAGTATCTACTCAACTGTGCTAAGTGCTCTTAATCTCTCACTACCACCAATAATGGAAGAATTAGTACCATATATAGGTGGAGAAGTTCTGTGTGCGGCATATGGAGAAGCGGGAACTGAAGAATTAGCAGAGGGTGTTATTGCGGCTTTGGAAGAGAGAAATGCTGTTTTACTTGCTAACCATGGCAATCTGTGCTGTGGAAGCCACCTAGAAGGAGCATTCACTGTTTTACAATATCTTGAAAGAGGAGCAAAAACGTATTATCTAGCCAAACTCATAAAAGATCCAAATCTATTACCCGAAGATACGATAGATTATGAAATGGAGATTTTTGACATATTCAAGGAATCTAAAAAGATTTAATCATACATTTCAAGACTTTTATTTTTTGAAGCAAAAGCGTTTAATGCGACTTTTGTAGAAATTTTAGCCTCCTCCTTAGTAACCATCCCTATTGTTACAGCACTTATATTATGTTTTGAAATATATTCAAAAGCTTCTACTGGATCAAGATTTCCAGCTGCCAAAGTTTTCATGCCTATAAAATAATAACTACTTGGTTTATCAACTATATGTTCTAAACTCTTAACATTGCCCATGAATACACCAACTGCGTTAAAGGGAATTAGAAATGCTTTAACATTTAATGATTTATCAATAGTATATTTAATTGTAGGAATAGGTTCATGAGTTGCAATACCAGGAATTATTCCGTGAGAAACAATATCATCAAGAAGTCTTGACAATTCCTTTCCCTTATTGTCAGCTATCATCCCGTGCACAAATATTATTTTTGCTTCTGCTTTTATTAATAAGTCTATACTTGAATCCTTTCCAGGATAAGTTGATCCAGTTACAATATAATCACTATGAATTTCACTCATTATACGAGAAGCATCCATAATTTTTCCTATTGGAATTGCTTCTATACCTCTTGCTCCGTATTGGTAACTAGTTTCTAAAATCTCAACCATTTTATCTGGATTATTTAAAAACTTTCTTCGCCATTCAAATGCTTTGAATCCAAATTGACCAGCGCCTATAAAAGGCGATGTACCGTTAGAAACTAATGGTAATTTCACATTTTCAATATAAAAAAATTTTTTAACCACCATTATACCAATCTATCGAATTAATTTAAATTCCATAAGTGATTATTTAATAAGAAAATTATAAAATTTTAAGTCTATTAAAATAATATTGTTCTATAAGAATATCCGAAATCGTAATAATTAGTATATCGCAGAAATTGGAGTTACCCCTTTTTTATTTAAAGAGGAAATAAAGATGACACATGTTAACGGAGTTATTTGCAACACACTAACATTCTATAATAAGAACTATGAAATTGATAAAGAACTAAATTCATTATTAATCCGTCACATCCTTACGAATGATATTAATTCACTTCTTCTTTTTGGAAACACAGGGGAAGGCCAGATTTTTTCTGATAAAATTGAAGAAAAAATAAAACTCATTGATTTATCGTTTGAAATTACAAAACAAAAAACTCCTATTATTATTGGAATATATGGTGATGATGCAGATGATATTTTAAATCAGATAGAGACATTGGCGAAAAAATTTACTGCTCTTAATTTTATGATTACACCCCCAATTACTAAAAAACTGTCTAGCCAAGATATTAAATCCTATTTTGAAAATATTTTAAGTTCTATAGATCCTAAAAATCAGATTTATCTACATAATAACCCCGGACTGTTCGCTGGAAATGAAATTACACCAAATTTAATAGAAGAATTATTAGAATTTTCCAATCTAAAAGGATTGAACGATTCTTTTTATAATATAAAGAATTGCAAATCTTTTATCCAATTATTAAACAAAAATTTCTCAGTTTGTTGTGGAATGGAGGAAAATTCTCAAGTATTTTTCCAATTAGTCCCAATAGAACAAAGAAAATATAGCGGAATTGTATCTAGCATAAGTAATTTAGTGAATATGTTTTCTAAATTATTTCGATACGCATTAGAGGATAATATTTTAGAACTTCTTCAACTACAAGAGCAAATTAATGATATTAGAAATAAAATTTATTTTAAGCAAAATGAAAACTGTGAAAGTTTAAGTCTGAAATATGCATTTTTATATCTCTACAAAGACCTAATATCGAATTCTATAGAACATATTAATTTTATTACTACAAAAGCACAAGACGATTTTGATTCTATAGTTAAAGAAAGAATTGAAGCTACTATGAATTATCTGGTTAACCAAAAACATATATACCACTTATATTCATTAGGTAAAAAAGATATTTATCAATTCCATGATATTATTAAAACCTTTTCTAATATTGATATTTTAGTCAAACAAGGAAAGGTAAAAAAAATAAAGGGACCTTATAAAGCTGATATAAATACACTTTATAAGGTAATTTTTGAAAATAGCAAATTAGTTTTCAGATTTCGAACAAGTGTATTTCTTCAATTAGAAAATATAATCAATGAGAAACTTTTATTTCCATTTTTAGATAAGACTCTAAATCCTGAAGAGCTTGATTTAAGAAAGAAAGTAAAGCAAATCATCAATTCAAAAACAGGTTCTTACATATTCAAGAAAGAAAACCCTTCAATTATTCCAGTAAGAAACTTAATTTATTATGATGAGACTAAAGAAATAATCCCTTATATATTCTCAGTACAAGAATATATTAGAGGAAAACCTTTATTTCAATTAATAAATCAGTATATTAATGAAGGTAAAAACTTAAATACCAGTAAATTTCTAAATTTATTTGAAAATTTAGGAGAACATTTAGGACATTTACATAGTATAAAATTTGACTCTTTTTATAGAAAAATTAGAGACATTGGGGGGAATAAAAAAATATCTCCTTCTGCATTTTTTACTAATGAATTAGAAAATAAGATACAAGAAGCAAAAAAAAATGGAGTGGATTTTGGAAATCAAATAAGGGCTTACTTCAACAATAATAAGACATTAATTGAAGATGACAAAGAATATGTTTTAATACATAATGATTTTCAAAGTCAAAATATTATAGTTAAAGAAGAACTAGGCACCATTCAAATTAATGGATTTGTAGGCTTTGATAAATGGTGTGTTGGACACAGAGCTCAAGATTTTGTTAAAATGGATTATTGGATTTTAAAACCTCTGAATATTTCCTCATTTTATGATGCTTTTTATAAGGCTTATTCAAAATATCATAAAGTTAATAATGATTTTAGAAAAAAAATTGAATTATATAAATTGTTATGGCTTTTAAATGAATATAATTTTGAATCAGATTTAATAAGAAAGTCTAAGCAAATACCTATTATAAATACTGTTCCATCTTCATTGGAAAATTATTTATTTGAAATAAAAGCCATAATTAGGTAAGAGAGACAGAAGCATAACTTAAAAGATTTGTTTGACGAGATTTAATATTTAATTCCAGGTTTGACAATTTAATCCCAACAAGTCTTATCTTTTTATTTATATCTGAGAATTCCCCATATAACTTTAAAATTTCATCCATTACAATATTTTTGTCCTGAATATGATATAAAAGCGTTATTGAGCGATTATATGTTAGATAACCTTCGAATCTTATTTTCAACGTTATAGTTTTGTAAGTTATATTCTTTTTTGTAACCGATTTATGTATTTTATTATTTATATCTTCCAGTTTTGATAATACCTCTTGAAAATCATCTGTATCCGCAAAGAATGTTCTTTCTGCACTAATGGATTTCCTCCCTTCATGAAATTCCTTTACTTTCCTATTATCAAGACCATTCACAACTTTCCAAATCCATTCTCCATTCTTACCAAATAAATTTATAAAATTAAATAAGGGTATTTTTAAAATGTCCCCTATCTTTTTAATGCCCTTTTTATTTAGATATGTTTTAGATTTTTTACCAATACCGGGGATTTTTGTAATATCTAAATCTTTCAGTTTTTCTTTAAAATTATTTGGTGTAAAAACTGTTATTCCGTTTGGTTTATTAAAATCAGAAGCAATTTTGGCTAAAGATTTTGTTGGAGCACACCCAATTGAAATTGTTACCCCTAAGTTTTTATATATATTATCTTGAATAATTTCTGCAATTTCTTTAACCGCTTCAAAATCTGAGCAAATTTCTGTAAGATCCAAATATGCCTCATCGGTTCCTGCTTGTTGGAAATTATCCGAATATTTTTTTAGAATTTGCATAACCTGTTTAGACACTTTTCTATATTTTTCACCAGTTGGTCTTAAGTAAATCCCATGAGGGCATCTCTGGTAAGCTTGAGAGATGGGCATTCCCGAACAAAGACCAAATTCTCTTGCTTCATATGAACAAGTTGACACAACACCTCGACCCTTACCTTTTTTTGGGTCAGCACCAATAATAACAGGCTTTCCTCTATATTGGGGATTATCTCTTATTTCAACTGCTGCATAAAAACAATCCAAATCACAGTGTATTATCAATCTTGTCATTATTGAGATTTATTTTTACTAAAGAGGGGTATAATATGTGGTACTTATGATATTTTTTATCTTAATTTAAAAAATGGGACTAATTAAAATTTTTAATAAATCTTGAATTGATAGTTCTTTTCTTATAAAAATTACATACTATATTTTTAATATACTCTTAATTATTTATACTATGTCAATGAATAAAGAAGAACAACTTCGATTAGAAGTAGTTAAAGCAGCAAAAGCTATTTTTGCAAAAGGATTAGTAGAAGCTGGAGAGGGTAATGTTAGTATAAGAAATGGTAAAAAAGAGGAACTTTTCATCACTCCTTCATTCAACCAATATACTACTTTAAAGAAAGACGAAATTGTCCATATGAATTTTGATGGTACTTCTTTAAGTAGTGGAAAATTGCCTTCGACAGAAGTAAAAATGCATATTGCTATTTACCAATCAAGACCAAAGGTACAAGCAGTAATTCATACTCATTCAATATATGCAACATTACTCTCAGTTGTCCAAAAAAATATTCCAATATTAATGGAAGAAATGTACATTTTCATAGGAGGTTCTATTGATGTATCTAGATTTGGAAAGGCTCACACAGAAGAAATAGGCAATGTGGCTCTTAATGCATTAGGAATTAAAAATGCAGCTTTATTAGAAAATCATGGTGTTATTGTGTGTGGGAAATCCATAGATCATGCAGTAAAATTTGCAGAATTAGTGGAAAAATTAGCAAAAATTTATTGGGGAGCTTTACAGATAGGAGAACCAAAAGTTATTTCAGAAGAACATCTTGATAGATTTAAAAAACTCCATGAAAGCTTATTTGCTAATTATCCTCGAAGTATGCGAAAGAAAAAATTGTAATATAATAGTACATTTTAAGTGAAAAAAATGGAGATAGGTATAAGTTCTCTTGGACATCTTATAGATCTTGGGATTTCAGGTAATTTCAAAAGCTTAGACGACTTATTAATCAAAGCTACAAATAATTGTCTCAATTTTGCAGAAAAAAATGATATTAATGTCGTTGAGATAGTAATAGATCCTCCAACGATATTAAAAAGTGATAATTGGCAGCAATTCATTGATTTAATAAGGTCTTATTCAATTAAAATACAAATTCATGGTCCTTTTATTAATGTTAGTTTATGTTCTAACAATAAACTTATTTCAGAAGCGTCAATTAAATCTTATATTGAAGCAGCTAAAATATCTAGAGAATTAGGGGCTAAAATTTTAACAATTCATCCAGGAGTTGGAGATTTTCTAATTAAATCTTTAAGAGAATTTAATAAAATCAATTTAATTGATGCGCTTAATAAATTATTAGATTTTACTAACACTTTGGAAATAGCTCTTTGCATTGAGAATATGCCAAGTAAGACATATATGCTTTTAGATGAAAATGAAATAGAAAGTTTATTTAATAGAATAAATCGCTCGGAATTATTCCTTACTTATGATACTAGTCACTTTTATACAACAGATGGAGATGTTACACTATTATGGGAAAAAATGTATAAAAAAATAAGAAACATTCATATAGTAGATAATTTTAGTAAAGAAACCGATACACACCCCCCTTTAGGAACCGGAAAAATAGGTTTCAATGAAATCTTTAGTTTAATAGACCAATACAGCTATAATGGTGCATTGATCATTGAATTATCATCATCTAAACATTTAATTCAAAGTATTGATTTTGTCAAAAATTTTATTTGTAAATAAAAATAAAAAGCATTATTAAAATTAGTTTGAAAATAAATATTTAATTTAAAAAGCCAATTCAGAAGTTATTATGCCAATAATATCATTACAATTAACTGACGATCTACTAGAACGATTTGAAAAAGTTCGAAATTTAAGTGGGTTTACCTCTAAAAGTGAAGCTTTAAGAGATTCAATTGTAAGTTTTATTGAAAAACATGAGAAATTTGAAAAATTAGAAGGATATAAAATAATGACTATTAGTCTAGTCTATCCTTTTAAAGATATAATAATAGACCAGATCTCTGATTTATATTCACAATTTCACCATATTATTAAAACAATTACGGATTGGCGGATTGCAGAAAAAAAAATAGAAATAATTCTTTTAGTCGGTGAAATTGAGGTTATAAAAGACCTTTATAAAAAATTAGCTAAGATTAAAGATATAATATGCTCAATTCGAGAAATTATAATTGACTAAACCATTTTTAATCAAATCTAAGTGAAAAATCCATAAATTCAGTAGGTCGTTGGGTTAATAATCCTAAACTTATAATATCTGGTTCTGCAATCAAAAAGTCAATTATGTTATCTTCAGATATACCTCCAGATATCTCAATAATTACTTGATCTCTCAAACTATTTTTTTTTAATAAATTAATGGCATCCTCAACCTTATCAGGACTAAAATTATCTAACATGATAATATCTGCTCCATTCTTTGCAGCAATCAACACGTCGCTGACTTTTTCTACTTCAATTTCAATTTTTTTTGTAAAGCTCGCTTTTTTATTTATATTTTTTAAAAGTAATTCTACATCTCCATCATAATATTTCAAATGAGTGTCTTTCAAGAGAATCTCATCAAGTGAATATCGATGTGTGTCAGCTCCACCTAGTTCTACTGCTTTTTTTTCGAATATTCTGATACCTGGTGTTGTTTTACGAGTACAAGCGATCTTTACATTTTTTCCTGAATTTTTTATTATTTTTACGAATCTTTTAGTTGTTGAAGTTATATTACTCATATGTGTTATTAGATTCAGCCCTACCCTTTCTCCAAGTAAAATATCTCTTGCATTCCCTTTTAATTCTGCTATAATATCTCCTTCTTTTACTTCTTCTCCATCTCTTTTTATAAAATTAGTTGAAACACCTAATATATCGAATAGAATTTTCAACTCTTCAAGTCCAGAAATGTATCCATTACTTTTCGTAGAAATCCTAGCTGATACTTTAGTATTTTGAGGTATACATACAGAACTAACATCAGCAAAACTACAATCTTCTTCTAAAAACTCACGTAATTTCTTCTCAATAATAATTTTATTATAACTCATTATTTGCACAAATGTCTATAGTATAATTATTATAGGTTAAATATTAAATAAAATTATGGTAGAAATTGATATACTATTCATTAATAATAATGAAATTAAGCTGGAAGCGGAATATTACCAATCAAGTTTACGTAATACAAGGCCATCTGTTTTAATTTGTCATCCGCATCCACAATTTGGTGGTAATATGCATAATAATATTGTTTCTGCGGTATTTAACAAATTAATCAATAGCAATATCTCTTGTTTAAGATTCAATTTTAGAGGTGTTGGAAGATCTTCTGGAAATCATTCAGATGGAATGGGTGAATTAAGTGATGTTAAGGCATCTGTAGATTTTTTAATTAATAATAAAAAATGTGAGAAAATCATTATTTGTGGCTATTCATATGGTGCTGTAATAGGGTGTTCAGCAGTTAATTATTCAGATAAGATAATTGGTTTTATCTCCATATCTTTTCCATGGGATTTTATGGGAGCGAAATTCAAAGAATTATCTCAAACTTCGAAAAAAAAACTATTTATTCAAGGAAATCGTGATACCGTTGCTCGTTATGAAAATTTCTATGAAAATTTTAATTTATACTTAAATCCAAAAATAAGCAAAATTATCGATGGCGCAGATCACTTTTATGGGGGTTACGAAGAACAAGTTGCTAATGCAATTCTAGATTTTTATTATTCCATTGTCTAAGAGATTTGAAGTAAGATTTTACCAAATAGAAGTCTTGAAGGAAAAACTGATAAATAAAAAATAAGTAATAAATAATTTTAGAGTGATGAAAGTTTTTCTAGATCGGCTTTACTATTTTCTTCTGCCCAATCTAGAAGTTGATCCACATATTTCTCAATTTCTCCGGATTCTGGTAATTTTGTTAATACTGCTAAAAGGAATTGGGTATTAGGATTAATAATTATATTTCTCATTATTATAAAGTCTTCTTTATATTTAATTTTCATACTCCTAACTTCTGATAAACCTATTTCTTCTGCTGCTTTATATGCTGCATCGCTCAGTAAAGATCCCATAGCTGCTACTGCACGTTCGTCAATCTTTTCCTCCTTTTGGGACGCTAATACTAATCCAGTTGATGTTGCAAAAAGTGATGCGCGAAAATTTCCATTATCATTAAGTTCTTTCAGTACTAATCCGAGTCTACTAACCAAATTAACGCACACTCTTATATAATTAATTTATAAATATCTTAAAGGAAATTTCCATATTATTTTATATCAATATTATTAAATTTAGATTCTTTAGCATAAAATTTCCTTGTATTTATTATATGAGTTAAATAATATTTAAAATTATTTGAAGTAGAATATTCAAAATATCTCATTTTTTCACTACTATTTCATCATAATCAATTAAAAATTCAAAACCTCTCTAAATCTTTAGATTTATAATAAAAGTTGATAAAATATTATCCTCATCAATATTTAAAGTCATAACACTAGGTCTTGCTATAGGTGTTTTAAATCCAGGTTTTTTAAATGGGGCTTTTGGTTTTGTAGGAGAACCAGGATTTAAAAGAAGAACATTATACTCTGTTCCTTTTATAAGTGGTCTATGAGTATGGCCATGAATTAATATATTTAAGTTATGCTTCTTTACAAATTCTTCAACATTCTCAGGTAATTTATGGATTACTCCTATATTATAACGCCCTACTATGAATTTAATGAAATCTTCTAAATCTCTAATCTCATCAAAATATCCTTTTACACATCGAGTAGGAGCTATTTTATTTAGTTCATTTAGGAATATTTGAGAACAAACATCGCCAGCATGAATTATTTCATCAACATCTTTAAAAACATTCTTTAATTTTACGATAAATTTATTTATTTTATCCTCCTCTTCATTAAAATGGGTATCTGATATAATTCCGATTTTCATTTAAATAACACACCGTTATATAGCAACCAACATACTCATTAAAAAAATTAGGATACCCATTATAATATCAATAAAATAACGGAAATATTTATCACCTTTAGTTTTCTCACTAGCTTCATCAATTTTAAAATAAGTTTTAAAAATTTGAAATCCTGTGTTAACGCCATCTTTTATCTTGGGAAATTGCCAAACTAGTAGCACAATACCAATGACCAATAACGGACAATAAAGATAAAGTGCAACAAGAGTAAAATCATTCTCTTGAATAAAACTCCAGATTGTATGAGCAGCAACTATATTATTTAATGTATGGGCGATTATAGCAGGAAAAATCCACTTTTTTTTTAATATAAATAACGAGAGAATTATTCCTATTAATAAAGCTTGTAAAAACCAAACAAATGGATACCAAAAGGGATACAATCTACTTACAGGATCAAGAAAATAAGCAAAGTGCCCTAATCCAAAAAAAATTGATGATATCATCACTGCTGACATTATAAAAAAATATTCGCTACCTCTTTTTGCTATAAGGCCTCTGGAAATTGATTCTTCAGCAATAGATACTGAAATCTGGATAATGATTACAGAAATTAAAAATACAAAATAATTACTGGACACCAGATATATATTAGTGTTTTTTAGACTTAAAGCCAATGCTTGATATTCAATCATTTCTGGAATTAATAAATAAGTAAAAAAGTCTATAGGTAGAAAAACTAAAAAGAAAATTAATAATCCATATAAAATTTGATATTTATAATTTTTTTTTGTCATTTTAAATAACCTTAAATGCCCTATCGAAGGGGGGATATCTTCATCAATGATAACTTGCTTTTTTTGAGACTCAAATATTAAATTTGATAAATATAAGGTAAGTGGAATACCTATGAAAATGAATATTGCCCTCAAACCATAAAATAAAATTCCATATAAAACTGATTCTTTATTTATAAGTAAGGGAACAACGAATATTGGAATAATTAACAGTAAAAATACAAAAATAAACATAAGCGCAACTTCATATATGAAAAATCTCAATCTATCAACTGCAATCTTTTTCTTTCCATAATAAACTCTAGAAACCATTAATATTCACCTAAATTTGAATAAAAAATTATAAAATTGAAAAATTATAAACTTTTTTATTTAAAAATTTGAAATAGCTTCTTTTAATTCTTTAATATTAGGAATACCATTTCTTGCCCCTAACTCTTGAATACATTTACCAGCAACAAAATTTCCAATTTTTGTATTATACCTAAGATTATTAAAATCGTACTTTAGGTTTTGTAAAAAACCATAAATAAATCCGGCGGAAAAAACATCTCCCGCTCCTGTTGTATCTACTATATTCTCAATTTTAATTGAAGGAATTAACACAGAATTTGATCGAGTAAATAATGATGCCCCGCATTCTCCTCTCGTTACTACAATAACCTTTATTCCTAAATTAGTAAGATTTTTCATTTGTGCTTCAATAATTTTTGAATCAAATTTTTTGATTTTAATCTTCATAAGTGTTGAGAATTCTCTTTGAGATAATATTAGAATATCGGTATTTTCAAGTAATTGTATAATATTATCAAAACCATAGTTAATTATTAACATTCCGGGGTTTAAAATAACTGGAATTCTATTTTTTCTTCCATATTTTGCAGCTTCTATGAATGGTTCTAGATTTTTCAAACTACTTAAAAATATAACTTTTGTATGCATCAGTTCTTTTTCTAAAATATCTTTTTTTGATAAGTAATTAGCTGCTCCGCTATGTGCATAAATTCTCCGATCCCCTTCTTTATTTAGAGCCACATAAGCACAACCTGTCTCTTTTTCTTTAGAATATTTAATTAATTCAGTGGATACTCGAAATTCTTTAAAATCTTGGATGATTTTAGCTCTAAATGAATCTTCAAAACCCAATTTACCTAAAAAAGCAGAGGATAAACCTAATTTGGCGCAAACACATGCTGTATTAGCAGCAGCCCCTCCTGAAAATAAATTTAAATCAGATACAAAAACCTCATCATCATCTTCGGGATGTCTCTCAACTTGAGCGACAATATCAACTAAAGCTGCTCCTATGCAAATAACGTCAAAATATTCAATCATTTTATATTTTTCTAATTATATTTGAAAGAACCAAATTCTGAATTTATTTCAACAAGGTTTTTATTCTTAGATGCTGATTTCTCGCAATGTCCGATAATTTTAGACTCTACATTGAACTTTTTAGCTATTCTTTGGATATCCTTAGCAATTGATTCTTCACAAAATAATTCCATTCTGTGCCCCATATTAAATACACTATACATTTCTTTCCATTGAGTTTCGGAAGAATTTTGTATTATTTCAAAAATTTTAGGAAGGGAAAATAAATTATTTTTAACATAATTTATACCTTTACCATAATTCACGTTCTTAGTTTGCCCCCCTCCTGTATTATGTATTATTCCATGGATTTCTTTTCTATATCTTTTTAAAATCTCTGTTAAAATTGGGGCATATGTTCTCGTTGGTGATAATAGTGCTTTTCCAACCGATAAATTGATTTCTTTTATCATATCTGTCAGTTTATATTTACCAAAAAATACAAGCTTTTCATCAAGATTTTGATCATAGCATTCGGGATATTTTTCAAAATATTCGTGAGAGAGAGTGCCATGTCTTGCTAGTGTTAACCCATTACTTCCAATTCCACTATTATATTCATCTTCATATAATGCCTTTCCAAAACTAGCAATACCAACAATCACATCATTACTTTTGATGTTTTTTACGTCAATTACATCTGATCTTTTCATGTTAGTGAATACAGAAGCATCTACCATGACGGTTTTGACGATATCTCCAACATCTGCAGTTTCGCCTCCACACATAATAACATTTAAGCCTAATTCACTCAATTTTTTACTATACTCATAATATTCATCAATAATCGTTGCTATAACTTCGCCAGAAATAAATTTACTATTCCTTCCAAGATTATTAGATAAAAACATACATCCTGTCGCACCAACGCATAATATATCATCAATATTCATTATGATTGCATCTCGGACGACTCCTCTAAAAATGTCCATATCACCAGTTTCTCTAAAATACATATAGGCTAAACTTGATTTAGTTCCTGCTCCATCTGCATGGAAGATAGAACAATAATCCTTCCTGTCGTTTACATCTTCTACAATCTTACAAAATGATCCTGGAAAAATTCCTTTATCAAACTTTTCAATTGCTTTATGAACATCTTTTTTTTTAGATGATACACCCAATTGAGAATAAATATTATCGTTTTCGCCCATAATTTCAATTATAATTTATGTTTCTCTTTTAAATTTTTAAGTAAATTTTCAGTTTGCTCAAGTGCTTTTCCAATATAGTTATAAGGATTGAATAGCTCTTCTAATTCTTTTTTTGAAAATAACTTTTTAATTTGCTCATTCTCAAATAAAATATCTTTCATAAATCTATTTTCATTCCTGGCTTTTATTGCAGCTTGTCTTAAAATTTCATGCCCTTCCTGTCTTCCTATCCCTTTATTTACTAATTTTATCATCGCTTTTTCAGTTAAGCATGCACCTTTAGTAAGATTAAGATTTTCCTCGATATTATCTTCATTGAATTCAATTCCTCTAAGATTTTGGGTTAATTGGTTAATCATATAATCTAATAATATGAAATTTTCTGCAAAAATTATTCTTTCCGATGCCGAATTTGTTATATCCCTTTCATCTTCTAAAATTATATTATCTAAAGCAGGAATAACGTTAGATTTCAGGATCCTTGCTAAACTACATATTCTTTCTGATTTATGGGGATTTCTTTTATGAGGCATTGTTGAGCTACCTACTTGATCTTTTTTAAAAGGCTCAAACATTTCTGCTATTTCATTTCTTTGTAAAACTCTATTTTCTCTCGCGATTTTTGCTAATGACTGTCCGATTAATGCAGTTACGAGAATTACTTCAGCATGTCTATCTCTTTGAATAATTTGATTTGCAATCAGTACAGGATTTAAGTTAAGAGTCTTCATTAATTTTTTTTGTATTTGAATTCCTTTATCATCAAAGCTAGCCATAGTTCCAACAGCTCCTGACATTTTACCAAATGATATGCGATCTAATACTTCAGAAATTCTATCAAGATGTCTATCTATTTCATATGCCCATACCCCAAACCTCATACCGTATGTAGTAGGAACTGCATGTTGCCCATGTGTTCTCCCAATACAAACTAATTTCTTTTTTTCTTCAGTAATCTTTATTAATTCAGCTAATAAATCCATTAATGATTCTTTAATATGAAGTAATGCCTCTTTTAATTGTAAAGCTGTGGCAGTATCTTCAATATCATAACTGGTTGCTCCAAGATGAACATATTTACCAGCATCACCCTCACATTGTTCTGACAAAGCTTTAACCATTGCCATTAAATCATGATGAATTTCAAGATCAATTTCTTTTACTCTTTCTAATTTTACATAATTAATATTAGCTTTTTTAGTGATCTCCTGAGCAATTTTTTCAGGGAAATTTCCCAAATCTGCATGAACTTGAGCTAATGCTGCTTCTACTTTCATCCAGTTTTCTAGCTTCTTCTCCTCAGTGAATAGAGTCGCTATACCAGTTCGATAACGTGTTTCTATAGGGTGAATAAATTTATGATCCATATTATCTTTCTTCTTCTTTTAATTAATACTTAAAATAATGATTCATCAAAACATATATCTTATTTTATTAGGGAAAAAATAATTTCAATTTGGTTTAAACAAATTTTTTCATGTTATAATTAGATATAATTAATGAAACCGTTCAAATTGGTTTTTTCCTTTTTCATCAATATATTTTTTTTTCAAATCTAATAAATTAATAAAAAAATTAGAAAATTTTTTGACCACTATGAATTATATCATTAAGGTGATTTATTAGTTGTTGTATGAGTACTGGGCAAAAATTCTTCTTTTTTAGATGCTCCCATTGCGGTGAATGGTATTATACGAATCGAATAATTAAGGTTAAGAAATGCTGGAAGTGCAATCATTCCTTCTTATTTAAAAACGCCTCTAAATTCTCTAAGATATGCTCTATGAATGGTGCAATCGCAATTATTAAACAGCTTAAGAATAGACTATAAATATTTATTTTGAAATTAAGTGGCAATTTAGAAATTTATTTAAAAAACAAAAGTATTTAGCTATTCTTCCACAATTCTTTTATGGTAAATTATTAAACAATACACTATTCCTTTATAAATAAATAATAAATTGAAAAAAAATCAAAATGGAGATAACTGATAATCTAAATGAAATAGATGAAACACTAATTAAAGATTTAAATAATATTGCTCACGATAAAGTTGATTATTGGGATATTAGAGCAGGCGTACATCAAGGAATCACATTAGATTTTACAGATCAAAGAAGTAAAGAAATCTCCTCTTATGAAATAACTGAATGTGGGTTAAGAGCTTTCTATAATGGGGGTTGGGGTTTTTATGTTTTAAAAGATCTGAATAGAAAAACTATAACTGATGGATTTTTAAAAGTAACAAAATTAGCTAGATTATCAGAATCTCTATGTAAGAATAAATTTAAAATAAAGAATTGTGATCCCTTAATTCAGAATTTTAAAATCGATTGTAAAAAGAAATTAGAAGATATCGATATTAAAGATAAAATAAAGCTTGTAAAATATCACGAAAAAACTGCTGTTGGCCATTCTTCAAAAATAAAAAATACACATACTATATATCTTGATGGTCATACTCTAAACAAGTTTATTAATTCCTATGGAAGTGATATTTCACAAGATTTATCTTTTATTAGGATTTTTTGTTCTGTTTATGCACAAGAGAAGGGAATTATCCAAAGGTCCATAAATTCTACAGGAGGAATAGGAGGTTTTGAAATAACCCAGACAGAAAAAGCTGAAAATTTGAGTTTAAAGACAGCCCAAGAAGCAGTTGATTTATTAAAGGCAAAATCGCCAATTGGAGGTAAATTTACCATTATAACTGATCCCAAATTAACAGGAACCATAATGCATGAAGCATTCGGTCATGCATGTGAGGCAGATTTAGTTTTAAACAATGAGAGTATACTAAAAGATAAACTTGGTGAAAAAGTTGCTTCTGAAGAAGTTACATTTGTAGATGATCCTACAATGGGCTATGGAAAAAAATTCAATCTACCCTATGAATTGTTTGGAAGTTACTATATAGATGATGAGGGAATTCCATCCCAAAAGACTTTTATTATCGAAAATGGAGTATTACAAAATTTTTTACATAATTTGGAAACATCTTCAAGAATGAAAGTAATCCCAAATGGACATGGAAGGGCTTCTTCAAATTCTTCAAGACCCCAAGTAAGGATGGGTTTTACATTTTTAGAGCCAAGAGACTGGAATGTTGAAGAAATAATTGAAGATACTAAAAATGGGATTCTTTGCGAAGATTTTCAATATGGTTATACAGACCCATCAACAGGAAATTTTCAATTTAAATGTAAATTTTCATATAAGATTAAAAATGGTGAAAAGAAAGAACTGATGAGAGATGTCGCGCTAGCGGGAATGATTCTTGAAGCTCTAAATAACATTTCAGCAATAGGTAATAAACAATCTTTTAATTACTCTGATGGCATGTGTGGAAAAGGAGGTCAAAGTGTAAGGGTATGTGATGGTGGACCTTATATTCGTATAGATGATGTTACAGTTGGAGGTTTAAACTGAATGGAACAGAATTCTGATCCATACCAACTAGCTCATTATGGGTTGAAATTAATTGGAAAAAAATCATCAGAGATTAAATGTGCGGAAATTTTCTTTGAGAAAAATAGATATGTTAATATTGAAATTGAAGAGAATTCAATAAAAAATAGTGAACTCGGAGAAGATTTTGGATTTTCAATTAGAGTTATCAATACAAAAGGCTCATTGGGATTTGCTTTTACTAATAAAATTGAGAAAAAAGCTATGGAGAAAATTTTAGATTTTTCAATTAAGATGATGAGAGCCGGGACGGTGGATCCTGATTTTCGGAATTTGCCTGATTCTATAAATAAATATCCCGTCATTAAGGATTTGTTTGATAAAAATATAAAGAATTTACAAATAAAAGACTCAATAAACTTTGTTAAAGATTTAATAAAAGTATGTGAAGAAGATCAATTAGCTATATCTCAGACTGGCAGTTTTATATCAAATTATTCAAAGACTTATATTTTTAATTCTAATGGTTTAGAAGTATCTGGAAAGGATACAAGCTGTTCAGTGTCTTCACATATTATTGTTAAAGATAAAATAAGTAAAGACACTTCATTTGGGTATGAATGGCAATCAGAAAGAAATCTTAAAAACATAAATTCTACTGAAACAGCAAAAAATGCTTTAGAAGATGCGAAAAAAAACCTAAATCGGAAAAAAATAAGAAATATGAAAGTTCCCTTAATTTTAACTCCTAAAGGCACAATAAATTTAATTTTAAGACCAATAGCTTCAGCTTTAAATGCAGAAACTTTTCAACATAAAAGATGTTTTCTCTTTGACAAAAGAGATGAAATTATAGGTTCACAATACTTAAATATTGAAGATAATGGATTAATAGATGGAGCTATTGGATCATCTATTTTTGATGGTGAAGGAGTTCCCTGTAAAAATAAAAAAATTTTCACTGAAGGAAAACTATTAAAGACTGGATTATTACATAATAGTTATACTGCTGGAAAAGAATCTGTTGAAAGTACGGGTAATGCCTCTCGAAATTCTTATAGCTCTATTCCCTCTATTGGGATATCAAATTTCATTATGAAAATGGGTGATATAAGTATTAAGGAAATAATCGGAGATTTAAAAGAAGCAATTATTTTAGACTATACTGGAGATTCACCTAATATAACTACTGGTGATTTTTCTGGCTTGATACTTCATGGAAACATAATTAAAAATGGAGAAATTAAGAACCCTTTAAATGAGACTATGATAGGGATTAATCTAATGGATTTATTTCAAAAAATAGATGCTGTTTCTAAAGAAATGAAGATATATGGCTCCTTTCAAGCCCCATATGTTAAAGTAAAAGATGTGCAAATTATTGGTGGAGCAAACTGAAGAAAAAGCAAAATAAAGAAAACAAGTTCACAGAAAGCAAATAAAATATCTAGGAAATTAAGCAGTAATATTTAATCTGAGATAGACATTATTATAGAATTTTATTAAACTTTCCTTACTAATTTGCCATAATTCAGTAATTATTAATTGATTTTCACCTATTTCTGAGAACGAGATGTTTAATTGTTCAGAAATCCAATTATCCTTATTTTTTAATGTAAAATTACCAATTATAAAGGCTAATGTACCATTTGACTCCGTTGAGCTAGTTAATATGGTATTGTTATTACCTTTTTTAATTCTAAATTGAAATAAAAAATCTCTATTTAAGTGATTTCCAACAGAAACATAAAAAAAAATAGTCTCATTAACAGATGCTTTAGTTGGATAGTTTTCTGCTCGTTTGTTTTCATTTAATATCCCCAATGTGACATAACCTGGTTCAGGATTTAAAACATAGTAAATAATAAAACCTGAAACAATTGTTATTCCCAGAATTAAAGAAATTTTAAGCAATGCATCAAAATGTCTATAACTAGCATTTTGGTTAGTCTGTTTCTTATAATTATAAATTTTCGTCATTATCTTTAAACCACGCAATAGTTTTTTTTAATCCTTCCTCTAGTGGTGTTGTTGGTTCCCAATTTAATATTTCCTTTGCCAATGTTATATCTGGGCATCTACGTGAAGGATCATCAATAGGTAGCGATTTAAATACTATTTTTGAATTAGAATTTGTAAGTTTTTTTATTATATTCGCCAATTCTAATACTGTATATTCGTTATTATTACCTAAATTTATTACTTCTCCAATTGCTTGATCCTTATATACTGTCTTAAGAATTCCTTCAATCTCATCCACAACATAGGTAAATGATCTAGTTTGAGAACCATCTCCAAAAACAGTTATATCTTCATCATGGAGAGCTTGGTGTATAAAGTTAGGAATCACTCTTCCAAATTCAGGACCATGACGTATTCTAGGTCCTGAAGTATTGAAAATTCTTAAAATTTTTGTTCTTAATTTGTGTTGAAGCTCATATGCTTTTACAAATGCCTCTCCAGCTCTTTTAGACTCATCATAGCAGCTTCTGGGTCCAACAGGATTTACATACCCAAAATAACTTTCCGGTGTAGGTACAACGTCCCTTGGGGGATTTCCATATACTTCAGACGTACTTGTATAAAAGAAGATTGCATTATGATGTTTTGCAATCCCTAAAGAATTTAATGTGCCTAATGTGTTACTTCTTAAAATATCTATAGGGTTATCCCTAAATTCAAAAGGAGAAGCTCTACTTGCCATATGCATAACTATATCAATTTTTTTAACATCACCTACACATATGCCTAAGGGATGATAGCTCATTCCCCAATATATTGGGTAGGATATGTCATGATTAATAAATCGAAAATTATCCCTGTCCATTAAATGCAAGATATTTTCAAAACGACCAGATGAGAGATTATCTAAACACACACAGTATGCATTTTGTTCTATCAAAACATCACAGATCCATGAACCAAGAAAACCTGCTCCTCCTGTCACCAAAATTGTTTTCTCTTCAAAAGAAATACCTTCTTTTTTGAGGCGTGATTCAATCTCTTTAACATCCTCAAGCAAATTGTAATGCATTTATAATACCTATTGGTGTTTATCAGTATATTTCTTCTTATTTACTTTTTTAAATAAAGTTTTCTTTAAGATTAACTCTTTTTTCAAAAATCAAAATATAAGAAATAATCTTAACTTTAGAATTAGAAAAGAGGACATATTAGAAAATATAAATTATTGAATTAATTAATCAGTTTTGGATCCACAATATTGACAAAATTTTAATTCTAATGGATAATGTTTTCCGCAATTAGGGCATTTTTTTAGTGAATTCTTAAGAATTTCCCTCCCTAACATTTCAAAAGCTTTTTCTACATTTTCACCTGTTTTTGAGGATGTACCAAGCATATCTCCTTTAAATTTAAACTTTTCAAATATTTCTAAAGCATCTTCTCTTTTCACTTTTCTTTTTAAATCAATTTTAGCTTCAATTAATATTTTTGTTTTAGGAGAATTTGGAACAGAAGAGATAACGTTTATCCAATCATAGAGATCATTTAAAGAATCTTTATTTGACACATCGTATAACATTAAAGCTCCAGACGCACCAGATACATAAGAAGGGAATAAAAGTCGGAATTTCTTTTCTCCAGCAAAATCCCAAATATTTAGAAGTATTTCTGTATCATCAACCACTACTTTTTTCGTTTCAAAATCAACACCAATAGTTGATAATGTAGATATTTCGAATTTACCTGTTGCATACCGGCGGATTAAACTTGTCTTGCCTACATTTTTAGCTCCAGCAACAACAACTTTAAATTTTATCATAACTCTGTTTTAAAATTATATAGAAAAATTATATCTCAATAAATTCAATAATATTATTAATTATTGAAATGGTTAAAAATCTTTTTTATTGATTTGGTTTGTACTTATATCTACTTATTTTATAAATCTCTTGAGCAATTTTTTTACCAATACTCTCAATTTTAATTAAATCAGGAATGTCTGCTAAAACTAATTTCTGTAAAGTCTTAAATTCATTCAATAAATTTTTAGCTCGAAGATTATTTACACCTGGAATTCCAGCAACAATATATTCTAAAAGATGCGAAGTTTCAATAGGTGCTTTATCAAACCGTATAGAAATTTTATTCTTAGATTCGGACTGTTCTTTTTTTGCCAGTTGATATAAAAACATAGCAGTTTCTTCAGAATTCTCCGTTTTATATACACTTATGCCTAAATTTAGAATAATTGTAGTAATCGCTCCATATAGCGCATTTTCGTTAATAGTAGATTCATTAAATGGATCACCTTCTAAGATTAATATAGAGCTTTCAAACCTATTCTTTAGATCAAATAATTCATTGAATAATCTTCCATCCTTTATTGAATCGATAAAGTCTTGAGCCGTCTTTCTTTCAATACCGACTCTATTTGAAAGCACATAATCCGCAATAGGTAATTGCTCTAATTTTAAGGTTACACCCATTAATGAAAGTGTTCTAACAACAGACGATGCTGTCTCTCGATTATCACATATAATTTGGTACTTATTAGCGTCATCTATTTTTTGATTTAGCATTATCCCACTTTCTTTTGTCACAAAATCTAAAAGATTTGATTGTCCTGATTTCTCTAATTGTTCCGATTGTTTTATCTTTCCTAAACTATCTCTCATATTTCTTTCTTTAACTTTTTCTGCCCAATAATATCCCTCATCCCTTGTATCTTCTGCCATTAAGATGTAAACTTTTCCCTCTTTTTTACGCCCAGTACGACCTCGGCGCTGAATTGCTCGTATAGCACTTGGCACCACATCATAAAAAACAACTAGATCACATTCTGCTATATCTAATCCTTCCTCCGCGACACTTGTTCCTATAAGAGTGTTATATATCCCTTTTTTAAATTCTTCCAGGATTCTAATTTGCTCTTTCTGAGTTAAACCTTTATCAGAACCTTTTTTAGCTTGCCCTACAAATTTGTGAGCATTTATTATCTCATCTTTCTCAAAATATCTTACAATGTTATTCACTGAGTCTCTAAAATGACAGAAGACTAATATTCTTGAATTTTTATGATCTTTAAGTTGAGACCTTAGAATTTTTTTTAATTTCTCAAGTTTGGGATGAACTATACCCTTCGATTGGATTTGATATGTTAGCTCTATTACCCGTTTGATATCATTATCTAAAAACAATTCTTTCAAAGATTTATTAGCTAAATTATTTTTTACTTTTTCTTCATTTTTCACGATATAATCTTTTAGAGCATTAATTCCTTGAGTTTCAAGAAGTTCAAGCATATGAGAGATTCGAATAGCATTAGCCTGTAGTTTTTTAGCGTAAAACATCTCAAACTTTTCACTATCATCTCGTAAGAATGAAATCTTTCTATTAATAACTGTATTAAGCTGTAAAAGATCTTTCCTCGTTACTTTATTCACATCATAGGAATTGAGTAATTCCTTTTCTTTTAACCATTTATAAATATTTTTTAGTTTTTCTTCTAAAATTTTTTTAATCTCTATGAATTCATTAGGAAGCTTAATTTTTATCCATTTATTATCCACATCTTGGATATATGGTTTAACATCAACATCATTTTCAGTTCTTATTTCTACATGGTTGATAAATAAATTTTGTTTTATTTCGTTAATTTTTTCTTGAGTAGAACCCGGGCTTGCTGTTAAACCTAAAATCTGAGGAGTTATTGCACTTTCAATATATTTTTTGGCAATAAAACAATAAGCATAATCACCTATGGCTCTATGACACTCATCAAAAATGATCAAAGAGACATCTTTTATCGAATAATTTTTAGATATAATATCATTTTGTAATACTTGGGGTGTCATAAAAGCCACACGGAGTTTTTCCCATAATATTTTTCTTTTCACCGGTGGCGTGGTACCTGTTATTGATACTAGTTCATCAGGATTAATCTCGGTTAAACTTAAAAAAGAGTTATAATGTTGCTCTACTAAAGGTTTTGTTGGAGCTAATAAAATGACTTTAGAATCTGGTATATCAGTTAATTTTTGAACTGTTAGCATTAATGCTATAATTGTTTTCCCTAAACCTGTAGGAATAACCACTAAACAATTTTTATTTAGGCAATTTATAAAAATGTTTTCTTGATATTTCCGTCGAGAAATTAAATTACTCTTAATTAGGGGATGTGAAATGAAATCATTTTTTATTGAGACTGAAATCACCAGCGTCTCTCATTCTCTATCGGTTCATTATTACATAATTTGAGAAATATATATAAACTAACAGACTTTATTGGATCTTTAAAAAATTCTTAAATTCTTAAATTAATTTACTAATAATTTAATAAATCATTTTTAGCAATTCAATAAAGTAAAATTTATTTCATATTAGTCATTAATTTTAATGTCAGTAAGCGCGAGTGGTTTAGTGGTTATAACAACACGCTCACACCGTGTATTTCTGTGAAAATTGCTTTATAGATAACGAAGGTCGGGGGTTCAAATCCCCCCTTGCGCATTTTTCAATCTTGTTAAAAATTCTTTACTCTCTATTAATTTTAAATTTAAATTAACCATTTAATTTTAAATATCATTACTTAAAACTAAAATTGAAGAAAACCTGCACTAAATGCCAGAGAACCTTGGATTTAACGCATTTTCGGATATCAAAAGGATATAATAGTAATATCTGTAGAAAATGTGAATTAAAACAAAAAAATATAAGAAATTTTCAGATTAAGTATAAGATTATTAAAAATTATTTTAATGGAAAATGCAGAGATTGTGAAACTAATTATTTGAACCTTCCAGCTTTAGAATTTCACCATCCTGATTTGAGCAAAAAAACTACAACATGGAGGAAACTCAAAGGGCAAAGTTATTCAAATATTCTTAGCAGACTTTTATATGATAAAGTCCAACTTTTATGCAGAAATTGCCATACTTTAGCAGGAGCCACTACATTTAAATTTTATAAGGAAATTATTCTAAAATATGATTTTCCTTTAAATGATATTAATAAAAACAATATTCTTGATTCAATAAATAATGAGTTACATCAGTTCCATTTAGATGAGAAATTCAATAACAAAACTAAATATCACATTTTAAAATGGATTAAGAAAAAATCATTAATTGAACTACTCTATAAGGGTAGTTGTGTTGGGTGTGAAAAAACCAATATTGAAAACAATCTACCCGCTTTAATTTTTCATCATTTAGATCAGTTTAAAAAAGATAAAATCTCAAGATGGCAAAAAATCTCAAATTTGAGCATACAAGAAATTATAAATTTATTAAAAAAAGAAAAATGTGTTTGTCTATGTGCTAATTGTCATAAATTTATTGAATCAATACAATTTTTAGAACAACAAAACTTAATTATAGGTGAAAGGAATGCTTTAGAAGTGAAAAGAACGTTTAATCTAATTATCTCAAGAATAGAAAATTTTAATATAATTTAGACAGGGGTTCAAAATTCTGAAAATCTATTTTGGTGTGAATTGTTCCCTCCTCGCGCATTTACTTTATTGCCTTTAAAAATCGAAAAAGTTATATGATATTTTGCATTTTTTAAATCTAATTACTGATTTTATGGTTAATTCAACCATGTCTAGTTTCTTAGAATCTCGAGAATTACGTAAACTCTATAAGAAAGTAAGAAAAAATATTAAAATTGGATCAATTTTTTTAACTAGATACGAGAAAGCAAGGATTGTAGGGGCCAGAGCTCTACAAATATCATTTGGGGCTCCAATCTTAGTGGAAAAACCAGTAGATATGATAGATCCTATTAAAATTGCTCAATTAGAATTAAAATCAAAAATCTTACCTTTAACTATTAGACGAGAAAATCCCAGTGGAGAATACCAAGATATCCCAATAAATAAACTAATTTTAAAAAAAGATTAGTTATTCTATAACTTATTGAACCCGGTATTTACCTCTCTCAGTTAGGATATAAACACATTTATCCCCAACCATTTCTGACTCAATATAACCTTTAGAAATTAAATGATTAAGAATTTCTTCTAATTCTGATTTTTTAAAGCCTGGAATTCCTAATGGTATCCTTGACTGGTTGGCGATTATAGCAATTCGTTCTAAAAATAATCTTTTACCCATGAAAGTTTCAAGAATTGTAATTTCATCATTAGAAAGCCTTTCAAATTGATCATGCTCTATAAATCGTTCTTTTAAAGTCTGAGCAAGATTTCTTGTCTCTGGACTTAATTCTTGTTTTTTAACTTCTACATGTTTAAGTTGAACTAGATCTTTTGCAACTGGTTGTTTTTGTCCTTCCTCTTTTTCTTGTTCTTTTTCATTCGACAACTGTTCATTTTTATTTTCCATAATATTACCATAAGGCATATAATTATAAAAATTTATATTTAAATAATGAGGAAGGTTTTAACCCTTAGAACTGGGGAAGAAATAATTATAAGACATCTGAAAAAATCAGATGTAGAGGGAGTCTGGAATAATTTTAATGAAGTAATAGATGAAGGATTATATTTACCTGTTCTATTTCCTGTCAGAACTCAACTTGAAAAAGAATCATGGTATCATTATATTAAAAAAGAAAATGAAATTTGCATTATAGCAGAAAATCCTAAATTGAAACCTCCATTTAATATAATTGGACAATGCGAAATTTCAAATTCCGATTGGGATGCTGCTACTCATGTAGGTGTCTTAGGTATTATTGTAAAAAAAAAATATCGAGATTTTGGCATTGGTCGAGAAATAATTCAAATAGCTATTAAAGAATCTAAAAAATTAAATAATAAGGAAAAAATCACTTTAAGTTGTTTTTCAACAAATCAGAGAGCAATATATCTTTATAAAAAATTAGGCTTTAAAATCGTAGGCACAAAAAAAAAACAATTTTACATGGAGTCAAACTATTATGATGAAGTTCTCATGGAACTCTGGATTGATGACTTTTTGAGTCACAATATAGAGTCATAATATCATTTTAAATCTAAGGGAACCTAAACCTCTTTTTATATTGATCCCAACTCTTCTTATCTAAAGGATTTTCGTTCAAAAATAGAAAATTCAAATTAGTCAAACTTCTAATACTTTCATTTCTAAATTTTGATAAATTATTTCTCCCAATATGAAATATAATTAAATTCTTTAAACCGTCAAAGCCTTCCAGTTCTTCTATGTTGTTGCCATCTAAATACAGTTCTTGCAATTCACCTAAAGTATCTAACCCTTCTAATTTTTTAATTCTGTTATTAGACAGTTCTAACTTCTTTAAATTTGTCAAATTGTCAAGAAATTCAATTTTTACTATGCAATTATTTGAAAGATATAATCCCTTTAATTTATCACACATCTCCAATCCTTCAATTTGAGAAAGTCTATTATCATTAAAATATAACCAAAATAAATTATTTAGTTCTACAAGCCCCCTTATCTTTTCTATGTGGTTGAATGAAAGGTTTAACCTTTTTAAATTCACGAGTGCTTCTAAATTCCTTATAATTTTTATCAAATTATGACTTAGGTTTAAATCCTCTAACGATACTAAAGAATTCAAATTATCAATTTCTTTTATTAGATTATTATTTAAAGAGAGTTTTTTTAACTTATTCAAAGATTCTAAGTTTTCTATTATTCTAATTTTGTTATTTGATAAACCTAAGACTTCTAAATCACCTAAATTATTTAGATTCTCTATCTTTTCTATTTTATTATTAGATAAATCTAAAGTTTTTAAATTATTTAAAAGATGCAAATTAAGACAACTCGTAAGACTATTTCTTTGCATTACAAGATGTTCTAAATTACATAGATTACTTAGCCCCTTAATCTCTTTTAGATTCTTTATATTTGAACTCTCACAATTTAATGATATTATCTTTCCTTTTCGTATAGTAACAAGAAACCCACATTCATTTTTATAATAATCACTTAAGATTAAATTAATGCAAATCTCAAGAATATTGTCAGGAATAGCATTATTACAATTATAACTAAAGATCTCTTCAGGAAACTGTTTAACCTTATCTTTAAACCTTTTTTTTATGAAATCTTTCAGGTATTCTATTATAATTCTTCGAGTTTTAAAATTATCAATTGAGTTTAAAGTGTGTATTGCATAAATTTTCTGGTCTATATTAATAATTTTTTTTAATGTGTATTCTAAAAGAGGTATAAGCTTTTTATAATCTGAATATTTATCCCTTAAAATATTTCCAGCAACTAATTTAATATGGGGATCCTCATCTGAGAGGAATAGCTGTTCTAAAAATTTAAAGTTTTTACAATTATCAATTGTTCCATAAATTTTTAGTGACTTTTTTCTTATCTTAGGATCATTTGAACCATCAATAAGCTCTCTTAAAAGAGCCAAGCCCTCTTTTGTTCCAATTTGTTTTAAATTTTCTTTTATATAATCGGGATTAGATAACATTTGAGCGGAACTAGTTTTAAATCCTAAAAAATTGATAAAAATTTAATATTAAATTCAATACTATTAATTTGTAAATTAATACAAATGTCTATACATAAAAAATAATTCAATTCAATTAAATATCTCCAACACATTTAATCCTTCAGTTTTAGTTCTTAAAAATCCCTTTTTTTATAACAATCTTTTACAAATTCTAAATTTTTGATAATAATTTGTTATCAAACCATTATCAAATGGAATTAAATGATATCTCTGATGGACTTATTTGCAAATCCGAAATAATTAGAAATTTTAATTTCGTTTATATATTGCTTATGTAAACAATACATTTTCTTTAAGGTTTAAAAAAATTTATAAATACATAATTTATTAGATTATTAAATTTTGTATTTTACACATTAATTGTACCTTAAAAATACAATTTTTTGATAAAACATAAAAATTAAAATTACCACATGTAATATAAAATATACATCTAAAAATAAAATCCAAATAAATCAAAATTAAAAATATAGGCTGATAATAAAATATGGCAGAAGAAGAAAGCTTTCTGAATGCAAAAGCATTAGTAGTAGACAATGGTACAGGTATCTCAAAAAATGGTTTTGCCGGAGAAGATCAACCTCGTTCTGTCTTTCCCACTCTTATTGGTTATCCTAAATATGAATCTATCATGACAGATGTTGAGCATTATACACGGGAATACTATATTGGGGAAGAAGCCATGCAGCTTAAAGGTGTTCTAAAACTCATGTTCCCTGTTGAACATGGTATTATTGAAGATTGGACTGCCATGGAGAAAATCTGGCACTATACATTCTATACGGATCTAAGAATCGATCCAAGCGAACATCCAGTACTTTTAACAGAAGCGCCATTAAATCCACGGCCCAACCGTGAAAAAATGGCCGAAATTATGTTTGAGACCTTTAATACTCCTGCTCTTTATGTCGCAATGCAGGCAGTTTTATCTCTCTATGCTTCTGGTCGTACTACGGGGTGTGTTATAGATATTGGTGATGGAGTATCCCACGTTGTACCAATCTTCGAAGGATTCGCCTTAAGTCATGCTATTCAGAGAATTGATCTTGCGGGTAGAGACATAACCACTTATTTACAACGATTACTCAGACAAAAAGGATATTCTTTTACAACATCAGCTGAAAAGCAAATTGTGAGAGATATAAAGGAGAAACTATGCTACGTCGCAATTGATCCCGAGAAAGAGATGATGTTGAGTAAGAAAGTTGCTGGAATGGAAAAAAGCTACATGCTACCTGATGGTGAAACCATCAATGTTGGTGTAGAAAGATTTTTAGCTCCTGAATGCTTTTTTAATCCATCAGTAATCGGGAAAGAGCTTGAACCCTTAGATGACGTAATAGTTGGTTCCATTTCCGAGTGTGATGTTGATCTCCGCCGAGATCTTTATAGCAACATCGTTTTATCTGGCGGGAGCACTATGTTCCCTGGTATAAAGGAACGGTTAACGAAAGAGATAAAAGAGCAAATCCCGGAGAGCGTCGATGTTAAAATAATTGCTCCACCTGAGCGTATGTATTCAGTCTGGATCGGTGGATCAATTTTAAGCTCACTTAAAACATTCCATCGTATGTGGGTCACCAGACGAGAATATAAAGAGATGGGTCCCCAAGTTATTCACAGATGCTTTTAAGCCAAGTAAACTCCTTTAATTTTATTTGATTTTTTTTTATTAACTTTTTTTTTATTAATAATTTTAACAACAAAATAGTATCAGTTATAATTATTTTAATAAAGATCCTCACTTAGAGATACTGATTTTTTAATGAGGAATTGATATTATTTTATCTCTAAGATTCGTGGATAAACAAATACCACATCCATTTTGACAAACTGACTTTTATTTTATTTAATTTA
The DNA here is from genome assembly GCA_016840085.1 of Promethearchaeota archaeon. Lineage (GTDB taxonomy): Archaea > Asgardarchaeota > Lokiarchaeia > Sigyniarchaeales > SOKP01 > Loki-b32. The sequence goes on from JAEOTA010000086.1 coordinate 177,536, forward strand.
ATGATGTAAGAAATCAACATTCGTTCATAGTCTTTTGAATCCAACTTCTTATCTTCAACAATACTACAAAGGATTACATCATCCATTTTTACGGACTTTAAATTACGTAATATTTGTTGAGATTGTGTAATATCTTTTATCCCCCATTTTTCCATTATTCGGTTTCCATACCATAATTCAATCAGATCTTTTAAAGAAATTATGTCAGATTTTAAACGATTTACTTCAGCTAATAGTGGATTTTCATATCCTTTAATTATAAAAGGAATATCTGGAAATTCATATTGATCTAATATCTTTAATACCTCTCTTGTGATATCCTGAACCGTTCTTCCTAATGTGAATATAGAACACATCATTTTTTATTTCTACTTATAATTAATTACTCTAAATTCATAGCAATATCTTTAAAGAGATGATATGTGACTATTAGGATTTCATCAAAATCTTTTTCTTGCATGTCAGAGCTATGGTATTTTAACTTATTCAAAAGATCCCCTAACTTTTCTAATGCATATTTAAGATGATATGAATCATCCCTGTTTTTAGCTTTATTAAAATTTGCTTTTAAAAATATAATCTCACTAACAAGTACATTAATTAGTTTAACTTTCCTCGATTGGATAAACTCATTATATTGCAATATTAATGTTTCACTCATTTGTATAGCCTTTATTATTATTTTTTTCCTAAATAAAATTAAAATAAAGATAAATTAATTTTTTTAAGAGTCCAATTATTGAGAATAATTTCAGTGTTAGTGATTCAATATTAATATAATTTAAAATTCTTGGATAAAGATATCTGGCTCGATTTTCAAAAATTGGTTTAGTAAAATAATTAATAGTTTGATATTCATAATTAATTCAAATAAATATAAAGTAGAATGTAAGCCTGTAAAATGAAAGATGAGAAAATAGAAATAAAGCGGGATGTATGGAACTATTTTCGCAGCTACAGAATAGCACCTATTCAGAAAAGATATTTAGAAAAAGGAAGAATAAGAGAAATAATTGAAATTAAAAGACAATATCATCAACATAAAGTTAATCATTAGGCGGAACACGCATCTTAATCGACAAAATAAAAGTTATAAATATGTTATTTATAATATAGAATTACTTCATTCTATATAGTAAATTTTAATTTACATGATTGGATATTTGTTTTTATAAAAGATATCTAAAATTTTTGAATTCAATGTGATTTTAATTTCCTTAATCATTATAGTTAGTTAAAAGGAGGATATAATATATGCCTGAAAGTGGGACTATTTTATATGATTTAAATACAGTATTTATTCCATGTCGAACTGTGTTGGAAATAGAGGCATTGACTTCTTTATTTTTAGAGTATTATAACTATGATGAAATTAAAGAGTTACCCCAAAGTCAGCCAACAAGTCAAAAACTTATAGAAAAATTTCGAGTAATCGAATGTGAACCCCTTGAACACATTATTGCATATTTTATAGATGTTGTTGTAAACAAATTAAAACCCATTGTTATGTATGAGAGAGATCATCATGATAGATTTAGAATGGGTAATGTGGAAGCTTATACTAAGACAAGATTATGTTTATTTTTTGCATTACATCGATTAAAGTTAAAATTTTTAGTCATAAAGAATTTTATGGATAAATTCAAAAAAAATACTTATAAATTAGATCTCTCAAAAAACCAAGAAAATCTGGGGATTCATACATTTCTTTCTGCTTTTTATAGGGATTACTATAAAAAGAATAAAATGAATCTTAAATTAATGCTATCTTCAAAAAGAATGTCAGAAAGAGTTAGTGAATTAATGGATACTTCAAATACTATTACTAATGAAGATATTATTAATGCTATAACATTTAAGAAATTTTTAGATGATAAAAATAGAATCAAGTTTATCATGAAAGAAATTAAGGCATCTCTATTTGTGTGTAGAATAATGTTTGCAAAAATGGATGTATATAATCCATTCACTATAGGAAAAGAAACTATGATTGATGCAGAAGAAATGATGATTAGCCAAGATTTTATTCCTGAGCTAATTCCCGCAATATCAAGATGTTATGCAGAGGGTATTATGACCCAACTTGAAGACTGCTTCAGAGCATATGAATTTATGATGAATAGAGTTTTAGAAGGGATCAACTACGCAGTCGAAATAGCATCTGGAGGACAGATTACTCTTGATTTAGATACAACTATATATAATACTGGAAATATCTTTGAAATTTAATGTTTCACTCTTTATTTTGTTAGTACAAAAAAGTAAGTCTCTTCCTTTCTAAAACCATAAATTTAAACAATAATTTCAGAATTTAATGAGATTTAGATTATTTAAAATAGATGAAAGTCGATTTTCGCACGATTATAATCAAATGTTAAAGATTATTATATTAAATAGTCTAGGTTTCTTTTTTATCGGATTTTGGATTCCCATTGTTGCACGAATGAATATGGGTGCATCTGCTTTTCAAATTAGTCTTGTTGTAATATCTAATGTTATAGGTCGAATGATAAGCGGTTTTATTACAGGTTTTATCACTGATCGAATCAAATCAAGAACCTCACTCGTTTTAATAGGTTCATTTGGAAGGACAATTTCTTATTTTATTATTTATGCGGCTTTTATTATAAATCAAATTTTTCTTTTAGGGATAGGGTATTTTACCTTGGGATTTATGGCAGGAGTATTTTGGATCCCTTTCAATATTTTTGTAGCAGAGAAATCAAGTAAAGATCATCGTTCTCAAGCTTATGGAAAGAGAGATTCCACTAATGCGATAGGTCAAATTATTGGAGCCGTATTTGGATTTACTCTCTTGATGATTGCAAGTGTTTATACAGATAATCCTTTCATTATTTATATCGCCATTCCAATTTACGGGATCTCAAATATTGTAGCAGGAATTATTTTTTATCGAAGAGTAGACGAATCAATTAAATTTTCAGAATTCACGAATGTTAATTCAGATGAAACAACTGAAAAGAGAAAAGTATTAACGTCTATATCAATGTTTATTGGTGCTATCTTTTTGATTTCTGTTCTCTTTTTAGGTAGTATTAATGCGAACATAGCTAGACCTTTTTTAAACATTTATATTATTGAAAACATTGAAAGTAATTTAAATTTAGTTGTTTGGGCATATCTCCCAGCAGGTCTTCTAGCGACTCTTTTAGCCCCTAAATTAGGTGCTTTTGTCGATAAGCTCCCACCGTTAGTAGGTATCACAATAACAAGTTCATTAGGAGCTTTAATGACTTGGTTATTAATTAATTCGGCTAACATATGGATTTTTTCACTTCTTTTATTATTTGATTTAGCTATTGGAATGTCTGCAGGCTTGATTTTTCAAAACTTAGTAAGCAGAATTTCAACTGAACATAGAGGTAAGATTTTTGGAATAGGTGATTTTTTTGCTTTTTTAGGAAGCGTAATCGGTCCGCTTGTAGGAGGTATAGTATGGGATATTATAAGCCCTCAATTTCCATTTATAATATCAATTTTTGTAGAATTATCGTTGATTCCATTATATTTAGCTGCAGTATACCTTTTAATGCCACATTTAGCGGAAACTTATGACATAGAAAAAAAAAGTAAGGATTAAAAATTTAAAATATTTAATATTTTTCAATTTATAGGTTTTTATTTTGTAAAGTTGTTTCTGCCCTTTCAATTTTTTTCTTGCTAAAATCCTTTACTTTTTCTAATATTTCTGATTTTTTAGCTGCTGTGTTAAATTCAGCAGGTTCTTGGATATAACCTTTATTTAAGGCGTTTTTATAGATCTTTTCTCCTATTTTGGTCCGAATTATTGTTGTGGTAAGTTTTTCTTCAGATCCAAGACCTCCAAAAGAGATATCCGCATAAATATTTGAAAAATCTGAGCATGCAAAACAAGCAGGCCGGGCTATCTCCTTTAAATCTGAAAATTCTATGTGTAATGCATCTTTATTTTTAAAGTATAAGATAAGATCCTCTCGAATGTTCATACTTTCTACATCTTCAAATTTAAAATTGAATTTCTCCTCCAGTTTTTTCCTATCTTCATCGTTAAATGAAAAGTTTAGATAACAAAATAAACCTAAGGTATACTTAACAATATGTGCGGGAAGTATACTTAACTCTTGCATTTTTCTAATTGAGTTTATTTGGCAAGGTGTCCCAACAACAGCTATATTTAGTAAGTCTGGCCCCATTACTTTTTTTAATGCTATATTGGTAGCAATGAAAGTGTTATACTTTTCCAATCCAACTACTTGGCTGGAGAAATCATAATGAGAACCTGCAGCTTCTACTAATTCTTCATTAGTTGTCGCAAAAAAAGATATACGATTAAACGGACCTTTTCTTTTGCAGACAATTGCCCCATCTATTAATTTATTATCTAATAAATAACCTAAAATAGCAGTAACCGCTCCACCATCAGTTGCTCTATTTCGAATTTCTTCAGAAGTAGCATGACATGAAGTAATTTTTATCTGGTTCCCAAGAGGTGGTCCATATTTGAATTTTTTATTTAATTGGTCGTTTAATACATGCGTTTGCGGACAGATAAAATAACATATACCGCATTTAAGACATTTATCTTCGTTAACATATTTAGGAGGTCCTGATTCTGACATTTCAATAGCTTTTAATTCTCCAGCTGAACAAAAACTAACACATCCTCCACATTCTCCACAAAGTCCTGGTTCATGAACTTCTTTTATTAAATCTTCAAATGTCTTTATGATTTCACTTTTAGCCAATTATTTTCACCTATTTTTTACTTAAAATTTAAAAAAATTCTTTTATTAATTTAATATTCATCTGGTAATTCCTTAAGTTCGGCAAGAGAAAAAACAGGACCATCAACGCACACAAATTTATTCCCGATATTACATCTTCCACATTTTCCAATTCCGCACTTCATTCGCATTTCTAAAGAGTTTAAAATTTGTTCATCTTTCCAGTTTAATTCTTCTAGAACATTGATTGTTGTTTTAATCATTATTGGCGGTCCACAGACGACCGAGATAGCATTATCGGCACTTGGTGCCACTTTTTTAACAATAGGCGCAACAAATCCTACTTCTTCAATCCATCCCTCCGCTTCACGATCAATAGTTAACACAACTTTAATATCGTCTCGTTTTTTCCATTCATCTAACACATCTGTATATAATACCTCACCAGGATCCCGGTTTCCGTAGATTACAGTGATATCTCCATAATCTTTTCTATGCTTCTCATCGAGCAAATAGATTACTAGAGATCGTAATGTAGAAAATGCGAAGCCTCCGCCAATTACTATAATATTTTTGCCCTTCATCTTCTCAACCGGCCAACCATTCCCACAGGGACCTCTAACTCCAACAGTATCACCAATTTCACAATTGTGAAATCCGGAGGTTACCGTTCCCATCTTTTTTATTGTAAATTTTATAGTACCTTCTTCTGTAGGGGATGAAGCAATTCCTATAGGACATTCTCCTTTTCCTATTAGACTAATTTCAGCAAATTGCCCTGGAATATAATTAAATTTCTTGTATTCTTCTTCTCTTTTAAACTCTAACTCGAAAGTTTTAATATCATTAACCTTATTTTCTGATGCTATCGATTTAACTTTAGTAAGATATGGTATATAAGGATTAGGCAACTACTTTCTCACCTTCTTTTTTTTCAATTTTAGTTACTTTATCTAATATTACTCGAAGATCATTATTAGCAGGGCATACAATAATACATCTACCACATCCAACACAGCCCAACAAACCATAGTTTATTGGATAATAACTAAATTTATGCATGATACGATTTCGACATCGTTCTATTTTAGTCGGACGAGGATTGTGTCCACTGGTTTCAAGTGTGTAATAACATGATTGACATGTATCCCAAATTCTAATTCTTCTACCTCGATTATTATATTGATCTGTTTCATCTATCACGTCGAAACATGTACAGGTTGGGCATAAATAGGCACAAGAACCGCATCCTATACAAGATTCACTGATCTCTTCCCATATAGGGTGGTCAAAAGATGTTTCTAAGTTTTTTACGATTTTATCAGCGTCTATCTTAGTAACTATTGATTCTTCTGCTTGTTTAGCTATTTCTTCCGCTTTCTTCACATCTTTTTCGGTAGCATTCGAAAGCCAGGATAATTTCTTTACTAGGTCTTTGCCTTTATCATTAATGCTTTCAACTAAATATGTTTCACCTAAATCTGTTAAAAATACATCCATATTATCCTTTTTGAAAGGATTTCCGCCTACGGATGTACAAAAACATGTAGTTCTTGGAGTATTACATCCAATACCTATGAGTGTTGTATTCTCTTTTTTCTTTAAATAGATCTCATCCTTCCAGTCTCCGTGAAATGAAAAGAAATTAGCAAACAATTCAAAACTGTAAGCATCACATGGTCTAATTCCAAATATCAAGATTTTTTGGTCCAGATCCTGTCTATCAGTAATTTCTACATCTTTTTCGTCTAAAGAATATTCAAATAATACTTCTTCTTGAGGAAATAAAACTGATTTTGGTGGAATCTTTGAATTCAGGTAATCAAGGACAATATCATCAGGATTTTCGATCTTCTCGAAAACTATGTTTCCCTTTTTATTAATCGGGGCAAAAAAGTTATAGTCACTCACTAGTTCGTTATATAATTTTCCAATTTGGTCTTTCTTTAATATTTTTTGATCCATTTTTTTATTCACCTTTTTTAATCTTCCTCTAACATAAATTCTTGTGCATCCTCCATCTTGAAATCCATCATTGGGGGAAGGGTTTCTGCGTTAAGACCTGACGTGTAATCAAATCGTTCTTTCACAATTTTTTCCAATTTCCTATTGATAAAATTCAGGTCAATACCAACTGGACATACTGATGAACACGCCCCACACGCCACACATCTCCCTGCTAAATGCATTGAGCGAACTAAATGAAATACAAGTATATCGTTAAATTCAGTAGTTTTGTTAAACCATATAGGTGCATTTTGATCTACAAAACAGAGATTGCAATAACACATAGGACAAGCCTGGCGACAACTATAACATAAAGTACACACTTCTAAAGTATCTTTAATATATGCCCATTTCTCAGCAGTAGATTTCGATTCATAATCATCAATATCTGTAAATTCATCATGTATAGATTCTAATTCTTGACATTCACCTACACATGTCTTCTCTGGTGCAGAAGGGGATTTTATTTTACAAACTTTGCATAATTCGTTAATATACTGATCATAAGGAAATTTCTTCTCCCAATCCTTTCCCTTTACAATAATATCGTTCCCAGATATAGATACATCAAGAATCTCTTTTTCCCCAATTTTCATATCTATTTTACTTTTGTTAACATTTCCATTGCAATTAATCCCTATCATCTTGATATTTTCTAGATTAACTTGCTTCTCCACCGCTAAAAGGTTTATTGCCCTAGCAACACAACCTTTAGCAACAATCCCAATTCTCAAAGATTTTCCCTCAGAATCACAAAGCTGGGGCATTAAGGGGGCTAAATATCTAGCTAAATTAATATAGCACAAATTATTCCAAATTAACCTGTCTACATCTTCTACTTTCCTAATAATAACTGGAGTAGAACTTAAAGGTACAGAACCTTCAGCATATCCAAGGATTACATCTACTTGATTTTCATTGAATAATTTTTTAGCCAATTCTCTTATTGAATTTTCAATTTCTTTGTTTTCTATCTCAATACTCATTTTATTACCACTCTCTTTGAAATTTTTTATTTGGTCCCAATTCTTTTACTATTTTTGTAGCCTTCTTTACTAGGTTTGCAAATCGCTCTCCTTCAGCAGCAGAAGCCCACATAAAATTAACCCTCCCGGGTTCAATCCCAAAGAATTCCAAAATTTCTTTCAGCATTGCAAAACGTCTTCGCGCTACTAAGTTTCCACTAATATAATGACAATCACCAGGATGACACCCTGAAACAATAACACCGTCCCACCCATCTATTAAACTCTTTATAATAAAATAGGGATTGACCCTTCCAGAACAGGGAACTCTCACGATTCTGATACTTGGTGGATATTGGATTCTACTTACTCCAGCTAAATCTGCTCCGGCATAAGAACACCAATTACATAAGAAAGCAATGATCTTTGGTTCCCATTTCTCATCTATTTTTTTTTCTTCCAAAACTGTTTCTGTCATTTCTTTAAAACCTCATTATTGTTATATTCTTGCAGTGATCATCGAATAAATCTGTTCGGCTGTAAAGCCTAAAATATCAATGGCACTACATCGACAATTCCCACTACAAGCTCCGCAACCTTTACAAAGGGCTTGATTAATTGACGCTACTATCCCAAATCTTCTATTATCTATTAACTCTATCGCATTATAAGCACAATTCTCTATGCACATACCACATCCGATACAACGAGACATATTAATTACTGCTGTTTTACCTTCTGCTTCAATTTCATCTTTAGAGAGAATTGTGCAAGCTCTTGAAACTGCAGCATTAGCTTGTGATATCGAATCTTCTATAGTTTTTGGACAGTGTGCTAATCCTGCAACAAACACTCCTTCAGTTGCAAAATCAACTGGACGAAGCTTAACGTGGGCTTCTAAATAAAAATTATCATCATTTAAAGGAACTTTTAACATTTTAGCAAGTTCTTCATTTTCCTCGTACGATGCAACTATACCTGCACTTAATACTAATAAATCTGTAGGGATTGATAAATTTCCTGCTTTTGGAGTTTTAACTTTTACGTTTAATGATGAATCCTCTGAAATTATTTCAGGTGGATTGTTTTCATCATATCGGAGGAAAATGACTCCTGCTTCTCTTGCTTTTCTATAATATTTTTCTTTAAATCCATATGTTCTAATATCTCGAAATAGAATAGTAACTTCTGTTGATGGATTTAACTTTTTAACTAACAATGCGTTTTTTATAGCTTCTGCACAACACATTTTGCTACAATATGGATGTTCGTCATTTCTTGAACCCACGCATTGAATCATAACAACTGATTTTTTATTTTTAATAACACTATCTGTATTTAATAATTCTTCGAACTCGGATTGCAAAATAACATTTTTATTTTGCCCATAAAGAAATTCTTTTGGTTTATATTCTTTTGCTCCTGTAGCTAAGATGACAACTCCATGCTCAAATTCAGCTTTTTCCTTTTTGGAGCCATGAATAACTGTAGTTTTAAAGTTACCAATATATCCATCTAGACTTTCTATTTCAGCATTAGTATATAAATGAATAAATTTGTTGGATTTAATCTTTTCAATTAAGTCTTTTAAATAAGCTTGAACATCTCCTCCTTCAAGAGTATGATATATTTTTCTTGCAAAACCTCCTAATTCTGCTGCTTTTTCAACTAAATAAGTCTCAATTTCTTGACTAGCAAAGTTAAGAGCGGCGACCATACCACTTATTCCTCCACCTATTACCATTGCCTTCCTTGTCACACCTAGCTTTATTCTTTCTATAGGTATTAATCGCCTAGCTTTATTAACAGCCATTCTTACAAGGTCTTTTGCTTTTTGAGTAGCCTCCTTAGGTTGGTTCATGTGAACCCAAGAACATTGATCACGGATATTTGCCATTTGAAATAGATATCGATTTAAACCTGCTTCTCTAATAGTTTCTTGGAATAGAGGTTCATGAGTTCGAGGAGTACATGATGCAACAATAACTCGATTAAGATGATATTCTTCTATTTTTTCTTTTATTATCCCTTGAGTATCAGCAGAACATGTATATAAATTTCGATCTGCCATAACAACATTTGGAAGCGTACCTGCATATCTAGTTACCTCTGGAACATCTACATACCCACCTATATTTATACCACAGTGGCAAATAAATACTCCGATACGCGGTGGCTGTCCTGCCACAAAAATTTCTGGAGGTAATGTCTTTTCTGTTATTAAGGTGCCTCTCGATTCATATAAGAGCTGATCAACACAGCCAGCAGCCGCACTCGCCTGAGTGACAGTCTCAGGAATATCTTTAGGTTGAGAAAAAGCGCCACATGCAAATATTCCCAGTCTTGAGGTTTGTACTGGATTAAAAATATCGGTTTTTGCAAAACCAAATTCATTTAATTCGATCCCAAATTTTTGAGCAAGGTATTTAGCATCATCGGGAGGATTTAATCCAACACTCAAAACTACCATATTATAGTCTTCTTCAATAACTTTCCCATCTTCTGTTTCATAGCGGAGTCTTAAATCTTTTGTCTCAGGAACTTCTGTTACTGAAGATATTCTACTTCTAATATATCGGATACCATATTCTTCTTGAGCTCTAATAATATATTTATCAAAATCTTTCCCATACGCCCTTATGTCCATGCTGAAAATGGTAGGTTTTACTTCATGCTGATGTTCATGAGCAATTACCGCCTCCTTCGCTGTATACATACAACACACTGAAGAACAATATGGTTGTCCCTCTCCCGTATAGTCTCGAGATCCTATGCATTGAAGGAAAGCCAGCTTCTCTGGAATATCCCCATCAGAAGGTCTGAGAACTCTTCCAGCATATGGACCACTTGCGCTTAATATTCGTTCAAATTCAATACTGGTTACTACATTCTTATATTTACCATAACCAAATTTGTTAGCTTCTTGAGGGACAAATTCATCAAAACCAGGAGCAAGAACAATTGCTCCCACATTAATATTTACTTCTTCATCTTCTCGATCATATTCTACTGCTTTTGCTTTACATACACCTGCGCACACTCCGCATCCTATACAATAATCCTTATTGATTGCATATACGAGTGGAACTGCCTGTGGATATTTTACAGATGTGGCAGCATATCGAGCTAATCCCTCATTGAATAAATCAATTGCCTCAACTGGGCAATTTCGTCCACAAACACCGCAACCAGTGCATATATCTGGATTTATAAATAGAGAATTCTTTTTCACCTTAACTGTGTAATTTCCTGCTTCTCCTGAGACATCTAAAATCTTACAATTGATACTCAAATCAATATTTTGATGACGTCCCGTTTCCACTAACTTTGGACTTACTATACACATTGCACAATCATTAGTCGGAAACGTTTTATCTAATTGTGCCATAACACCGCCAATACTGGTTGTTGATTCGATTAAATAGACTTTAAAACCTGAATCTCCCAGATCGAGCGCTGTTTGGGACCCCCCGATTCCAGCGCCTACAACCATTACTGCTCCTACTTTTTCCATATTTTATCCTCTTTATATTTTATGAAACATTGGTGTTATTCCAACCAATTCTCCGAAGTCTACTTTACCTCGACTTTTTAAAATTACCATGTGTTCTAAAACAACACTTGGATCTATTTTTAATTCAATTGCTAAATCTTTTACGGATTTAGAATCCTTATCTAACGAAACTAAAATTCGATGTCGGTTATACTCATCTATAATTGCTGAATCGAAAATTTCATTAAATTTTTCTAGTGAAACTTTTTCACCATAGACATTTTCTTGTTCTATAATTTTTCTTTCTCTTCCTACAAGTGCTCTCATTCGATCACTTGCCGCAGCTTCTTCAATAGCCCTCAATTCCTCAAGGATTTCTTTATCTGGCTTATCTCCACCTACAGGAGATGGTCCTAGTGATTTAATATGATCAGTAAATTCCTTTACAATTGCAGCATATCGAGTACCTTCGGATGCTGATACCCAATCTAACCGTACCCTATTATCAAAATCAATAAGTTTAAGAAATCGTGTTACCATATCAAATTTTTTCTCAGCTTCATAATTCCCTTCAAGATAATGACAATCTCCTGGATGGCATCCTAAGACAATGACTCCATCAGCTCCAACTCGGAGCGCTTCAAAAATAAACTTTGGATCAACTCTACCACTACACATAACTCTTATGACTCTAATATTAGGAGGGTACTGCATTCTACTAACTCCAGCTAAATCAGCTCCCGCATATGAGCACCAATTACATAAAAATCCTAAAATTTTTGGTTCAAAACTCATAATTCTTATCTACCTCCAAATGCATATATTTCAGATAAAATCTGCTCATCTGTAAAGTGTCTAATAACAATCGCATGATTAGTACAAGTTGCACCACATAGTCCACACCCCTTACAAAGTACCTGAGTTATTTCAATTTCATCATCTTCATTCTTATTTATGGCTTTATATGGACAAACAGTTATACATACTTCACAACCAGTACATAAATTCTTGTTATATTCAGGTAAAAACGAAGTGGCGCCCTCTACTTCTATAGTATCATGGGATATAATTCTACTTGCCCTTGCGGCAGCAGCATATCCTTGAGTTATGGATTCTGTAATATCTACAGGCCATTTTGCTGCACCACATATGAACACTCCATCTGTAGCAAAATCCATGGGGCGTAATTTTACATGAGCTTCTAAAAAGAAATTATTTTCTTCTAAAGGAACTTTTAGCAATTGAGCAAGATCCTTATTATCATCATTTGCAACTAAGGGAGTTGATAAAACAAGAAGATCATAGGGTATAATCATCTCTTCTCCAATATATTCATTAAATACTTTTATGTTTTTATCTTCTACTATTGGTTCTTTTTCAAGTTTATAGTCAATAAAGATAACTCCTGCCTCTCTCGCTCTTCTATAATATTCTTCATAATAAGTCCCAGGAGTATATAAATCTCTAAATAATATTGTTATATTTGTCTCAGGATTTTCTTCTTTAATAAGTAATGCATTTTTCAAGGCACTCATACAACACACATTTGAACAGTATACTCTTTCATCATTGCGAGCTCCTACACATTGTATCATTACGACATCTTTTGCCTTTACTTCATTATTTGCTAATTTATTTTCTAATTCATGTTGAGTAATTCTTATTTTACCGTCATAACCAAATAATCCAGTTGGTGTAAAGAGAGAAGCACCTACTGCTACAATAATTACTCCTATAGTTAAATCAATATTTTTACCCTTTTGCTCAATTTCAATCTCATAATTCCCAACAAAACCTTCTATACTTTTTACTCCTGCTGAAGTATACACAGTTAAATTCGGATTACTCTCAACTCTTTTATTTAGACTTTCTAAAAGCTCAGAGGCATCTTGACCTGTAGGGAATAATTTATTTAAAGTATTCAACCTGCCACCTAACTGATTTTCTTTTTCAATTAAATGTGTTTCAAATCCTTGATTTGCTAAGCTCAAAGCAGCAGTCATTCCTGCAACACCTCCACCAATCACTAATGCAGTTGGAGTAGCACCAACAATAATATTTTCAAGTGCTTCAAGTTTAGCGACTTTTGCTGTACCCATTCTTATTAAGTCTTTAGCTTTTTCAAAAGCTTCTTTTGGATGTTTTTGATGTACCCAGGTGTCCTGATCTCTTATATTTACGAATTGGAAGAGATATCTGTTAACTCCTTCTTCAGAGATACAATTTCGGAATAATGGTTCGTGAGTTCTTGGAGTACAAGATGCAACAACTACACGATTTAAATTGTGTTCTCTAATCCCCTTTTTAATCTGTGCTAAACCTGTTTCTGAGCATGTATAGAGATTATCCTCTGAAAAAACTACATTAGGTAAGGTATTAGCATATTTAGCTAATTCTTTAACATCTATTAAACCACCTATATTTGTACCACAAGAGCATACGAACACGCCAATTCTTATTTCCTCCTCATTTTCGTTATTCTCCGGCATGCTAGTATATCCCTCCTTCATTTAAATTAATATTCAATTTTCGATAAATTACAATCATGTCAAAACCAATTCTTATATCTTCACTTTCTTTTTCAGACATTTTCTCTTTAACCTCCTCTAATAACTTCTGCAGCTCTTGCTGCTGCTCCACTGGCTTCAGCAACAGAACGAGGTATATCCATTGGTTCACGAGCACAACCACATGTAAAAATCCCTTCTGCACTTGTCTCTACTGGTAAAAATGGATTTGTTTTTACAAAATTATATTCATTTAATTCAATCCCTAATACATCTGCTAATTTCTCAATTCCTTTTGATGGAATTATACATGTTGCTAAAACGGCTAAATCTACCGTTAATTGTTTTATTTCAGATGTATCATAATCTTCATAAGTAATAATAGGACTTTCCTCATCATTAATATCAATATGCGAAATTTTACTTTTAATATATTTTATATTATAATCATTTTTGCCTCTACGAAGAAAGGATTGAAAACCTTTACCTCCCGCTCTCATATCAATATAAAAAACATATGATTCTAAATCATTATTATGTTCATAAGCTATCATAGCAGCTTTACTACTATACATACAACAAATAGAAGAGCAATATTTATGATCTCTATCTGACCGTGAACCTATACATTGTAAAAACGCAATTCTTTTAGGATCTCTACCATCAGATAATCTTTTTAAGTGACCTTCAAGAGGTCCTGAGGCACATATTAATCTTTCAAATTCTAAGGCAGTTACTACATTTTTATATTCTTTATAACCATAGTTTGTAAGAGGATCAATATCTTCCATTAAACTATATCCTGGAGCAACAATTATACAACCGACATTATCAATTTTTAAGATCTCATCTTTTTGTGTGAAATCAATAGCTTCTGCGCCACAATTCTTGGCACATAATCCACAAATTCCATAATTCAAGTATACACATGAATTTTTATCAATAATATACACAGGAGGAACTGCTGCAGGAAAGGGAATATATGCAGCAGCCATAGTTTTCAAATTTGCATCAAAATAATTTGGAACACCTCGTACTGGGCATATTGTAGCACAATCTCCACAATTTGTGCATACATCTTCTTTTACATAGCGTGCACGTTTAAGGATTTCTACTGAAAAATCACCACTTGTACCCTCTATATTTTGCACTTCTGAAAGAGTGTATAATGTAATATTTGGATGTCGATAACATTCTGATAATTTTGGTGCTAGAATACAAATTGAGCAGTCTAAAGTGGGAAAGGTTTTATCCAATTGTGCCATTTTTCCGCCAATTACAGGTTGCTTTTCAACTAAATAAACTTTTATTCCCATATCTCCTAAATCTATGGCAGCCTGAATCCCAGCAATTCCTGCTCCAATAATTAAAGCACTTTTAGAGTTTTTTTCCATTCATTCCACCTTTTATTTATTTCTTCATTTTTAGTGAAGTCATTTTTTTTAACCAATTAATTTTTTTAGGTCGCCATTCTGAAATCTGATCAGCTGGAATAATATATCTTTCAATATATCCTGTTGCTAGTAAAGAATCTATTAAACTATGCCCCTTTTCAGTACGAGTTAGAATCATTGAATAGCCAGCAGGAGCACCAGATGCTCCAATACTAAGATCTGAAAATCTGCCTACAAATTCATCGCATTCAAGGCAATGATTTCTCACAGCTACATCTAGATCTTTAATACTTACTTCAGCAACTTGATCTGCTTTCGATGTGACAAAAAAATTCTTCTTAATATTTGTCTTTTTAATATCTGAAGGATTTATTTTTGTTTTTGACTTCAAAATTTCTACTAATTTATCATAATCAAAATTTTCAAAACAAAAAAGACTTATAACTATACTTATAACGTGCGCAGGTTTAATATTTAAAAGTTTCATCTTACTAATTGCCCTACATTGGCATGGTGTTCCAATAAACGCAATACGTAATTGATCAGCATCATAAATTCTTTTCTTCTGAGAAATTATTTCTTCTGCAACTTGAGTCATATCTTTTAATGGTAAGATGTTAGATGATATTGAATACCGAGTACCTGCTGATTTTGCTAAATCATCTTTACTGTATATTATTTTAGGTATGGGTTTAAAATTCTCATCGTGTTCTGATACAATTGCTGCGTCTATATTATTAGTATCGAATAAATAGCTTAAAATTGTTGATACAATCCCACCATCTTGCCCAACTTCCTTTATTTTTGCATCTGTTGTTCTCGCAGCAAAAATATCAATAATATTTCCAAGTTCATCTTTGACGAGATGAGTTTCTTTTAACCTATCTAATAAAGGTTCTGTTTGTGGACAAATATAATAACAATATCCACATTCTTTACAATTTTCAACAGTTTTATCAGATTTAAACTTAGGTGTATAACCAACCATCTCAATAACATTAAAGGCCTGATTCTCGCAATAAGCTATGCAAGCGCCGCAAGCACAGCATCTATTTACTGAGATTACATCATCTTCTAGGTTTTTGAAAGTTTTTACTTCTGCCAATCCCATTTTCTTCACCAAGTTTTTTATTTAAATTTAAAATTCTTTTTTATCTTATTACAAAATTAAAATCCTTCTAATAAGGTAGTAGGTCTAACGCGATGAAATTTAAATCCTAATTCTTCAGATTTAAATCCAAAAGCTAATGCTACTAACTCTGAGAGATAAAAAATTGGAAAATTATAATTTGTTTCATTTTTTTTATTCAATTCTCGTTGATTAAAATCAAACTGTTGATAACATGCAGGACATACCAAAGTAACACAGTTTGCTCCAGATTCTTCAATAGATTTGAATTTATTGTCAATCATTTGAAGTGATAAGTCTTTATCTGATTTCTCAAGGGGATTTCCACAACACTCCATCTTCAATTCATAATCAATAGAATCTGCCCCTAATACTCTAACTATTTCATCAATAGTAACTGGATAAAAAGGATCATCCCAATTAATAACTTCTGAAGGTCTTAAATAATGACATCCATAATGAACAGCTACCTTAAAACCATTTAAAGGATGTACTATATTCTCTCTTACTTTATCAAGATTCTCATAAAGAACTTGAGCAAAATGTTTTACTTCTGTCTGTCCATTATAACTTTTACCGATTTTTTTCAAGGTCTCATTTACTTCTTTTTTCACCTTGGGATCTTTATTGATAGAAAAATTCACTCCCTTCAACGTCTCTACGCAACCAGAGCAAAAAGAAATAATTCCTCCATTATCATAGGATAAACTTAAATTTCTTGCTCCTAATGCTAACCATGTTTTATGACCTATGAGTTCTATTCCCGTTGGATCAGGACAGCAGCTAAATCCGTCAACATCATTTAGTTTAATACCAAGCTTTTCAAATACTTTCCTTGATGACGCTTCTAAAAAAGGTAACCTTGCTGGAATGACACACCCTAAAAATAAATCATAAGACATATTTTATGCACCCTCCTTTGGGATATGATTTGCAAAATTAGTTTCTTTCATAATCTTCTCTATTTCGTCAATAGAAGCTGTTTTTATCGTAGGAAGTCCTAATTTTTCTCTTCGAGATAAAATTGCTTTAGAATATGGTATAGCTACTCCGTTTTCTAAAACAGTTCTACCCTGCACAATAAATGCTTCAGGTACGTTATCTTTTTCAAAACATTTGTTTTTAATTAATGTAAAAATTTCCGTTAGCTCAACTTTTTGAGGACATAGCTCAACGCATGTCTGGCAAGTTGAACAAAGCCAAATATTAGGATCTTGTTTTTCTATTAATTTATCTTTTAAGCCTAAAATTGCTTCTTCAATAATTTTTCTTGGATTATAACGTCCTTGAGTTAATAGAGCAACAGGACAACCACCTGAACATGTTGAACATTGATAACAATAACTTAATGAGGCATTATGTTTAAGTACCTCGTTCCGAAATTCGAAATTTATGACACTCATGTCATCGCTTTTTTATTTTCTGATGATTGGGATAATAATATTAATTTTATAAATTTTTTAGAAAATTTTAATAACTAAATTGTTTAAATGTGTTTTATGTTATTAAAATCACACTTATTAAGTTCAATTAGAACAATAAAACTTACCTTCTCGGATATTTCTTTTAATGATGATAAAACTTTTTCTCTGCCTTTTGGGAAATTGAAAAATCAAAAGATTTCATGATCAAAAGCGATCAAAATATGCTATAAATGTTTGTTCTTTTACGCCATATTTTTGACGATCGATAAGAAAAAGAACTTTGATCGATCTCCCCTATACTAACTAACATTTTCCAAAAGAATCAATAAATTTCGGATCGACATGATCGAAATCGTAATGATCATGCCAAAAATTAAATCACATGATCAAATTTTTGCTAAATTCATCTTTCTGAAACAATAAATGACTGATAACGATCAAATTTAAATATGAAAACGTTATATTATAATATTGTGGAAATAAGCACTTATAAAAATAAAAAAAAATCAAGAAAACATACATAAAAAATAAGCTAAGTGATAGAAAAATGTGTAATAATTGTAATTGTGAAGCATATGACCAATGCTCAATAGTAGGGTATATGCCTGTTGGGTTTTGCTGTACTAAATGTTATCTTTACGATGAGGAACACACATGTTTACATGCGTCTATGAAAGGAAAGGTCTCTAAGATTGAGCCTATCAGTACTTCAATTGAGGATGGGGTATTAAAAGTAGTTGTGAAGAAGGATGAGAAGGAAATTCCTCTTATTATTGATTTAGATAAACAATTCGGCTCAGAATAAAATTTAACTAAAAGTATTTTTAAAATTACATTTTAAAATTTTAATAGTAATAACGTAGCGCCTTCACAGGCAAGTAAAGGGATCAAGTTCCTGAAATATCCTTGAATAACGTGTGAGTAGTGTGTGAGGTGAGTATTCAACGGATTGTTTTAAGGAATACATTTCTTAAATTATTTTTACTTGTTACTGCTTTCTTTTAAAGGATTTTTTAAATAGAATTAGATTTAATAAATAATAGATTTAGTAATTAGCTCTTTCAGAAACATTCAAACAACTTGAAGCGGGCAATCTGGATGCTATTATTTTCGTGATCCTAATCCTAAATGAAAATAATATTCTCATTCATAATATTTTTAAAAAATATATTTTTTCTAAAATAAATTCATAAAATTATCAATCATATTCACTTTCAAAGATATGCTACCAGCATGGCTAAGTTTTATCATTATTATTGGCATAGTTATGGCTCTTTCTAAGTATGAGTTAGGTGTTATATTATCTATAGGAGCTGTAGGTTTTGCTATTTTGGCGGGAGTTGATATCTTACAATCATTTATCAATGTGGTAACTGATCCATCTATTTTAGTTTTAATGATTATTGTCGCACTTATTCCTATTCTAGGAGGGATAATGGAAGAATCTGGATTAATGATGGAAATGATTCAGAAAATGCGAGTTTCGAGGAAATCTTCTCTTATGATCATGCCTGCTCTGTTTGGATTATTGCCAGTGCCGGGAGGAGCTTTAATGTCGGCTCCTATTGTAGACCAGATTGATTCTGAAGAGGATGCAAACAAAAAAGTATCCATCAATGTCTGGTATCGACATATGCTAATCTTGATCTATCCTTTATCTACCTCATTGATTGTAGCTAGTATTTTTACTAATATTAATCTCTATTTACTTGTAATTGCACTATTGCCTTGCCTTATTATAATGTGGTTAGTAGGATATTTTACGATGGTTAAGGATGTTCCTCCTTTTTTAGAACAAAGAGAACGAGATCTTAAAAGAGCATTTCATAATCTACTACCAATTATTATCGCTCCAATAATTGACTTTATTGGAAGAACATTATTTAATCTGTATGTTCCAGAATTATTCCTTCTTGTTGGCCTTATTTTTAGCATCTGGATAGCTTTACGATTTGGAAAAATGAATGTCTCAAATGTGGTGAGTGTATCAAAAAAAATGAAAATTTGGCGATTTCCATTGATAATATTTTCCATGTTTATGTTTTTAGAAGTATTTATTCTTTCTAGTGCTCCTGAAGAAATTGCCAGTTTAAACTTATCAGTTTTTCTTTTTATGTTAATTGGATTTTTTCTTGGATTTGCGACAGGACGTATTCAATTGCCAATTTCAATATTAATCCCTATTTATCTTGTACAATATTCTGTCATTACTATGTTCCTCTTAGATTTCGTTTTCATTTACACTTCAATTTTTTTAGGATATCTAATTACACCAATTCATCCCTGTGTTGCTTATAGCATAGAATATTTTAAGACTGATTTTAAAAAAGTTGTAAAAGTCTTAGGCAAACCAACTTTTATTTCTTTCATAATATTGATTGGTGTCTATTGGATCTTTTTTATATTTAAATAAAGAGCTTTAAATAAAAAGATTTAATAACAATTTGGTTGGAGAAAATTCATCTAAAAAATAACTTTATTGATGCCTCAAGAAAAATAAAAAGACTAATTCAAATTTTTTAATCCTTATTCCATTCATTCCAATTAATGAATTCTTTCATTGATTTGCCATAATACTTCTTATTGGTTCTCCCATTAACAATTTCGGTAGAATTTTTTAATAATCCGTCTTTAACTAGTTTTTTTATATAATAACTTATTTTTCCAGGAGACCATTTTATTTTTTTACTTAATTCATAAATAGTAAGACCAGGATTTTTATCAATGAAACCGTACAAAAACCACTTATTTTCAAGAGCTTTTTTCTTTCTTATTTTGTTAGCACTCTCTAACACAGCCATTTTCATTCCTCCTCAAAAATGAATTTAGATAATATAATAATATTTACTATTTAAATGTAAAGTGACACACAACCATATAATATACTAAATTTTAAATATTTAAAATTTTCTATCGCGACAAAATATTTTATATGGTTCCATATCTTTTAAATTATAAATTTATTCTTTAAATAGTATTTTCGAGCTCTTTTTTTAATATATTTCCAGCTTCTAATCCTTTTTTACTCATTTGATAAGTTACATTTCTTCTTGTGGGATGGATAATAACAAAGCCATTAGAAACTAATAATTTCATTACTTTTTTAATATACTTATGTGATACTCCTCTTATTTTTCTAGTTATCGCTCCTAATGGGACATGGGATCCTAAACTATAATTATTTGCTTTACAACACGCTAATAAAACTGCTCTTTCAAATGTATTTAGATCTTCTAATTCCTTCATATCAATAAAAAAAACGAAAAATATCCCTTCATCAAAGTTTGTAATTTTGGTATCAAATTCTTATCTCTACTAAAAAAATATATTTTTTTTATATTTAAATTGACTGTTAGAAATAGTATTCGAACATAGTCTCTCTTATATTTAAATAAAGAGCTTTAAATAAAAAGGTTTAATAACAATTTGGTTGGAAAACATTCATTCAAAAAATAACTTTTTTAATACCTCAAGAACAATAAAAAGGTCAGTTCCCTGAAATATCCTTGAAAACAAGTAAAGCCAATGGGTGAGGTGAGTATTCAACGGAATCGATCAGGGAACTGCTAATAGTGTCAACTTAATAGCATTAATTATTAGTCTTATTATAAAAAGTTCTTCAACCAACGACTGACTTCTATACGCTCACCAAATACGCGTTCAATACGATGCTTAAGTCCACTTCTGAACTGTTGATCTTTAAAGTACTTTTGTTTCTAAAATCAAACTACTATCGTTGTGCTAAAGGCTTTTAAGGAAACATATCTGCTAATTACTATTCTATTTTGTGTCAATTATAGGAGTAATCATGAAATATTATTTAGAATAGAAATACTTTTTCTTTCAACTTCCATTTGAGATAGATAAATATTAATTGAGATTTGATCATTTATTTAATGAAGAAAAATATTCTTATATTTATAATTAGTTATGTGCAATAGTAGAAATGGTAATTGAAGAGAGAATTGAAACAGATCCTGAAATTTGTCATGGTAAACCTCGCATAAAAGGAACACGAATAATAATTTCAATTATCCTTGAATGGTTAGAAGCGGGAAAGACATTTGAGGAAATTATGGATGCTTACCCTGAATTATCCAAAGAGGATATATCTGCTACGGTTAGATATGCAAGAAAATCAATCGAGGAAGAGAAAAGTGCCTCAATCTCATGACGCTAAATTTTTGTTGGATGAAAATGTATCTAATAACTTAAGAAAGCTATTAATCTCAAAAGGATATGATGCTATTACAGTTCAAGAATTGAACAAAAGAGGGGCGAAAAATAGCGAACTTATAGAAATAGCGAGAAAAAAAAGTCGAATTCTTATAACATATGATAAAGATTTTATTGAATTTAATCATGAGAGTGATAATTATTTAATTCTAATTGATATCCACCCTTTAATTGATGAAAGTGTGCTTCCAAACTTTGAAAAGTTTCTAAATTCATTCTCTTTTGAAGAATTAGAAAATAATTGTATTATTTTGAAGGAAGATGAAATAATTTTAAAAAAGAAATAAATTAGATATTTATGGACAATAGTTAACTTCTACTATGATTCCCTATGTAAAAATTCGCATAAACAATTTAATGTGTTTTAGATTTATAATTTAATAAGTAAAATTAAATTTGATTAGTAAAAATGTCATATGAAGAAATCTCGAAAGTTCATAAGGAACTTGGTAAATTAATAGAGGAAAGTTTTGAATTTAGAAGAAAGATAGCCAGAGAGTTTGCGACTCAAAAAGGCATACCGCTTAGGGATTTAGCATCAGGAAATGTAGATGATAAAACCATGTTAGAATTTAATAGACATATTTCAAATAATTTAGGAAAGGAAAGAACTAAAAATATCCCCAAAGATGTACGTATAGAACCATTTAAAATTGGACGCATTCCTGCTGAGTGGATTTCCATTCCTGGAGCTAATGAAAAAAACGTATTTTATAATTTATTTGGGGGAGGTTATATCATGGGTACTTTAGAAAGTCGTCGATGGATTCCCTATCACATTTCGCGAGCCACCCATTTACGATGCTTAAACATTGAGTACCAGTTGGCTCCAGAATATCCTTTTCCGGCAGCTTTAGAGGATTCAATTGACTCATACAAATGGCTAATATCGAAAGGCTTTGACCCGAAAAAAATAATCATTGGTGGTGAATCGGCAGGTGGCGGATTAGCAATCGCAACTTTACTAAAACTAAAAGAGTTAAAATTATCACTTCCCGCTGCAGGAGTTTTGATGTCACCATGGGTAGATCTTACGGGAAGTGGAGAATCCATTATTAGAAACCAAAGATTTGAGCCCTTAATAAAAGACGGATTAATAAACATGGCAAAATCATATGCCCAGAAGGAACCCCTTACTAGTCCCCTAATTTCACCAGTGTTTGCCGATCTAAAAGAATTACCTCCTTTACTTATCCACGCTGGTGGAATTGAAGCATTAGTAGACGACTCAATCTCCTTAGCCGAACGAGCAAAAAAAGATGGAGTAGAGGTTAAACTTGAAGTATATGAGAATATGACTCATGTTTTTCAAAATTTTGGGGAGCAACTATCCGAAAGTAGAAAAGCGTTTGAATGCATAAATGAGTTTATCAAGAAATTCTTGGCAAGCTCTAAATAAATCAGTGAAAGCAAGTGAGATGTTAAAGCTCGATAAGCCACCCGCCCCTAAAATTGTAAACAATGAGATTATTATTCGATAAATTTCGGTAGTTTTTAAATTGAATTCTCATCCAAAAAAAAAAGTTAAAATAACTGATTCTATTTATTGTGATTTTGTGGTGGAGGCACATTATCCAAAAGTTCAGTCACATACCCAAACATTTCTCTGGTATCATAATACACAAATCTATTGGTCGGAAGAACACCACTAATAATTCGTTTTATTCCCTTTGAATCCCATTTCTTAAGTTCCTCATCAATATTCTCCACCATAA
>JAEOTA010000087.1 GCA_016840085.1 Promethearchaeota archaeon
AGCCAAAACTTACATAGACACCATGCCCAATAGCTTCTCCAATGTTTTTTATAGTAATATTAGGATACCACCGTTCTCCTGCGTCAATAAATATATCTCCATCCCCTTCCCATTCAATTAGCTCAAAATTATAAATCTTATAATCAGCAGTTCCATTTACAGTTATATCAAATATTAATTCCCAGATAGTACCTTCAATATCAATTAAATTAAGGGCAAAATTCATTTGATATTTGTCTGGACACGCTCCCGAAACATTTATTCCAAATCTTCCTGAATTTTCTCCGCCATCACTGTTTATAGTTCCAAAATCCCCAGAGTCATCATCAATTATTATATATGGATCATTTTCTTTGATTTGACCAGTCACTCCATATAGATTTGCACCACCAAGATTTTTTATTATAAGATCAAATACTATTATTTCTCCTGCATCAATAATATCATCATTATCAGCAGGTAAATCTCCATCTGATTCAGAGTAGACTGAAAATGAATGATACACAGGATTTCCATTCCCAACGATATGAATTTGGAAGGAATCATACCAAGGTTCCCAATTTGATGCATTGATTTCCATATCTATTGAAATATAATAATCCGAAGGACATGAGCTGTTTAATTTGAAAATATAATATGAAGCGCTTGATCCTGTGGCATTTTGCGGGATGTTTACAAAATTTTGAAAGCCATTAATAATTGTAATATTTTTATCAGAAGAAGAGATTGTTACATTAACATTAAAAGCATCTAATTCTCCTTTATTTTGAAGTGTGATACGTAATTCAATGGTTTCACCTGCATCGATAAGATTATCGTTATCTCCCTGACTATTTCCAGTGTTATCATCGTTTATTTCGAGATTGAAAAAATTAATGTCTGGACTTGGATTATGAGCTTTTAAAAGAATAACATCATTCATTCCAGCTCCATAACTGTTTGTAACACCTGTAATATATATGTTATTATATGAATCAAGTTCAATCCCAAAACCAGTATCCATATTCCCTCCATCCCAAGAAAAATTCCACTCAAGAACTCCTGAACTTTGATATTTTAATAAAGTGATATCATTTTCACTACTTATCTCTTTTTCACTATAGCCTGTGATATAAATGTCATTATAAGAGTCAATAACTAAATCCCTTCCTCTATCCTTACTCTGTGTGCCCCAAGTTCGATTCCATTGTAAGACTCCTGAATTATTATATTTCAATACAACTAAATCTTCATCTCCATCCCCATAACTTTTTGTACTACCCACTATGTAAATATTATTATCTAAATCTATTTCAATACCCCACCCAATGTCTTGATCATCATTCCCCCACGTTGTATTCCATTTAAAGTCTCCTGAATTATTATATTTTAATAATATTATATCCTCATCTGGCCAAACTCCACCTTCATTACCAGTAATATAGATATTATCTGAAGAATCGAATGCGATACTTCTCCCCGCTCCATTTATGCCTTCATCCCAAATTTGCATCCATTTTTCATTTCCAGAAGAATTAAGCTTTATTATAATTAAATCAGTAGAATCACTAGTTTTATTGTATCTATAACCTGTAATATAAATATTATCTTCTGAATCTATAGCAATATCTTCAGGTATTAGACGTGATGATGCAGTATTACCCCAAATTTTTTCCCATTCCTTTTGACCAGAGCTATTATATTTTATTAAACATATGTCTATTTCCCCAACACCATAAAGTTTATATCCAACTAGTGATATATAACCTTTTGAGTCTACGGCAATATTTCCCCAAGTATCTCGTTCAGTACCTCCCCATGTAATATTCCATTGTAATATTCCAGAATTATTAAATTTCAATAAAGACAGATCCTCATCTCCAGCCCCAAAACTTCTTGTAAATCCGCCTATATAGAGGTTATTATCATAATCAATATCTATACTAAAAGCATAATCGTTATCACTACCACCCCACGTTTTATTCCAATCGAAAATCGAATTTGAATTTTTTGGTGTGATGATTCCTAGATCTTGCTTATTTCTAAATTTTCTCTCAAGATAATTTGTATTTTGGAAATCCATGTTAAAAATAATAAAAATAATAGATATAAGAATAAATAAACATCGAATAGAATTCTTTCTTTTTTTTTTCTGCTTCATTATGTTGTTATTTCATATAATTTCTAATTTAATTGTTATTTTTGTCTTTAATATTATAATATAATCTTTGACAGTTATATAAAAATTTCAGCTTGGAATATATTTTTTAATACCATCATTTATATGAATTTTTACCTTGGATCATAAGGGACAATAATATCTTCCTTAGTTAATTTTGCTAAGTTCTGAACAATGTGAAGTGGCAAGATTGTTTTTGGTTGTTGAAATAGAGAACTCCAGTCTAAGTAGCGTAAATCATTACCAATTTAGTTCAAAAAATTAGATTAGAAGATAGAGGATTTCTTTTTAGATTTTGCTATTATTACATAAATTTTAACAATGAAAACCCGAAATGGATATTTGGTCAATATGCTTTAGCGCTGCTTGAAAATAAATACGAAGAATTAATTAATAAAATGAAAGAAAAAGGTTGGATAAAATAAAAATAAAAAATGATGGAGGTGATATATAGATGGTATTATGTGAGAAAAATATAAAGAATTTAATAACTTTTTCGAAAGAAAATTTTAATGCTAAAATACGTGATAATCCTGAAGATTCTAAACAATTAAAAAATAAATTGATAAGAGATGATATTAAAGATTTATACAATTTATATTATTATCAGGCTCACTATTATAAATTAGCATTTTGTACAAGAAAAATAACATTGTACGGACTTCTTTTTATTCCTTTGGTTTTAATATTTATGATAATATTATAAACCATTAAGAAAATATTAAATAAGTGAGAATATTGATTGAAAAAGAATTTGGTTTTATTTACTTGGAAAAGAATGAAATTGCATATTATATAGCTAATTTGTGGGGAGGAGAATTGAGTATCCAATCTATCAAGGACAAAAAATATTCTAATGATGATATTGAAAAATTTCATCTTGAATTATGGAAATTGATTCTTAAAAACTGGGATGGTAAAAGCTCATTTCGTTTGACTCTAAAAGGAAAGACCACAGATCCCATTCTTTCCCAAGCTTGTCATCGATCTGGCATATGGTATAATGATTTACCGAAGGAATTCTCAGTTTTTCGCCCAAAAAGCTATGCTATTGAATGGAGAAAACAACTTCATCCCTGCAAATTTCATAAAGATAATCAAGAAAATATCAAACCATTTAAAAATATTGGAGAACCATAAATATTGAGTGAAAAAGATATATTTCTGTTCGTTTTATTTAATGATAAGACAAAGAAGTAATAACTATAATTTTAGATTAAATAATGCAAGAGTTTAAGGAAGAATAAAAAATAGAAATAGTGTTTATATATGTTTAGAATGATTGATTTTCTTGATGCATTTAAATCAGCGTTGGACGATAAAGACTATATATATCTTGAACCTATGAATAAAAGTGGAGGGTGGGCTGAAATATTTTATGTTTTCAGTCAAGAAGAGAAAGAAGTAAGAGTCGCTAAAGTTTATAAAGAACCATTAGGGCGTATTAATGAAGATATATACAAATCAGATGCTAAAAAATTAATGAAAATTAAACATGAAAATGTTGTAAAGATTATTGATAAAGGTATTATAGAATATGGTGACAAAAAAAAATTTTTCCTTATCTTAGAACATATTAGAGGTAAAAATTTTGAAGAAATAGATTCTCGATTATTTTTAGAAAAGCCTTATAATGAAAGATTAAACTATTTTGTTCAAACTCTTGAGGGAATTAACGAATTTAGGGAAAATTTCGATTTACACCGTGATTTACATCCTGGAAACATAATGCTTTCAGACGAGGATATTAATAAAATAAGAAAAATTAAAATTATTGATCCAGGTTCCTCCAGATATTATTATGAACCTGAAGATGAAGATATAGATTTATATTCAATAAAAAAGGGGCTTCTAAATCTCTTCCTGCGCCCAGAAGAAATAAAGAAAATTAATGAAAGTAAAGTATTAGAAAATTTAGAATTCCCAGAATTTAGAGAAATAATCAAGAAACTAAGTATGGAAGAAGAAAGAAAAATCAATTTTGGGCATAAGAATTCTGAGATTAATAAAGAAAAAATCAATTTTCTTTTCCAAGATAGATTACACGAGTTAAATAATGGAGAATATCATATAAATATTCCAGATCAAATTAGGATGCTGATTCACATGATTTCAATTGATGCCTTGATAGCTAACAGATCACTCGATCTTGAAATAGTGTTCAATAATTTTGAGGATTATTTAAAACCACCCGGCTGTACTTTTGGTAGAGAAATTGAGCGAAATTTACACGGATTATTTGTATCTTGTGGTCCAGATCCATATTCGGATAATTATGTGGGATATGTTCAATTATACCGGAATGGAATGATAGAAGCTATTGACAGTTCTCTTTTAAAACCTACTACACACCTTCATGGTAGGCATTATAATAAGCCCGTAAGAAAACTTGGTATGTGGTATTTGGAAAAAAATATTATCCGTTCATGCGTGATGTATCTAAAAACTTTAGAAAAAATAGGAGCTAGTTTACCTATTTTTCTCTATCTCTCATTTACTCATTTAAGAGACTATAAAATTTCATTAGTTCCTTATGAAGATTCATTTATCAGCAAAGACTCGGATGCACCTAAGAGAGATGAGATTCTACTTCCGAGAATAAAAATTGATAGTTTTGAGGTTGATTTTTGAAAAAAATTAAAACCTTCTTTTGATATATTTTGGAATGCGTTTAATCAGCCAGGTTCAAGAAATTATGAAGAAATAGCAGAAAAGTATGTAGGTTTTGTAATTGAGGTAATGAGAAAAACTGAAATTTTAGGAAAATATGAAAATTTACCCCCAACAAATATTTATTCTGGAAGAATTAGTCAGGAACCTTATATTACATCTAAGCAAAAGAACTATCAAAAATTTTATAATACCTTAAAGGATATTTCTAATGAAAATCGTGTTAATGCTGTATATATTCAAATAAAAGAGCTACAATATAATATTGAAAAGGATTTCAATATGATTTTCAATAGTAATTGGGGAATAAAATTCTTCCGTAATGCTTTTTGGGAATTAGAAATTCGTAGTACTACATTTAGCATTCATAATCAAAAAACTCATAAAGCTATATTTCTACGGGAGTTAAAAAAATTGATGAGAAGACACTTACATTGAATGGATTTAATATTTATACTCAAGATTTGGAGTATCCAAAACTATTAAATGCTATGAAAAAAAAGTATGGACAAGAAATTGAAATCAATGGTATAAAATATTTGCAAATTCAACACTCTAATATTTATGCTCATTCTCCTACTAATCATTTACTCGTATCTTTCAGACTCAAATGGGAAACCTACACTGATGAAATGTTTAATGAGCTTCAAAACAATATGGAAACTATTTTTAACTCGATAAAAGATTATAATAAAATTTATTATTTCAATACGAATTTATTTGTTGATTTTCAAATCTCATCATTCATAGATGATTATATTTCATCAGAATTAATGGATGAGGATTTAAATGTCGGTCCTGCATATAGAATTCAAAGGACAGGATTTTTTATTACATTTATCTCTTTTGTTCATAAAAACTATTCTGAAATTATTAGTAAAGCGATAAAAAGTTTCTTAGACAACGAATTTGCTAATCTTATGGGAAAAAATGCTTTAAATGTGAATGAAATTAAGTTACATCACTTGTCAGAGGGAAATTTTAAAAATTTAGAAGGTTATATGTCTGTGGAATTATTACCTTTTCTCTCCCGACAAATCTCTAATTATAATATTAATATTGTCCATTTATTGCAAACTTTTCAGAGGATTTTGTTTGATATGCAAAATTCTATTGAGAATTATGATTATTCAGCCCTAATTAATTTAGAGAGATATTTTAATGAAATCAGAAATAATTTAGATGCAAAATTTGGATTGTTTCCGAATATAGAATATGGAGATCTCTTTTTTACTAAAAATCAAACTAAACTAAATCAAGAAAGTCATCTATATAAAGAAAATTTGTTAAAACTGCATAAAGTCTATTATCAGGATTTTCAATTAAATCGAAATAATTTAAAAAAAGAATTAAATAGAATTATGAGTATTATTAGATATCTGGTAAATCAGAAAAGAGAGACTATAAAAAAATATTCTAAATTGGAATTAGAGCAAAAATTAGGTAATATATCTAAAGAGGAGGAATTCAGACAACTATTAAAAGAAATACTTGAAGACTTAGGGTTTCAAGATATAGAGCTCACTCATGGAACAGAGGAAATGGGTAAAGATATTGTTTTTTCGAATAGGAATAAGTTTAAAATGAAAGAATGGAATGCTATAGTAGCCAAGGTTGGGAAAATAAATACAGATGATGCAAGAAGATTACCAGATAAAATAAAATTGATAATTTATCAAGTTGAGGAAGCTTATGATTTCAAATATCAAGATGATAAAGGTAGTAGACATCCTATTACGAGAGTCTTTATTGCGACGAATGAAAGTATTACGAAAGATGCCAAAAAAAGAATACGTAAAAAATTAAAAGGGAATGTATTTTTTATTGAAAAAGATACATTCTTAGATTTATGTTGATCTCGGATTAATTAAAAAGTATGGAAGAGAAAAGCGTTTCTTTTATATCTCTCTAGGTTGATAACTTTTAGTGTTATTACTTCTAATGTAAGTTTCCACTATAGCAGAACATTGTACTCGCTGATTTTTAGAAAATTGCTTTGATTCCTTTAAGATTAAGCTAATATGGCTAAATTGTCGTTTATTAATGCATACATTCCTTTAAGATTTGCCAGTTATATAGAAAATAACAGTAATATTGATTTTTGCCTTTTAGATTATAATAATTTAAAATTAATTCCACCAAATAAACAAAAAAAAAATAATTGAATATCGGTAATCTACTCTTTTTTATTAATTATTTTTTTAAGATAACCATCAATGATTAATGCTGAGATTCTATTAAAATTGATTTAATTTTAATCTTTTCTTTATTGAATCTTTATATCTAATTTTATTATAGTTTTTAGTCCATTGAAGAATTTTCATCAAATTCTCCTTTTTTTTTAATTCTCTCGCATTGTCATAAAACCTACATTCTTCAATATGCACATTTTTTGCAGGAATATAATTTATAATTCCCAACCAAAAAGATTCTGTTATATAATGATATAAATCATTTATTAGTGGTCTAGGATCAAAATCTAATAAAGGTTCTGATGAAATTGAATTTTTGAAACCATTTTTGTAAGTAAAAATTAATGAATCTTTACGTTCACTGTAGGATGGGGCTTTTGGTTCCCAAAATCTAAGTAAATTATTATTAATTGAACCTATAGTAAAACGAAATTGTATTTGTTGCTTATATTTAGAAAATTCATGACAAATTTTTTTAATAACAAACAAAGATGGTTTAGTGGTAATTAATACTTCGTTCCCTTTCATCAGAATATTTTCAAGAGTCTTCAAACATGCAGATAAAAAAGGTTCAAATGGAAATATATCATGAGTTGTAGGAAACATAAACCTACCATTACGAAGTCTATAAATTTTTCTTACCGCCTTTTCATTAATTTCCATAATAGACCAATTTTTATGATTTTTCCTACCAAATCTTATTGCCATAAATTTAGCATAGCAATACTTACAATTATAAAAACACCCATTGATACAATTTACATTATAATCTGCCCATTCTTTTGTTCCTGAGGGGATTTCTTTTTTAATTCTCTCCCCTTTATTCATTTTAATGACAACAAACAATGATTATTTTCAATTAAAAATTGTTGAAGGGATTTTCGGTTGAGAAAAATTGATTACCTTTAATATATTTTTCTTTACCATCTTTTCTAATTAAAATTATATCACTTTCAGTTAACATCTTTGAATCTATATCACTAAAATCAATATGCGCCTTGATGTTTTTTATCAAATAATAACATAAATGCACCATTATATTTTGATTAGCTTGATAAACTATAATTTTAAACTGTTTAACATCAAAAAGATTAAGGCACTTTTTAAAAATTAAAACGGGTAATACGTATGCAATCTTTTGATATTGTCGAACATTATTATCGGGTGATAATAACCATTTAATTTCTTTACGATTATTTTTTCTAAAGAGACTTTTCAAAGCATTTTCAAAAATCGAAATATCTCTTCCTCTGTGACCATTAATCGTTATGAAAAATAGAAATCCTCTACCGGCTTTAAGAAAAGCTCCTTGTTTTTTAATGATTTTATTAAATACTTCAATTCTTTCAATTCTTTTTTCTTTATTCTTATTATTAAATTGATATATAAATGTTCCTAAAAAATCAAAGTTTATTATATCAAAAGGATAATCAATTCTAGGATCATTTGAACAAATTAGTTTTATAACATCGCTATTGACCAATCTCGTCTTAGAGTCTAACTTATAAGCATGGATATTTTTGATTAATTCAGGAACTAAGGATTTATTATACTCGACCGTCAATATATCTTGAATATATGAATTCCAATCAAGAATATCACTAAAATCTTTTCCTGTTAAACCAAAATATCTACATTTTTTATTATAATCCCTACAAAATTGCTTAATAAGTGGTAAATTGTATTTAGTTCTGACTTTTTTTTTTACTATATTGTTATAACTCATTGGTTTTTTTTATACTATTGTTTTTTTTATACTATTAATTATATTGTCTAATATTGAAATTAAATCATCAACTGATATTTTTTTCAAAATTGGAGCTTTTTTTCTTAAAAATAAATTTTTATTCTTGATAATGAATTCAAATTTTTTTATCAGTAAATCTATAATATCTGGCTTTTCTGCTTCTTGAGGTATTTTTGTCTTTACATCCTTCTTAATTGGTTCTAGCTTTTCTACTTCCTGAGATGTTTCTGTCTTTACAGCCTTCTTAATTGGTTCTAGCTTTTCTACTTCCTGAGATGTTTCTATCTTTACAGCCTTCTTAATTGGCTCTGGCTTTATAGATTCTTTCTTTAAATCACTCCCATTTTCAGTACTTCTTTCTCTATCCTTATCTATATAGTTATGAGATTTTTGGTTATATTTTTTACAAATTTTAAGTTGGTGTGTACAATCTTTCTTATGTTTTTTGAAAATTGTTTCAGCCTTCTTCAAAAGATTTATTGTATCTTCATATCTTTTATTTTCATATAATTCTAAAGCATTACTTAATAAATCTTCTCCATTGTCAATCTCATCTTTTTTATTCCTTCTTTTCTTCTTACTAATTTCACCCGCTCGATCTCTAACTTCTTTACATAAGGTTTCTATTTGTCTTATTATCTGTTCTTTAACCTTTTCCCATCCATATGTATATTGGAAATCTATCCGATTTGTTTGTGGTAAAATTTGAATTTTATCACGAAAATATTTTGTTCTGGGCTTAACGATATGACAATCTCCAAAAAAGTGAAGAAAACGTGTATTATATTTTCTAATATAACCTCTTACAGCATTTCTAGACATAATTTCAACATTTTTATGCCTTATCGCCATACCCTCTAAAAATCCTTGATCCGATTCAAACCCTTTATTTGATGATCCAATTCTATGCAGATGAGGATTAATTGCAACCCACATTTTTGCCACAATATCTCTTTTACCCTTAATTTCCAAGTAAATATTGTAAGTCTTTGGATTTTCTAAAGTTATTTTAGGTACAGTTCTAAACAATTGAGTACCATTAAAAAAAACTTTAATTTTATGGTTAACCCAACCATTTAAAAATTTATCAATTTCCCCTTTATGTGACCAATCAGGAGGAAAATCTATAGGTAATATACTACAAAGTTCTCTTAGAAACTCTCCACTTTCAATCTTTTCCAAAACATCATCTCTTAGATTTACTAATTGTATATTAGTAAAATGATCATTAATTTCATCTTTCGGAACAGCTACTTTTCTTAATTTAAATTTAGTTACGTTTTTGACTAATAAACCTTCTTTTTCTTCATTTCTCTGTTTAGTTGAATTAATCCATTCTTCTATTGGCAATTCTGCTTCAATGTAATAGTGCATACCTTTTTTTTTTGATAAAATTCTTATTTTTTCACAGATTTTTCCACCAGCATATAATCCTATGCCCAATTCGCCAATATAATCATCTTCGTGCGTTTTATCACCATCAAACATTATAAGTCCAAGTAACAATTTTTCTTCATCCATTCCAGTACCTTCATCATAAAAAGATATAATAGGTTCTTCTTTTTGATACCAAATTGTTATTTTCTGAATTTCGCTCCCTGAATCAACGGCATTACTTATATATTCTCTAAACATATGAATTGGATCTTGGTAAGTCCCTCCAACAATAACATCTAATGCACCTTTTCCTACTTGGATAAAATCTTTAATGATTATATCTTCATTGATTTTTGAATTTTTGATAAGATTTTTTATATCTTCGTCTATGAAAAAATCAATTTTTTCTTTAATTTGAGAATGTTCATTTAATTCATTTTCATTTTTCCAAATTTCTCTCATTATCATCCTTCTCCTTAAAAAAATTTTGTAGAACTTCTTTTATATTTGGATTAAGTAAATAGATACCATTATTTATATACCAAATTGGTTCAAAATTTAAAGAATTCCATTTTCTTGTCATTCCAGCAACCAATCCAGCAAGTTTTTTTGTCAATCCTTCTTCATTTTTTAACATTTTCTTTCTTAGAAGACTATCTACTAGTTTTTCTCTTGAAATTTGTTTATTTTCATACACCTTAATGATTATTTCTTTTTGTCTTTCAGATAATTTTATCCAAAACACCTTAAAAGATGAAATATCCCATTTTTTATTGAAAAGATAAGAATGTTTATTATTATCGTAAGAAAAACATGTTAAGTCAACATATAACTCTAATTCTCTTAATAAAGGCAGTAATTTTTCTGTAAAGTCATTAAGACTAATACTTTCTTTTAAAGGTAATGTTCTACCATTTATTCCTAGTTGGATTACTTTAGTATCTTGAATTATGGGAATAAAAAAACTCTTTTCTATAGATTTAGATAATGCATTTTTATAAACTATATTTCTTCCAGACAAAATGATTTAGACCTAATTCACTAAAAACGATTCAAATACTAATAAATTGTGATCGATTCGATTATATTCGTTCTTTTGAAGAAAAAATTAAAACTTATATTTATACTAAAAGACCCACCTAATTTATCATAAATTAGATTAAATCTAGAAATAATTTTATAGTTCAATTATAGGAACTTAATAATATAATCCTCTGGCTTCATGATTGGAGTTACTAAGTATAAGATTTTTAGATAACTAGTGCTGAAGATTTAAAATAAATTCAAGCTTTTCCGACTTCTAAAAAAATTTTAAAACTAGTGCTTTTTTCTATTTCTTAAACAAGAATAATCCTTTTTTATCGTTTTTAACGTCAATTATTATACCAATTTCATCTTGGTGTTCCCAATTTAACGCTTTAGCTAGTGCAATAGGAATTGTAACACTCCCAGACCCTGAACTGTCATATTTATAATATTTTGTTATTTCTCCGTTCATATGAATTAATACACTTTTGTTATTGTTTTAACAATTATTATAACAAATATCATAACATTTATATATATTATTTACTTTTTTATATTATAACAATTGTTATAACATTAGTTATATTATTTGTTATAACATTTTTTTATTAATTGCTTATGAGTTTAAATAAATAAGTATAAAAAATTAACAAATAATTGAATTTAATGAAATTAACTGATAATTAAAATTAAAGAAACTTAAAATGTCCTTATCTAATGATATATTGAATAAATTTAATTTAAAACCTGATAATATTGATATATTCAATATTCTTGTAGCAAGTTTAAGAGAAATTCTTAAATTCTATAAAGAAATAAAATTAAAGAATATTCAAGATAAGGATATTCCATTATTGTCTTATTTGAAAACGTTAAATGATAATGAAATTGAATACTTGGAAAAAGAAATACAACAAAATGAAATTTCTATAGAAGAATGCCAAATTAAAGTCCAAAAAAAGATTCCTCAAAATGAAAGAAAAAAATTAGCCGCATATTACACAACTGATGAAGGTATAAATTTAATGGCTTCTCTTGTAGAGGAATATATAAAAAAAAATAAAAATAAACAATTCGTTATAGCTGATCCATTTTTCGGCTCTGGTAGGACATTAACTGAGACGGTGAAAAGAATTGGGATTAATAATATTAAAAAAATATGGGGTATTGAACCTTACACTTTATCTGCGTTAGTAGGATATGCCGCACTGTTGAAAGTCGTTAAAGGAAGGAGATCTCTGATCAAAATAATCTCAGGAGATGCCTTTACGGAAATCTCAAAAGAAATCTTAATAAAGAATAATAAAGAAAGACTAAATGCTGATATAATTTTGACAAACCCACCATTTACTCGATGGAAATATATGGACAATAATTATCGAAATACGTTATTAAAACTTTTTGATGGATTGGGTTATTCAAAATTTATAACAAGAAAAGAAACAAGCTTACAAATATTAAGTATGTTTCTCGTTGATTATATCTTAAAAAAGAATGGGCTCTTAATTTCAGTTCTCCCTGCTTCTACTTTTTATACTATATATGGAAGAGGTTATAAAGAATTAATTAAAGAAAAATATTTTTTACTCTCATTTTTAGAATCTGGCTCACAAGCATCATTTTCAATCGATAGTGGCTTCAAGGAAGTAATAATTATTGGTTTGAAAAAAAAAGAAATAGATGGTTTAACAATTTTTACCCAAATTAATGGCGTTAATATTCAAGACTTCGCTTTTCATTTATTAAATAGTAATATTGAATATTTCAAACAAAAAGATGAGTTTTATCTTGTAAATGTTAAGAATTTAGCTCAATTTCTTGATAATAATTGGTTGTCTCTTGTTGGAAATAAAAAATTAAAAGAATTGGTTATAGAGGTATTTAATCAGGGCATTAGTA
The DNA here is from genome assembly GCA_016840085.1 of Promethearchaeota archaeon. Lineage (GTDB taxonomy): Archaea > Asgardarchaeota > Lokiarchaeia > Sigyniarchaeales > SOKP01 > Loki-b32. Next base: position 13,070 of record JAEOTA010000087.1, read on the forward strand.
CGGGAATTTTAGGTTTTTGGAAAGACATACTAGGAATAGAAACACTCATAAGAGGTATTGAAATGTATGGTCCAGACTTTTTTTTTTTAAGAAATAAATACTGGGATATTTGTAAAGATGTTAAAAATCATATTGAAATTGAAAATAAGGAAACAAAAGAAAGTCTTATTATTGATAAAAAGTACTTAATTAAAACTCTTAGAAAACCTAGCTTATATAGTTATACTATTAATCCTGCTGTTGATACTTATATGATTTCTATACCTCCTGAGGAAGTTGAAACTTTTCCAGAGAATTTGAGAGCTTATATTAATTGGGGTAAATCTGCTAAAACTGCCGAACCAGCAATTAGAAAGCACAGAAAGTACTGGTATAGTCATGTATATTATCAGGTTCAATCAAAAAAGCCTTTTGGTAACATTTTCATTACTGATAAAGTAGATTTAAATTTTATTAATAGAGGAATATTTGCTAACTTCTCTGAAATAGAGTTAGCAGCATCAAAAAATTTTTACATAATTAGAAACATCAACTCAAAATATTCCATTCTCCTTACTGCTTGGTTTAATAGCACTATCTTCATATCAATCCTTATATTGTTTAGCAGAAAAATTTCAGATACATGGACTAGATTTTTAATAAATGATTATCTAGAAGTTCCTATATTGAATATGGTAAAGATTTCTGATGATTTATACAAAGAAATTTCAGTAAATTTAATAAATATTCTCAATGAAAAATTATTACCTTTTTGGGAACAAATAGGAAAAAGATATCGTTATGATCTAGATTTAACTATTTCTAAAGCTTTAAAAATTGAAAACCCAACAAATTTTATTAAAGAATTATATAATTCTCTAAAAGATTATCTCAATTCTATAAAACGCTAATTTTTTAAACAAAATTTGAAGTTTCTATAATTGAACTCAATTGTTTAGAACCGGACCTAAAATAGATCTAAAAAATATAAAGATGTATAATATATACTTGGACATTGATCGTAAAAAAGATATTGTGGCAAAAATGTGGGTTGCTATTAATCCTCATTTACATAGAATTGGTCATTCAAGAAAAGGGGAAGATTTGGATGCAGAATTATTAGAGGGGGTCGATACGACATAAAAATGTTGAAGTGCTGTCTAGAAATGTTTTAAAAGGTATATTAGGAGATATAGTGAACCTAAAAAATTCTTAATATTTAAATATAAAAATGGATTTAAATCTTTAATCTCAGCTGAACCTTTATTAGATTTTGATCCGAGACCAATAATAAATGGCTTATATCATTATATAACTGAATCTTTTTGGTTGGAATACTGAACTATATTCTAATAAAAAAGTGTGACTAAATAACAACTTAAGTTTTATAATAATGTGAGAAAACTAAACGGAATAGAAAATTTAATGAAAGTCTCTCATTGGATTAGATACTAAAAAAAAATTAGATATAAGGATTTAATCAAGAAAAGATTGAAAATATAAGATCTTATCAAATTTGTTAGAGTTTGTAATCTATAATATGTGATTTTAATAAGTTGTTTTTTTCAATATATTCAGCACATTGTACAGGTGTTATTTTAAATTGAATCATATTACTCGGATGCCTATAATCCGTCTTAGGATATTCTTTCCTATTCCCATCTCCAGATTTTCTTTGCATTTTTATAAAATCTCCTAGCCATGGATATCCTATATTTGAAAGAGTTGTATTATCAGACATATTATCATCTAGAAAATTTATAAAATCATCCATTTTGTATAAATAATATTTTTTTTTTTGCGCATCATTTATCACCATTACATCTAAGTTTTCCTCGTTCTTTGTTAATAAATCTCTAACAATTTCCTCTTTTTTTGCGATGAAAAAATTTTCAATAATCTCTCGATCTTCTTCCAAGATAAATTTTCCAGGTTTTCCTTCTCTTGCTTTTCTTAGAATTCCATCTTTCATTATATCATATATAGTTTCAGGGATACTCAGTTTTTCCTTCCATACCTCTAACCATCTCTTATCCACCCCTAGATTAGATCTTGTAGTAGTTGTTTTTATATTTGTTCCAATACTAGTTTCACCAACATTCACAACAATATCTGTTTTTTTTTCCTTACTTTCTTTATAGGCACTGATCTCACCATCATAATTCAAACCAAATTTCTTAAAACATTCTCTTAAATGATCTTGAAATTCTTCATTATTATTTGCTGCATCCATAAATCCTCTTTCACCCCATGCACCAATAAAAACAGATTTTCTGCCGGGTGTCTCTTCTTCAAAAATACCACTAGAATCCGTATCAGACTTTATTTCAACTTCTAATTTATTCTCAATGTCATCAGGTTTTTCTTCAACTAATTCTTCTTCAATATTTAAAGATTCAGAAATATTTTCTTCATCATCATTATTATTCGAAATTTTAACCACATCATTATATAAATTTAAATTTAGATTTTCTAGACAATTATTTCATTATTCTTGCTTATTAAAATAGCAGTATATACATCAAAAAAAATTAAGAAAAAATTTATTTATGATTTTTCTAAAGTTTCCAATTTCAAAGAAAAAATGTTTTTTAATGCTTCTATACCAGCTTCTACACCAAAAGTTTGTTTATAAGCAATTACTGCTTGATCATATTTTTTATCTTTTAATAATTCCTTCACTAAATTCAAACCTTCTATTATTCGTTCATTTTCCATTTTCTTCTTCCTAATTTTCTCTATTCTATAATAGTATGAATAATCATCTAAAGCATTGACTTTTCCCATTAGAGCTTCTACTATAACCCCATCCGTCTTCATTGTTAATATTTTATTCGAAAGTATGATCCCATCAACAAATCTAGCATCTTCCTTTTGGATTATATTTCCTTGGTCATCCCTTTTCTCTGGACGCATTATATATTTTTGCTGACCATTGGGTTCTCCTTTTTCATCTAAAGGTGGCTTAACTCGTAAATATGGAGGTTCTTCCCCATAGGGATTGAATTCTTCTATTAATGCTCTAGATTTTCCATAATAATCATAAACCTTACCATATTCATCTTTGATCATATTCTTTAGTTCTTCAAGAAATTGTTCTTGAAATTCTTCTTTTATATATTTATAAACAAAATGTCCTATATCGCATAATGCATATTCTCGAAGACTTCCAGGATATCCATTATAGAAGCCTAATCGTAAATCAACTAGATGGAGAATTGAATGGTATTCCTGATTCATTTGGCGAAAGGTAAAATTTAATGTTCTAGTAACATTTAAATTTCGAATACTTCTCATAATGACAGTCTCTTCTTCTTCTTCTTCTCTTCTTTCATGTTCAGTATCTATAGATACTTCACGACTTGCACTAGCTCTTTGACTATTCTTTGCCGTTGCACTCATTACATTTTTTGCGGATTCCTCTCTTGATGATTTTACACTTCCTTCTGTACCTCCACTGACACTAGCACTACCCCATCCCCAATTTGCACTTGCACTAGCTTTTACATGATAAGATGATGCTTTATCTATTTTGGAAGATCTTGCACATTCTGCTTGAACAGAATTTTCAAATTCATTTGCTTTTTCTTCAGTATAAGAATCTAATACTGATGATGCCTTTTTAATGGTTTCCTCACTTTTTTTCCAAGTTTTAATACTAATTTCAGTACTTTCTCTTGGTAAAAGAGAAAAGGTCTTTATTACTGTTCCAGCACCATAGTCACCAGGAAAATTCGTCATCTTTAAAGTTTCAATATATACAATTCTAGGTCTTAGCTCTTCTACTTTTAAAAATTTAATTTTAAAATTACCACCCATTGAAATATAAAAGGCGGGATATAAGTCATGCACAAACATCGCTATTTCTAAGTAGTATTTAAAAATCTTGTATCTCACATCGATATTATCGACACCTTCCGGGATAGTTGGTCTTTCTGGATAATCTTCCATAGATTCTTCAATTTGAGTTAATTTTGCTTCTAATTTTTTTAGTTCCTTTTTCTTGATAGAAATTTGATTATTTATGAGTGCAACAAGTAAATATCTTATTAAAATAATAATACCTGTGTTAGCTAATATAGCATCACGTTGAGTTTCTAAAGCAGCAATTCTATTTTTTTTATGTGTAATTTTATCTCTAAGTTTTTGAGGATCTTCAGGAGGAACATAAGGTTCGATATCTAAATCAAATAATTCTTTTTCTAAATCATGCATTGTTAAATTTGACAAGTATCTTTTAATTTCATCTCTATTCTTAAACAAGAGATCTTCAAGAAGTATTGTTTTCGTTATTTTTTCCTCTTTAAATTTCTCGATTAGTATATCGTTCAGTTCGATATAATTTTTTCCCTCAAATGAAGAGGGACTTGGAAGATCATATCTTAAAATTGGTGCAGTAGCATCACTTTCGAATTCAATTAAAGGTGTACCAACACTTTCCACTGACGGAGCAATATTTGTAAGTATTTCTTGTTCTTTCAATAATTTTTCAAAAGCATTATTTACTGCCTCTTCAATTTGTTTTTGTATTCTCTTTGATAATTCACGGGACTCGGAACTTTGTTCCTTTGATTTTTGAGACATATTTCGACCTCTTAATATATTTATATTTTTGAAATTTAATTTTTATTAAATTGGTTTTTGCGTTAGATTTACACTAATGTAAAAAAAGTACGATTTTATATTTAAATCTTTGTCTAATTTTAGTATTTATTGGAAAATTTGGAGTTTATAATCAAATTCGCTAAAAAGAATTAATTTATTTTCTTTAATGTAAATAGCAAACTCTATTGGGTAAAATTTAAATTGTAAATCATTCCCAGGATGTTTCCAATCAGTTTTTGGAATTTTTATATGCTTACCATTTCCACTTTTTCTTTGTATTGTCAAATAATCTCCCAGTTTTATTATACCATTAACTGTAAAATCAATATTATTTGATACATTTTTAATTAAAAATTTAAATACATCGCCCATTCGGTATAAGTAAATTTTTTCATCTTTTATATTGTTTATTAGAAGTATTAACAAATCTTTTTCTTCTCTTGAAAAAATTTCCTTAATTATAATCTCATATTTTGCAGAAAAGAAATTCCGTATTGTTTTTTTATCTTTATCTAATATAAATTTACTTGCCCTTCCTTTTTCTGCCTTTCTTATAATTGCTGTTTTTATAATATCATATATGTTATCAGGCATATTTAGGAATTCTTTCCATTTTTCTAATCTTCGTCTATCAGTCTGATGAAAACTTGTTTCTTTTATTGATTTAATACTTACTCCAATTGGTCTCCTAGCAATTTTAATCGTTATATCTGTTTTCATATTTTTTGGAGCGTCTTCACAGGTCATTTCACCTTCATACATAAAACCTAGATTTTGTAAGCAATTTCTTACTAGTTCTCTAAAGCTTTGATTAGTATTAATCGCATTGATAATTTCTTTTTCACTATCTAAACCAATTCTTGCAGCTTTTTGTCCGGTAGCTAGGCTTTCATAATTAATTTTTGAATCTTTCTTAGAATTTTTATTTTTCTTTGAAGATTTTCCTTTTATAAAATCATAGATATCTTTTTGAGTTTTTTCATTCTTTTTAAAATCGTCTTCTTTCGCCATAATTGTATGCTGTTTTCTTCGTATTAAATATTTATTATTATTTTTATATAGGAACTCTTTTCTTAATTATAGCATTGATTTCGATAAATCTGATTTCACTATATTGGTTATTTAAGATGTGACATATATAAGCTCTTAAAATTTTCAATTTTTATTTAATTTTCTTTAAATTTTAGTTTCATATCCATTAATCTTTTCTATATTAAGTATAAAATAATAACTTCCATCTAATTCATAAATGTGAATCAATATATAACTCAGAAAATAAGTTTAGTATTTGACATGGCAGAAATCATAACAACATATATTAGTCAAGGCATAGCTGTAGCTTCAATATTATTTTCTTTAATCCACTTTTCATATATTGCCTTAGTATATCTAATTCAAATTTGTATTATACAAAATTCTTAAAACAAATAGAAAACATCTTTATATTGGAAAAAATATCCAAATAATCTAGGATAATTAGATCCAATAAGATATAAAAAGAATTTTTATTATGAAACCAAAAAGTAATTATCACATATGTCTAAAATATTCTGGATTAGATATACCATATATTCTTGAGACTGATCTTTTTTTCATTATTCCTTCTGATTATAAAAAAAAATTAGACAAATTTTTACAAATATATAAAGAGAATATTACTATACCAAATTTAGCTTGTAAATGGAATATTGACTCTGAAATCTATGTTTTATTAAAAAATGAGATTGAATTTCATCATATTATTAACAATCAATTGAATCAATTAGAAATGGAAAAATAACTAGAACAATCCAAGAAAGAAAGAAGCAAGAAGTAAATCAAAATTATTTGCCCATTAGAGGAGACCACGATATCTATTATTTGGATTTAAATGAATTGATTGGAGTCATAAGACATATATGGAAAGATTGTTTTGAAGACAAATTCAAAGACCAACATTGGATTATTGCGAGAATCGATTCATTATATTCAATAAGAAATCGTGTAGCGCATAGTTCGGGATATCTAACACGCGATGAATTGAAATCGGTTGAGACCTATTGCAGAGAAATAATCAAGCAAATCGACCAATACATTAAATAATTGATTTATTTAAGATAAAGTGATAAAAATAGTAAAATCAACTATAAATGATACTTAAAAATTAGAAATTTAAATCACTTTAACATTTTTAAATTTGCAATACTTTGAATATATGTATGTCAAAAAAAGAAATAAAAAATCCTTTGGCAAAAATAATATGCAGAGAATCTGGAAATGAAAAATGCATTATTAAAGATATGAGATCAATCATTAATGGAAAATATATTGAAGCAGAATGTACAGATGAATTTGGGACAAAAAGAGACTATAAATATCTACTAGATAGCAATGATAAGCCAATATTTTGGACATCTGAAGAAAGATATAAAAAATCTGAATAATAGACGCTTATAAGTCGTATTATTCGTTTATTTCAATAGTAGAGAATATCTGAGTTATAAATTGCCAGATATAACATTATTTAATGTGCTCTTTCAAGAACACTTTGATTTCATCTACATATTCTTGAACTTTATTATAATTTGGATTAAACGGTAATATTAATTTTATCTTCAATTCTACTAATAATGACTCTTTTACACTGATCAACTGCCGTATTAATGGCAAATGTTTCTTTTATTTTAACAAGGAAGCTCTCTTCTTCTAATGATGTATATTTACATATTCCCGCATTTGTTAGTTCTTGGGCTATTTCTCTATATATCGTATTTAAATCAATAAAGGGCCATTCTACTCCAATATTTTGAAGTGGTGTACTTAGGCCTCTAAGTTCTGCTTCGAGTTTAGTTTTCATTCCTTTGTGCTTTCTTCTTGTGACACTGTCTAAATACTGAAAAGTATTTTCTAACAATCGCGAGACTCTATCATTTATATCGTCTAAATCGACTTGGGTTGGTCCACCATCGTCTGATATCTCTCCCCCTAGTGGTATTACTATTGGTTGCCCAATCATCCATTGATTGAACAATATTTTAGCATATTTTTTTAAAAACGTCTCTATATTACTCATTATGTCTTTTCTGAATTCTTCAAGGAGACTAAAAGCTCTATCTTTAACCATTAATGTATACTGGATTAAATCTCTTGGTAAAAGAATTCTCTGAAGGTCATTTCTCACTTCTTCATCAAATTTCTCTAATTCTTCGTTTATAATACGTCTATCAATAAAGATCCAGATCAATAGAGTTATATGATCTTCTGTAAAGGCTCTGAGCTGTTTCTTTTTCCGTCCAGAATGAATTTTCTTTTGGGTAGTGATCTCAACAGGCATGAATCCAATTTCATTGTCACCTATTCGAAAATCATAATATCCATCTGTTTTGTGGTCTTTAATTAGTCTTTCTTCATTTTTATAAGATGCAATAATGCTATTTCCATTTTCATGAATGATAAAAGGTCTATTCTTCCTGAGGAGGTATGTTTTAAGAATTCCCTCAAGAGCATTTCCTACATAGCTGTCGTTTCCTAAATTTATAGATCTTAATTGATCATCCTCCACTCCATCGAATATAATCTCAAACATATTACGAAGTCTTTCTACTAAATCCCCTACCACTAAACTCTGAATATTTAATCCCAAGAAATCTAAATTTTCTATAAAATGTGTTAATAAGTTGCCCATTACTTCTTTAAACCTAAAATCATTTTCCCTCAATTTTGTTTTAATATTTTTATAGTTCGACGCCCAAAGAACCGCAAAAAAGTTGACAGCAAACGCCTCAATATCGTTGTTATCGAAAAGAAGATCAGCCCTAAGAAAAGGATTAATTCGTCTTTTAATACGATGTGGAGCGTATCGTTCAAAATCTTCAAGAATACGATTGCTTAATACTAAAAATATGTAAAAAGGTAGCTCTCTATTATACGCTTCCTCCGAAGTGCTAATAAGAATATTTCCAAATCTTTCAATTAATGTAACTTTCACTTCTTCACTTATTTCAGGGTCATCAATTAAGTCAATCTCATCCACAAAAAAATAAAATTCTCTGTTATTATTACATTTACTGAAGCAGAGGCGTAATTGATCCTTAAAATTATTAAAACCCTCATCCGATGGATCAAAGATATGATATTCGGAGAGACCCAAAGGAGTCGCATTTTCATACAATGATCTTAAAAAGTGGGCAAATTGAGACTTTCCCATCCCATATTGAGTCTTTTCACTGTAAATTGAGTATATCCCCCCGGGATAAAGGGTATCCTTCATCTCTTTCAACTTTTCTTCTAATATTTGCCCAATTTCAGAAGGTTTTATTAGAATGCGATTGACTTCACTATAAGGTGCTTTGATAGGTCGAGCAAGCGACCATGCTTGTCGAATTTTGCGAAAGACTTCAGGTTTCTCGGACTGAAATTGTTCCATTGCATTTATTGCATCCCTTATATCATTATATCCTACGATTTTCAATCCCCTTTAGGATATAATTTATAATTATCAGAAAGTGCAATTCTAGCTCTAAGCTCCCCTGTCTCTCTTACTCTATAAGTCTCTATAGATTTGTATTCTTTCACTTCATCAGGAGGTAAACTTTTATAATCATATTCATGGCAAAGTTTCTTTGGGATATCAATTCCTTTAATATCAATTTTGTCATCAATCCACAATTCTATAAGGTAATCATTTATTCTATGGGCTCTCTGAGACTCCCTAAAATACTTCTTTACTTTCTTTACACTGAGGAAATCCTTACTTCTTAATAAATAATGATAGATAAGCTCCTTATCTTGAGTTTCCTCATCTGTTATATTAATAATCTTTATGATAGGAATTTGATCAAGGAGATGGACCTTCATTAACAAGGAGAGAAGATTTTTTACCGATGATAATGAAATCTGATGCTTTTTCCTTTCAAGCAAGTTCTTAATAATTATAGGGGTAAATGGTCTATTATCAAGTTGAGATAAATCTTCCTCAGATATTATTTTTGAAAGTATACGCTTTCGAAACTTTTCAATAAAAATGGCATAAGATTCGGCTTTAATAGATCCTCCAAAGAGGTAATCTCTAAACTTTTTGTAAGATTTGATCGTCTTTTCGTTAAGTCTGACATCCTTAGCTGATATATTTTGAAACGCACACAATTTATAGAACTTCTTAAGATCCACATTGGGAATTACAAATTTCAAAGAACATCCCTCTCTATAATAATATAACCACTACTTTCTAAATCTACTGCTTTTATTATTGCTGATCCTGAAGTTTCTAAAATACTTAAGACACGAGATGCAATCTCTTTATTTACATTTAACAGAGAATCTTTTAATTCATCATACTTTTTCTTCAACTTCATTTAATGCACTTCATGTGGATTTAGATCAAGAGGTGTATTAAATTTATACAATTTTGAATAATATTTAGAGCTTCTTATTTTCTTTTAATAGATGAAGAACTATTTAAAAATCAACTATCTGAAATAATACTATAATAAAAATTGAAAGTATAACTCTATCAATATATACTTTAGAAAAATATATCAAAGACAAAGAGTATACAGCATCGGCATAGATATTTTCCTTTCACTTCATAAGAAGCAATTTTGTTATTATATACTTGGTATAAATGATGAGTATATTTAAATAGAAAAATATCTCATCTTTACCCATAGATTCCAAAAATGTAAAAAAAGACAAAAATAAAGTATTTATTGATTTAGAAATGAAAAAAAGAAATGTTTATTTTATTGGAGTTTTAACTTTTTTATCACTAATCCAATTATTACTGGTTAACGCTGAAGAAACCATATCATTGCCAACCTACACATACAGAGATCATAATTTTAAAATGGGAAATTTTGATTGTTATGTCTGGGAGTTTTCTGCTTCCACTGATGATATTTTAGTTCTTGCTTTAACTCAAAGACAGTATGATGCATTCTACAATATTTTTTTATCAGAATACACCGCGATCCTTAATAAGCACAGCGGATTTCAAGACTCAGGACGGTGGCGACCACCTAGCTCTAGTACATGGCATTTTCTCTATATCAATAGAGGGTATTCGACTACTTCACTCACCATAAGCGACAATGTCCAGATAAATTATTATTTTCCTTGGATTCCATTAATATTGGGATTATTAATAGGCGTTCCATTACTAGCAATTGCTGTATATTTTACGCTTAAAAAAGTCAAGCAAAGAAAAGAATCGCTTATAAGACCGCCAGAACCATCAATTAAATCACCACTGCCCTCTCCATCTATTCAATCGTATCAGCAATCTCAGCAATCCATTAAATTTGAATTTTGCCCTAAATGCGGAACAAAGATTACTATAGGGAAGTTCTGTACAAATTGCGGTTTTGATATGAGTAAATTATAATATATTACTGGTATAGCAATTAACTTGAAGTTAAGATTTAAATGTTAAGCTGATAATTTATTTATTGTATAGGGAAACTTATAGGGTTCCCTATAAGGCTTTAATTATATTAAAAGAAGGGTTAACATGAAAAAAAAGATTTTATTTTTGGTTGGTGTTTTATTTATAGCTGTATTGGTGTTCTTTCCTTCCCCTACAAGAGCCATAATTAGAGATCAGACTGTTTCAACAATAGCAGAAAAAGATAGCTATGTGGACTCAGATGATCCAACTTCGAATAACGGTGGACAAGATTGGTTGATATTTGGAAATTATATTTTAGGATGGAATGAAGCATATTTATACTTTAATTTTTCTGATAAACCAGCTGATTGGACAAAAGCAGAAATTTCAATAGACATGTATTCTGTGTCAGA
>JAEOTA010000088.1 GCA_016840085.1 Promethearchaeota archaeon
AATTTCGGAAGGTTTTGCGGGCATTAAATAAAATAAGGATTTCACAAAGATAAATCTTTCTGTTGCTCTTGAATCGTCTAATCAATTTTGTCGGGTGAGTATGGATTAACATTTAAGAAAAAAAAGAGATATACTTATGATTTTACGAATTGATCATGTTTCATTGGCAGTTAATAATTACAAGAAAACTGTTAAATTTTTTACAGAAATTCTTGGTGCTATTCCACAATATCATGGTGAGGATAATAATCTGAAGTATTATTGGGAAACTTTTGCATTAGGTGATCTTTCTAGATTTGAATTAATAAAACCTACTGGAAAAGGGAGTTTTCTAGATAATTTTTTGAGAAAGAAGGAGGGTGGTATTCACCATCTAGTTTTGCAAACCCCCGATATTGAAATGACGAGAAAAGTACTTGAAACCAAAAAAATTCCCTATTTCGGTTATAATAATTATGGTGATCCTTGGAAAGAACTTTTTATCCATCCAAAAGATGCATTTGGGGTATTACTTCAACTTGCAGAATTTAGACCTGATGATTGGCTTGCTCCCTCATATAAGATGCCCGAAGGCAAAAAATGGACTGTTTCTAGAAATAATGAAGATCATAATCTCACCTTTGCTAATCCAGGCGGAGGTAAAGTAACATTATGTTTAGGTAAGGATGAAATAGAAGAATTAGTTCAAGATCTTAAAAATTTGATTCAATAAATATCTATTATCTACGTATATCTATTGCTTTATGTCATCGATTTGTGATCAATGAATTTTTGATAGTCGTGTAGCTTTCTTAATACGATTGCCGCGGTTTCAAAATTTCCACCAAATACCATAACTCTATTTTCATCATACTTGTCATATATAGGATTGCCTAAACTTGGAGTCAATGAAATATATATTACTTTTTTTTCAGGATATTTAAGAGCTAAATTTATTTCATGATCTGCTACTTGATTAATCCTATCGCTTCCCCTCATCATCATCATTTCCTTCATTCTTTTCCCATAATCATTGTTAGGCTTCAACATTTTTATTCTTTCGAGAAAAGTGGCAGAAGTCATAGTAAATATTACATCAAAACAGTCGGAATTTAACATCAGTTCTATAATGTTTTGAAAAGCATCAGGATTATTTGTAGCAACCATATCAACAGGATTATTATGACTCCAATAGAATGGAAGATGTTTTGAAATATCTTCTATAAGTTTTGGACCATTTGATTCTGCATTTAAATCCACAATATTGATCCCGTGTTTTTCACACAGATCAGTAAGATGCACTACAAAACCACCTCCACCACTAATAATACCAGCTCGTAAAGGATCATTGTTAGGAAGTGGGAGAAGATTTTGAGCACCTTTAATTAGATAGATGAATTCCATTATCTGATCAGCAAAAATAACACCTGTTTGTTTAAATACTGATTTATACATATCTAATGAACCAGCAATTGAACCTGTGTGGCTATTAGCGGCCCTTGCGCCAGTTTTAGTTATACCTGCCTTAAGAAAGAGAATAGGTTTTTTTTTAGTTGTTTCTGTGCATATTTCTTTAAATCGTCTTCCAGCGCGTAAACCTTCAGCAAATAGCGCAATAACCTTTGTTTCATCATCTTGAGCATAATATTGCAAATAATCTTCTAAAGTCAAAGATGCCTCATTACCACTGGATACGAAATATCTGATTCCTTGTATAGCATTACATAAAATAGTACCCATTGTTCCAGATTGAGAGATTATTGAAACACTACCAGGTTTTGGGAGCATAAATCCAAAACCTAAATGTAAAGGAGACGTTTTATCTTCTGATGTATAAAAACCCATAGAATTTGGCCCTACAAAGATTAATCCCCCTTTTTCAGCAAGTCTAACTAATTCTTTATTTTCTCTTTGTCTCTCCTCCGTTTTTACCTCCCCAAAACCTGCTGTGATTATTGCTGCTGTCTTAACTTCATTTTCTATTGCTTGCTTTACTGAATCTACCACAACATTTGGTGGGACAACAATTCCAACTAGATCTATCTGTTCTGGACATTTATCGAGAGAAGGGTAAACTTCATTCCCTAATATTTTCTTTTTTTGATATTTTGGATTTGGATTGATTGGGTAAATATTCTTTTTAAACCCACAGCTTAAAACACTCATTCCTACAAAGGAACCGATTTTCATCATCTTATCAGTAGCCCCTATAATTGCCACATTTTTAGGATTAAACATGACTTTCATTAATTCTAACTTCTCTTCGATATTCATAAATATAGTTCTCCAGACCTTCAAATATATTGAAAATTATCTTCAGAACGATGGTTTAATAAAGAATTGAATAAATAATAATTTTCCTAAATTCCCTAATTTAATGAACAAAGAAGTCAATTCTTTCCATGATTTTTTTCTGAAATTATTAAACCAGGTGAATAAATCAATATTTACATTCTCCTTTAAATAGCTTTTAAAAATTGAAATAATCACAATTCAAATTTAGAGAGTCCATAAATTTATTTAATAAATCAATTTCTCTAATCTAAAAAGATAGCTAATAGTGCTTATGACACATTCGTCAAATATTGCAGAATTACATTTGGAACTTTGTATTGGATGTGGTGCTTGTGTTGATATATGTCCTACTAAGGCGATTCCTCTTACTATCATTGGTTACTTTTCTACATTGACTGAAATAATTGAAGAAAAATGTAATGGATGTGGAGAATGTATTAAAATTTGCCCTCATCACGCAATAAGATGGTTAAATAGGAATAATCATACTAAAGAATAAATAGATTGCAAATTTTGATCCTTTTTTAATCTTCTAATATGGTGAAAACTAAAATATTAGAAAAAATGTTTAAAGTATTAGCTATCTAATATATATAGTATGCCAAAATATATACTTGCAACCAAACTTCAAAACCCTGACCTTGTGGAAAAAAGGAAAGAACAGGGCGAAAATTGGTTAAGATTGGTAAGAGAGAGAATTCCAGATATTAAATGGATAGCACATTATGCCATATTAGGACCCTATGACTTTCTTGATATTTTTGAAGTAAAAAATGAACAAGAAGCTGCAAAGGTATCACTTCTTTCTCGTTCTGCAGGAGCAATATTTGCAGAGACTTGGACTGCTATTCCTTATATGGAATTCCTTGAATTAGTTGATGACTTGAAATAAAAAACATTCTACTAATATAAGTAGGGGTAATAAAGAAAAGTTGTTGGAGTCTGTAAATTTTATTATTCAAATTTGAATTTAGAATATTGGTGTTTTTAACCTTAGAACTCAAATATCGGGAGATTCCCATCTTTTTTTATATTCATTATATCTTTCCCATATAATATCTGGATTAAAATCTTTTCCTTTTTGTATTGCTTCAATAAGAATCGCAGTTTGCATAATTTGGAACTCTTGAGTTTTAATATCTCCCTTGTTTAGAAAACGATGCGTCATTTCAATTGATTTTAGAGAATCTATTGATTTAATATTACGAATATCAAGGTAATATCCAATTATATAAGTAAAAAGCAAAAGAAATGGGAAAGTAATTATTGTAATCCAAAGATTTATATTGTATGCAAGTGAAACTAAGGAAATCGCGCTAATTGTTGATGTTATTATTGTATAGTATGATTGACCCATTTTCAATCGGGATAATTGCTTCCCTACAAAACTCGAACTTTTTATTCTTTTAAATTTTCGTAATTTCATTGAAAGTACCTATTTATAATTCATTTTTTAGTTTAATATCATTGTAAACAAATAAATGATTATGTTTATTATTACTCGAATCTAAATATTATTATTAAGAAATCACAGTGATAATTTATGTTAATTGAATGGTGGATAGATAAAATTAAGAAAGAATTCGAAGAAAATCATTTACCCGCTATTCAAGACTATTTGCGAGTTCCTTCAATTTCAGCTACAGGAGAGGGTATACAAAAAACTGCTGAAATGACAGCTAAGGCTCTAGAAAAACTTGGAGCAGATGATATTCAAATTGTTCCAACTAAAGGGTGGCCTGTTGTATATGGAGAATTAATAAAAGATATTCATAAACCTACGGTTCTTTTCTATAGCATGTATGATGTTCAACCAGTTGAACCAGAAAAGTGGTTGGTCCCTCCTTTTAAAGCGGAGATTGTCGACGATTTTGAAGGGATGGGACGTGCTTTAGTTTCTCGCGGAGTAATCAATACGAAAGGACCAACGATGGCTTTTTTTCAAACACTTCAAGCATTATTAGATTCAGGAAAAGATTTACCAGTAAATTTTCTATTCGCAATTGAAGGAGAGGAAGAATTAGGTTCAATTCATTTTCCAGATTTTGTGCATTTATTTACAAAACAATTAGAACGTGCAGACTTAGTTTTTTTCCCGAGTTTCAGCGAAACTCTCAATGGGCGAATTGAAATTGTATTGGGTTGTAGAGGGATTATTTATTTCAAAATATGGATGCGTGGTGGAGATTGGGGTGGTCCAAAATCCAGAAATATTCATTCTTCTCTTGCGAGTTTTGTAGATTCGCCCACTTGGAGATTGATTAACCTCATTTCGAAGATGCGAGCTCCAGATGGAAAAATATTAATCCCGGGTATTTACGAAAAAGTACGCTCTATTTCGAAAGAAGACCAGGATGTAGTAAATGAATTAGCAAAGAAAATTGATATTGAAGAATTTAAGAAAATGATTGATGTCAAGCGATTTTATTTAGATGAGAAGGGAAAAGAATTAGATAAAGAACAATTGATACAAGAACTATTTAAACCTTGTTTAACGGTAGATGGGATTATTTCAGGTTATACGGAAGAGAAAGGGAGTAAAACCGTGCTTCCGTGTAATGCATTCGCAAATATGGACATTAGAATTGTCCCAAATATGGAAGTAGAAGATATTCGTGCTAAAATCACAAATTTTATTAAAACTCACGCCCCAGAAGCTGAATTTGAAATGGAAGAAGGGTATAAATGGTCAAAAATGTCAATTTTACACCCCTATATTCAAGCCCAAATAGAAGTATTAAGTTCGACAGGAAAGGAAATCCAAATTTGGCCGATGGCTACTGGTTCAGCACCATTTTACATTTTTCAAGATAAATTCAATATACCAATTCTTGATGGAGGATTAGGGCATGGGAGTAGAGCACACTCCCCAAATGAGTTCGCTTTCCTCGAGAGTAAAACGGGTGCTGGAGGAATAATGGATTTTGAGATTTCAGTAGCCAAATTATTCTCAAAAATAGGAGAAACTGGAAAGGTAAAAAAAAAATATCCATGAATTAAGCCATAAATTAAGAAGATTAATCCTCTTTTTTATACAGACATTTATTAAATCATTCTTATCTTTATAAGACTGATATTTATGTTTTCAAAACGAAAAGTTAAGCAATTACAAGAAATTCTGATGAATTCATGGCCTGCAAAACACTATTACTTTTTAAATGGATGGATTTTACGTTTTACTGAAGGTGTAACTGCGCGAGCAAATTCAGTTCTCCCTTTATATTATAATGGAGATAAAGATACTCTAAAAAAAGATATCAAATTAGCTGAAAAAGCTTATAACTCCTATAATTTTCCATCTATATTTACTATGCATGATTTTTTCGAGCCGAATGATTTAAAAGATATATTAATTCAAATGGATTATCAGCAATTAGGGTGTACTACTAATACAATGGTAGCACCAATTCCACAATTAAAGACTGGAGAGATAAATGATAACTATACTTATAATTTCTACTTTAATAGAATAAAAGAATTCTCAGATTTTTTAGCTATTTTTTCCAAAAGAGATGATGAGGCTCAACAGATTTTAAAAGAATTAACTTATAGAATTATAATTCCTAAAAAATGTTTTATAGTAGCAAGAGACAAAAATAAAATTATTGGAACACTCATGGGTGTCTTAGATCCTCGAGAATTTTTATATATTGCGGATGTGTTAGTTCACCCAGATTATAGACAAAATGGTTTAGCAACTTCATTGTTTTTTAAAGTAATAAAAGATTGGGCATTACCAAAGGGGGCTAAAACTGTTTGGTTACAGGTGGAAACTGATAATGATAAAGCTTTAAATTTATATCAGAAATTAGGAATGAAAATTGCATACAGATATTATTATTTGCAAAAAAATAAATGAGTTAAATTTTTCATTTATAAATTAATTGAAAACAATTTGCAATATTTCTAAATTTTAAATAGATATTTATTCGTATAAAATAGTACCGTATGAAAATTTCTCATCTAAAGGAATTGAAGCACAATAAAAACCAGAATCAAGAAATTTGAATAAGTCAACAATGTGGGAAAAATTCTCATACACATAATCAACAAATTGTTCAAAGTAAGTATAAAATCTACCATAAGGAATCGTATAATTTATGAATTCTTTATAATTTAAGTGAAGTATTACAAATCTAACAAATTGTAATCTAAGATTTTCAGATAAACTTTCACACACTTCGAAGAGATAGTTATTTCCATACTTCAAATCAATAAATAAAATTAAATCTATTAAATTTTTAATTATTTTATAATTATCTAGAGAAGATTCTAACGAATCTCGGAGTTGAAGTAAGATATTATCTATTAATTTAGAACCTGATTGATCAAACACATATTTTAATTCTTCTATAGTAAATGAATTCAAATATCCATTATAAAGGAAAAATTGAGCTGTATTTATATAGCCACTTTCAAATCTTTTTACGATTTCTTCCTTGAATACTCTTAATGCTAAAAGATCGCCTGCTTCAGTTAGTTTTTTAAGTAATGGAAATGCCAGTTTATTATGGAGAATCCGAGTATCATATTCATTTTCAACCCAAACTTGTAAATTTGAACAATGACCAATAAATTCTTCTTCGGGAGTGAGTGTTTTTCTAATTAAAGGATCCAGTTCCATTGAACTGTCAAGTATTTCAGCTGCTTGATCAATAGAATCTATTTTTTCAGTTATTCCAATATCATCTTTAGAGATATTTAGTAATAAATATTTACACTGTGTAAATAATACGTTGTTTACATATATCGATGTATGCCCATTTTCTAATTTAAGTTCAAGATAATCATTTAGGGTATATTTTTGCATCAATATTAATAGTAAATTTTAACATTTAGTTTTATTTTTTTGCATTTGAATATATAATCTAATAAAAAAAAATTAAATTTCAAAATAAAAAAAGAATTATGAGTGAATTAAAAAAATTACTCTACGAAAGAATTCCTTTTTACTCAACTTTAGGTCTTGAATTACAAGAGATTGGTGACGGAATTGCGATTTTTGAAATCAATTTTCGAGAAGATTTAACACAAAATGGAGCTATTCATGGAGGGGTTTTGGCTAGTCTTGTAGATTCATCTTGTGCATGTGCTGCATTTTCACTCATTTTTCCTAATGGTTATATATCAACTATAGATTTACAAGTTGAATATCTCAGACCTGTTTCAAGAGGAAGACTTATAGGAAAAGCTAAATGTGTAAAAAGCGGAAAAAATATTTTTTTCTGTAAAGCTAAAGTATGGAATGAAGAAGGAGAGCTTATCTGCACAGGTAGTTCTCAGCTTCTTCGAGTAGATCTCAAATGAAATTTCTATTTTTGATAAGACTGAAAAGGATTTAAATAATTTATAATAAAAATAATTTATTTTATTTTCCACGGCCTTTATTTGCTCTAATACTTGGCCTAGTTTTTTCGGATCCCCAACCTTTTTTATGTAAACCTCGAGCTCTCTTTCCAGCGGAAGTTAAACCTCGAGTAACTCTTTTTGATTGTTGTACTTCTGTAATCCAATTTATTTTAGGATCAGATTTGATTACTGGGTGGTTTGGATCTACTAAAATAACTTCATAATACCAATGCTTACCATCTGAGTAAATTTTATAACTATTCAAAACTTGCATATTTGGATATCTTCGTTGTACTCTTTCCTCAGTAATCCATTGAAGATTTTTCCCTGTAGTATATTTAGAAACACCCATTGCTCTTGGCTTTCTACCTCGTTTTGGGCGAGTTTTATGCATACCACCTTTTCTAATTCTCACTCTCACAATAATATATCCTTGTTTGGCTTTATAACCTAAAGTTCTTGCTCGATGAATATTAGTGGGTTTTTCAACTCTTTGGATAGATTTTCCTTTTCGATATTCTATACCACGCTGCCAATGAGGTGTTTGATATCCTTTTTCATGTTTTTCAAAGGTTTCTTTTACATAATTATATCCAGACTTCAATTTAACGATGCACTCTTGTTTTTTATTATCTTTTAAAATATATAGAAATTAATTAATTTTATTATTTCTAATTTAACTTAAAATTTATTCAACTATTGAGGTCTTTAATTTCTTCATTTTACTTGTTTAGAAATAATTTTAATAGCTCAAATAAATTATAACTATTAATTATAGCTTAAAGTTTTTATTTTTAGGGAGAATTGCGGTACCTCATGGAAGAAAATAATAAAAAAAAGGATGATTTTAAAAAAGCGAATATTGAGGAAAAAGATGGTATAAAAATATCCTATGATAAGAATGAATTAAAAGAAACATTCCCTCATTTAGTTAAAGAAATCTCTAGAAATCAAAAATCACTTAAAATTGATTCTGTTAGAATGGAAATTGAGAATACAAATGATCAAAATTCTCAAACTTCAGATAACTTTTCCCCTAATGAAATAATTAATCCTAGAGCAATTGATTTTATTAGAAGATGCACAAAAACTGAAGAGGCCATCGAAATATTAAATTTTTTATTAAAAAGAAAAGAATTAACTCGTTCTGATTATATATCATTGAAAAATCAAATATTACAAGAAAATGGATTAAGAAATTTAGTTAATAAACATGGAGGATTTAAAAGATCTGGATATTATGAAAGAAAATTTGGAACTTTGAGAATTAAAAAAAGTGATAATGAAAAGAACTAACTAATAGTTAAATTTATTCATAAAACAAAAATAATCAAAAAAATTATAATATTATGAGAAGAAATATGATGAGCTTATGACAAACCGAACTAATGCTCTTAGTGATGATACTTGTCGCCCCAATCTGATTTTTTCTCTTTATTATCACTAAACTGTTCTCCAAAATTCTTTATGAAATACTTGTTTCTAATTTTTTTTTAAAATTACTCCCTTTTGCAGTTAGGAAATGTTCTTGTTTAACTATTTTAATAAGTTGTAAATCAAGTAAAACAGGTACCCTTCCTCTAATACATTCGATTGGTAATCCTGAAAATAATTTGATAGTTTCAAAAGTTTTTGCTCCTTTGTCAATTGCAAACAATATTTCAATTCCCATAAATCCTAAGAGATTCTTTAAATCTTCCTTCGTTTCTTCTCCATTAAACATAGTATGTCGGAAATTTCAACTTATTCAAAATTATAATTTTAAATTTTGGTTGAATAGGTGGTGATTCATTTTCTCAGAAATTTTTGATTTTAATTTTTATTAATATTTTCAGATTCATTACTTTTTAACGGTATTTCAGCTTTTTTCGCTATAACTGGGTCAGATTCTTTTGGTAACAATTTTCTCATCCATTCAGGAAAAGCTGTTGTTATCTGTAGATTTGTTTTTAAAAGAATATAAGTTTCATCATTATAATTCAATTCTTCAATAACATCATATTTCTTGAGAAATTCAATATTTTCCACAATTGAGTCAAGAGTTTTTTTAGATAGTAATTTAGGTAATGCATCCTTTGAAATTAAACCATTTCTTAATTCAGAAAGAACATTATACTTTTTTGGATCTGCCATTATTTGAAATAGTGTAAAAGTATCTTCTTTTAATTCTTCATCTGTTTTTTTTTCATATTCACTATAGTACTCTTGAACTTTAGGAAGAAGCAAATCAATTAATTCTGGTTTATCATCAATGTATTCTATTACACTATCTGGAGGGATTCTTTCTGCATTTACTTCTTTTAATAAAAGTACATATTTTTCCACTAAACCAATTTGATTTATAAAAATAAATTGTTTATCTTCTAATGTATTAATTATCTCCTCAAAATTCTTGCTAGGAAAATTTTCAATAAACCATTCTCTAAGCATCTCTAAAGGTATTGGACCTCTTGATAATTTCTCTAAAGTTTCAAATATATGCTTATCATTTAATAAAATTGCTATTTTCTCTTCTACAGTTTTTTCTCTTGTATTTTCTAATATGGCATAATATAGAGTCTCCACCCATACTTTTATCAAAGATTCATTTTTTATTATTCTCTCTTTATCATTTTCATGATAATTTAAATCATTTATATAAAATGCAGTAAAAATTTCTTCATTTGATCGCAATCTTTCTGAAAATTCGATACACAAATCTGAAATTTGTTCTTCTATTTCTGGAGATAATTGTTGATCCACAATTGTAGAAACCATTAGTATTTCCTTATTCCCACGCGCCCAATCGGAGTGAATCTCAAAATAATAATTCAAAGATCTTAAATTCTCAAAAGAATGAGTGAAAAAACCTTCATTAAATTGTTGATCCATAAAATTGGCTATTTTAGATGATAAATCTTTATCTAATGAGTCTTTAGGATAAGAATACACTACTAATGGTCCAATTTTACGATGAAACCATGATAATGCTACGATTGTCTTCAATTAATGAATCTCCAAAACGGGATAATTATTTTTTAAATAAAACAGTTAATTTTAGAATGTATAACTTAAATTAAATTAATATTAAAGATTATATATTATTAAAGATAAATAAATTTATCTTAACTCAACCTCTATTATCTTTAAGTAATAAAATTTAACATTTAATTAGTAATATTTTATTAGCTTTAAGATAATTACAAACTGTGACAATGTGTTCTATAAAATTAGTTGGATTCGATTTAGATGACTGTCTATTTGATTCAACAGGATTATCTGATAGAGCTAGAATTAAGGGAATTGAAGCAATGATCTCACTTGGCTTAGATATACAAAGACAAAAAGCAATTAAAATATTAAAAGAAATTGTCAACGAATATGGCTCTAATTCTTCAAAACACTATAATTATTTCATACGTAGATTAAATCAAATAGATGATGATGTAGAATATATTTCTTATAATGACCAATACAAGTATATAGCTTCCGCTGTTATGGCATATCATGCAGAGAAAATCAACTCAATTAAATTATATGATGACGTTGAAGAATGCTTGCTAAAATTAAAAAAAAAATCCATTAAAACAGCTATTATAACAGATGGTATTCCAATTAAGCAGTATGAAAAGATTTTACGGCTTAAAATTGATATCTTAATAGATTTAGTTGTAATTTCAGATGAAATAGGAATTAAAAAACCAAATCCAGAATTATTTAATTATTGTTTAAAAAAATTTGGGGTTAATGGTTCTGAAACGATTTATGTCGGAGACCGAATTGATAAAGATATAATTCCTTCTAATTTCAATGGAATTTTTAGTGTTTATATTCATAGAGGTGGAAAATATGACACTTATAAAGCAGATTCAAAATTCAAAGAAGAATTGAAACCTAATTTTGAAATTACTGATTTAAATCAAATATTTGACATTATTGATGTTATAAATCAAAAATAATCTATTGGCTAATATTATATATGAAAGTTGCTTGCCTTCAACCCAGGATTCTTCAAGATAGAACTAAATGTTATCTTGAAATTGAGCAGATTTTAAAAAGCTTATTAAAAAAATGTAATAAATGTGATATTGTATGTCTACCTGAAAGGTGGGCTCCATTTTTTAAAGATACATCTAAAAATTTCCAGAAAGAGAGAAGTAATGATTATCATTTTATTAAAAATCTAGCTAAAAATTATAATATTAAAATTATTTCAGGAGCAATTTGGGAAAGAAGAACTAATGTAGGAAAACCAATTATTACATGTTATTTTTTTAATGAAAACGGAGAAGAAATAGGCAGACAAGATAAGTTACATCTCTATTCTTATGAAAGAGAGCAATTTGAATCTGGTGAGGAGTTAAAAATATTTAAATTAAATAATTCAGATTATTTCGCGATTCTTATTTGTTTTGATATGGCTTTTTTCGAAACACCTCGATTAGCCGTCGAAAATGGAGCAAGTATCTTATTTTCTCCCACTCAAATAAGAGAAGATGGAATGTATAATTGGGATATATATTTAAAAGCACGTGCTCTTGAAAATAGAGTGCCAATTGCAGCCTGCAATTCCGTTGGACACTATTTTAAAAGGAACTTCCTAGGAAACAGTAAAATTATTTCTTTTACTAAAGGAAAAATTTCTCCTTCTAAACTTAAGATTGTAGAAGGCCCTATTGATTCAAGCGGATTTATTTTTGATGAAGTTGATTTAATTTTTCCCAAAAAGCTAAGAAAAATTAGATTAAAAGAGAACATCGATAAGAATAAAATAAATGTGAAGATAATTAATAATTATTAAACGTTAAAAATTTTAGTGTGTAATATGAAAAGTTTTAACGAGCTCAAAAAGATACTCTTCTGTGGTTTAGCAAATGGGGGAAAAACCTCAATTCTATTAACCTTAGATAGAAAATTCAGTTTATTGACTACTGTTAAACCTACAATAAAAGCTAAAAGAAGTGTATATACAAATTCATTACTGGGGGTCTCAATTATCAGATGGGATTTAGGAGGTCAAAAAGGTTATAGGAAAATTTACTTAGAAAATAAAAGTAAATATTTTACAGATATGCAATCAATATTTTACGTAATAGATATTCAATCTTCCGAACATTTTAAAGAAGATTTAATTTATCTTAAAGATATTGTAAATATCATGTCTACTTCTCATCAAGATAATTTTCAGTTCTTAATCTTACTCCATAAATGTGATCCTGATATAAAAAAAACTAAAAATATTATGACTAAGATTAACTACTTAAAAATTAAAATTCCAACAATAATTAATGATTTGAAATTCACTATATATACAACTTCTATTTATGATGAACCAAGTTTATTAAAAGCATTTTCTGATGGTGCTTTTTATGCTACTCATAAATCTAAGATGTTTCAAACATTATTAAAAGATTATATGGGTAAAACTTATAGTAGTGCTACTCTCTTATTAGATCAGAATTGTTTTATAATTGCAAGCAGATCTACAAATGAAAACTATCAAAGAATTTGCGAAGCAATTGCTCCAAGATTAACACAAGCATTAGAAAAATTAGAAGAATGGGATATAAATACTATAGATATAGTCACAAATATTGATTTTTCAGAAAAACACTCAGATTTCCAAAAAGAAGGCATCATTTTTCTAAGAAAAATGGATATTATTGAAACTAGATTTTATCTTGTTGCACTCTGTTTAAATAAAAATGTAAAAATCAAATCTTATGAATATTTACCATTATTGGCTAATAATCTACAAAATTTATTAGAAAGTTTTGAATGACTCTTCCTCACTAAATTAAGATGATGTTCTAGAATCTAAAGTTCTCTCTTATTTTCAATTATCTTAAAATTCATTTTTATTTCCAATGACCTCTCTGGGTGGGGTTTAAATACCTACATATGAAATAAACTTAAAACAATGGTAAATATCAATGGCTATAAATTCAAAATCTGACCCTATTTATATAGGTCCAAAAGCTATATTTGATCCGTATTACGTACCCCCATGTATATTACATAGAAAAAGAGAACAAAAATTATTATATTCTCTCTTAACGGATTCTATTTCCGATGAGTTTTGCCTTAATATACTCTATCAAGGAATTGATGGAATTGGGAAGAAAACAATTATAAATAAAGTGATTAATGATATTTCGATTCAAAATGAAGAGTATATGAATATTCATAAAATATCTATTGATTGTAAAGAAAAAAATTTCGAGGAAATGACTTTTTCATTGATATCTGATTTGCTTATCCTTTCAAATCGCGAATTTAATATTGATTCAATTTTAAATTCAAATATCTCACATATCTGGAATGTGTTTAAACTATTATGTCAAAAAAGTAATTACAACCTCTTTTTTATATTTAATAATATAGAATATCTAAAACCTGAGCTTTATAAAAAATTTCTCCATTTTGGAAAAGAAGCAAAAATTACTATGATATCAACTGTTAACAAAGTATTAAGACCACATACTATTGATATTTTACAAGAATTCGATTTCAAAAATAAACTAAATTTCTTTACTTATCGTGAACTTTATTCTATTCTAAAACAAAGAGTTATGTTGACTTTTTCACATGATTTAGATGATGATCTAATTAGATATATTACAGATTTGGTTTGCGAGCAATATGTACCAGTCCCAGGAAAAGGGATTGAAATTCTTCGAGATCTTTACCCCTTATTAAAAGATAAGAAGAATTATAAAAATTTTGAAGTAATGGAGAATTGTCAGAGTCATTTTGATCAATCCCAAATTTCTGACGAATTTAGTATGTTGAATTATATTTCTGAAGAAAATTTATTAAATATTATCTTCTTGGATAATCTCTCAAATTATTTTATAAGTAAAATGGATTATTATATATCTTTGAATGAATTACATGAATTATATAATATTTCTTGTGAATCTTTGACTTATAAAAAGAGTTTAACTGAATTTCGAACTATAACTAAAGAATTGTTGAATATTGGAATTTTAAAACTCTCAAAACAAGATTCTTGTGAAGATGATGGTTATTTTCATAATTTGAATTCGAACAGTAATTTATATTACATGTTAATAAGCCCTCATCAATTAAAAGCCATTATTGATACTGTTTTTAACAATTAATATTAATAAATTTCAAGGAAGTATTTAGTACTTCTTTAAAAAATACTACGTTCTAATAATTCAGAAAAACAGAAAATAATATCAGATTTTTTTATATACAAAACATGCCTATCATATATATAATGGTTTTACTCTATTTTTAATAATAAAGGAAGAAATGGAGAAAAATTTTGACTTATATTAAGAAAATTTCTATGACGGGATTCAAATCATTTGGAGACCGTACTGTAACAATCAAACTTTCAAGTGGCTTTACTTGTATCGTAGGCCCAAATGGAGCCGGTAAATCTAATATTATAGATGCGCTATGCTTCGCTTTAGGTAGATTGAGTAAAAAAACTATGAGAGCTAAGAGTTTAGAAGATTTAATATTTGCAGGTTCTAGAGGAAAAAATCCTTCTCAAAGAGCATCGGTAACAATGTATTTTGATAATTCAGAGAATGTTTTCCCAGGAGGTACAGAATCTTTTGAAATTACTCGTGTTATAAAAAGGGGAGGGGGTGGTGGTTATAAGATGAATGGAAAAAAGTCTACTCGCCAACAGATTCTAAATGCATTAGCTGCTGCAAATATTGATCCTGATGGTAGTAATCAATTCGTTTTACAAGGAAAAATTGTTGAATTAACACATATGAATGCGGAAGACCGAAGAAAATTTATTGAAGAACTTATAGGACTTCAAAAATATGATGAAATGAAAGATGTTACACTAAAAGAATTGGAAAAAGCAGAAAGAGATCTAGGACAGTTCGAAGCAATTTTTAATGAAGTATCTTCTCAGCTTAAAAAAGTTGAAAAAGAAAAGAATGATGCGTTAGCGTGGAAAGAATTAGATGATCACATAAATTTTTTGAATTCACAATTAATAGCTTTAAAAATTTCAAAGTTAAGACAAGAAGAGGATGAATTAGAGAAAAAAATTGATAATTCTCTAAAAATTATCGAAGAATTGGAAGAAAAAATTGTTAGACAAGAAGATTTGCTAAAACAAGAATCACTTGTTATGGATAATATTCAAGTAACTATAAATGAAAAAGAAAAGGAGAGAGAGGAAATTACTGAAAAAATAACTCAGTTAAAGACCAAAATCTCTTCAAGTCAAACTACATTAAATCTAGCTAATAAGTCAATTGAGAAATTGACTCAAGAAATAAAAAATTTAGAAAATTTACAAATGGAGCTTGAAGAAGGGCAATCTATTGATTTTTTAATAGAAAAAGCTTCAAATGAAATTTCTGAAAATGAAAATCTTATTGAAGAATCTAAAAAGGAAATAGAAAAAAGACAGCAAACTCAAGCTGAACTGGAGACAAAAATAAAAGATACTGATGAAGAAAAATCACAATTTAAGACTGAAATCTCAAGTGTTAAACAAAATATATCGTCAAATAAGGCTCAAATAAAAGTTCTAAGAGAAAATATTATAAAGAATGAAGATAAGAAAACCAAATTAGAAAATGAATTGAATAAATTAAAAAGAGATGCAGAAAGCATAGATGATGCAATTGAAGATGCAAGAAAGACAGAAAAGGAAATTCGAAAACAAATTGATAATTTAAAGGTAAAAGTCTCAGAAGAAAACCAAAATAGAAAAGATTTGGAAAATAAAATAAATACACTTCAAGAAGAAAGAAATATTTTAAATGCAAATCTCGGAAATTTACAATCATCATTATCATCTTTGAATACTGAGATTAATATGAATAACAGTAATATTCAAGATTTAAATAAGAAAAAAAATTCAATCGAGAAGAAAATTCAGGAATTAAGTAAGGGTAAAGACACTGAACAAGTTGTTAAAGAATTATTAAAAGAAAATGAAGACATTAATAAAACATTAACAGGATTAAGAGCAAAATTAAAGGAAGAAAACTCAATTTACAAAAAAAATGAACAGAATCTAGAACTCTGGAAAATGAAAAAATATTCTATTGAGTCTGAAATTAATGATAATAAAGGAAAGATTGACAATATTAATACTGAACTAAAAATATTTACAAAAGAATTAACTAAATTGGAAAGAGAAAAAAATAATTTAGACTCACAAGTTAATACACTTAATAAAAGTCTTTCAGATATCGAAAAGGATATAGAAAAATTTAGTTTAAAAAAAGAAAATATACGAAGGCGTTTGGAAGAACTTAAAAAAGAAAAGGAGAATCTCTTAAAAAAAATTGAATCTTCAGAAGAAGAATACGAAAAAAATACAGAAGACATAACTGGAATCTTACAAATTTTAAACATGCTTACTCAAAACATAAATATATCAGTTGAGTCCATAAAAGGCAATATTCAACAGTCAAATGCCGAAGCAATAGAAGTATCAGCCGAAGATTTCAAAAAATTTATATTAGATATTGTAGATATAATGAAAACTATCGAAACACTCGGTAGTGATACAGAACAAACTGCCGAAATGTCAGAAATGCTCAGCTCGATAATGGAAACATTAAGTTTATTTACAGATAATGCTGATTCTACAATTAATCAACTAATTGAAAAAGTAAAAGAATCCGCTGATGTAGAAGTACAAGCATCAACTGCAACTTTTGATAGTTTTGTGCAAGATCTAATGGAAATTCTTGAAAATGTGTATTTATCTTTAAGAAAGTTAACTATGTCTAAGAGTCAAGAACTATATAAACAATTAGAAGAAATTTCTGATACTATTAGTGCTCAAACTGATGATTTTAATGATGTTGAGAAAAAGTACACTGAAAATAATGTTCAGAATCAACATAGTACAGAAAACCTTTCAATATTTAATCGTAGACTTGAAGAAATTAATAAAAGAATTCAAGAATTAAATACTAGAGCTGTGAAATCAGAAGAGGAAAACAATGAAAGAGATGCAAATATTAATGAAAGACAAAAAGAAATTGAAAATTTAGATGCAGATATTAAAAAACTAGTAGAACTTAAAGATACATATTGGGATAATATTTCTCAAATCCAAGATGATATCGAGAAAAAACAAATAGAATTAGAAGCTTTGAGGGAAAAGTTACAAGAATTACATGGAATTCAAAATTTATTCGAAAACATTACTGATATTGATGAAAATATACAAAAATTAAATAGTATGATCGATGAAAAGAAAAATCTGATTATTAATACTGAAAATAGTATTAAAAAAATTCAAGAAGACCAGAATTCTTTGCAAAATGAAATTGATACTTACACTTTAAAAAAAGAAAAATTCTGGGAGATAACAGAATATATCCAGAAGCAAATTGAAGATAAAAATAGAGAATTAGAAGATACTATGGATCGTCTTAGGGCACTGGAAAATGTAATGAGAATAATCAATTCAATTGAAGATATTCAAAAGGAGAATGCAGATGCCAATAATAATATTGAAAAATGTTTGAAAGATATAGAGGTTTTTAACTCTCAGGTCGATGAAATTCAAAAAAGCGTTGATCAAAAGCAAGAAATAATAGATTCTCTTAGAAATGAAAAAACTAAAGAATTAGAATCACAAAAAAAAGCGCAAAAGAAATTAAACAAACTGAATAAAGATTTACAGAAACAACAAGGAAATTTAAATGAGTTAAATAAGAATAAAGAAAGAGAACAGAAAATTATAGAATTAGGTGAAGAGATAAAAGACACAGAAAAACAAGTAGAATCTATATTGAAAGAATTAGAGAATTTAAAAGAAGAATTAGATACTGAAAATGAGAAAAAGGATACCAAACAAAAAGAAATTGATAAGTTTATTCAAGAAAAAGATGAATCGTGGAAAAAACAAAAGCAATGTCAAAAGATTATTACAGATTTAAAATCAGATCTTTCAATGGAAAATTCTAAAAAGAATAACTTTGAATCTAAAAAAATTATATGTGCAGATCAAATAGAAACTTTATTTCAACGATCAAAAGAATTTGGCTCATTACCAAGAGTAACTGAAGATCTTTCAGAACCAGGATTACAATCTGAAATATTAGAAGCAACCAAAAAGAAGAAAACTCTCGAACCTGTGAATTTAAAAGCTATTGAACAATATGATGCAGTAAAAGAAAGATTTGATGAAATTGATATGCGTAGACAAACAATACAGAGAGAACGAAAATCAATTTTAGATGCAATAGATAAAATAGAACTTGAAAAAACGAGAACATTCATGAAAGCATATCATGAGATTAACAGAGAATTTAGTAGGATTTTTCAAAAGCTCAGCCCTGGTGGTTCGGCTAAAATGATTTTAGATCGTCCTGATAAACCTTTTGAGGGAGGGATTAGTATTGAAGCTAGACCTCGTGGTAAAAAAATATCAAGTTTAGAGATATTAAGTGGAGGAGAGAAGACTTTAGTTGCCTTATCTTTTATTTTTGCAGTTCAAGAATTTTACCCAGCACCTTTTTACGTTTTAGATGAGATCGATGCAGCCCTCGATGCTCCCAATGTCCATAGAGTCTCCATGTTGCTGAAGGAATTTGCCATACAAGCACAATTCTTGGTTATAAGTCATAGGGAGGAAAATATTGTAAATGCGGATAGGATATACGGAGTATCCATGCAACAGTCGGGTATAACAGATATATTTAGTGTTGATTTGGAGGAGGAAGCAAAACGTATTTTAGAACTTGAGGATATCGAGCCCACCATTACGGAGAATTAATAAAAATGAGTTGAATTTATTTTTTACAAGTGTTACACCAACTTCCTTGGTATACAGCTGCCGGGGTGGTTTCCCACACATGATTATTTTTACATTTTATTTTTATAGGTTTAAACCGTCCTTTATATGGTGTTATTAGCTGACCTCCTTTCTTACTGACAAAGATTTGAAATTTTTCAGCATATATATCCATTTTACATTTTGGACACAATATCTCAATTTTTTTATAACTTTTTTTAAGCCAATACGGTGATTTTTTAAATTTATGTCTTTTTGAACATCTATACCATAATGGTGTTTTAGCATTTATATATTCACTAATTAATTTACAACCAAATTTCTTCCCAATCTTTCGAAAATATTCCGTTGTTCCTTTCATATTTCTAGCACACTCAGGACACCAATTATCCTGATATACAGAGTTTGGGGTAGTTTTCCACTGGTGTCCCTTCTCACACATAAGCGTTACTTCTTTTCTTGCCGAAAAATAGGGAGTCATTAGACTTCCACCTTTCTTTTCGACATATGCTCTAAATTTTTTAGCATATTTATTTTCATATATAATAAATTCTCTATAATCGTATTTGGGGATATTTTTCAGCATTTTTCCCGTTTTTCTTTCATATTCTTGTTCAATATATTTTTGCATTTTGGTGTAGGGAAGAAGTTCATCATCGGGAATTTGAATGAGGATCACCCCATTTTTCTCGCATAATTTTAATTTAAGAGCATCTTCTTTCTGTATGTCTTTTAACTCGTCATCAGTTTTGTTAAAAGCTTTTTTACGGTGTTGAATTCCTTGATATTCAAATGCTAATCCTAAATCTTTATTATATCCGTCGAGTTCCATTTGATTTCCCTTCTCATTAATTAGCCATTCGGGATAACTTTTTGGAAAAGGCCTTTTAAAAACCTTTTCAAAGAATTTTCGACAAATTGTCTCACTAATGTATATGTTACAGTGTGGACACCAAGAATTAGTATAAACAACACTATTGTAAGTAGTAATAAAATGATGTCCCTCGGCACATTCAAGGTGTAGTTTCGATTTAGCATTTTTCAAGGTTTTACTATGACATTTTCCACCTTTCTTTGCTGCAATTTTCCTTATGGTGTCTAATGAGACATGTGTCTGCGTTCGGATATATTGTTGGTATTCATTATCGGTTAATATCCTTTTTAATTGATTACGAGCAGAAGTATCGCTTAATAAGAGCCATTTTTGAATGTCGTATGCATTGTATTTTCCTGGATTTTCTAAAATGATAGACTTAACAACTTTATTTACGCAATCAGTATCTCTAATTTTTGTTGTTAAAGAAACAAAATTCGAAATTAATTTTATCTGGTTTTTAATAGCTTTGGTTTTTTCATCTTTAGACAGACTTAATAATTGTATTTGTTTTTCCTTTAAAAAGTGTATAAATGTTTTGGTCGGGCGGAAGTTTTTTAACCAATTACCAGAGCGATTGAATTCTTCAACAAGTTGCTTTATTAACGTGCTTCTATGTATGTAATATAAAAAAGTTTCAAAAAGTTCATAATCATACCCCCATTTCATGTACTTTTCTATATAATTTTTAAAATCTTCTCCGAATATTGAAACTAAATCTTTTGTTGGAAGTTTGCTTAAGGTGAATAGAAGCGTAGCCTTATCTTCATCACTAGGCTTTTGTTTTTGAATGATTTTTAGTAATATTGATTTTTCTTTTAAGGTCAAGGTTGTATTTTTATATAAATTCTCCTTTAAAATCTCCTTTAAATTTTGAAAATCGGGATTATTTTGATTTATAATTTGTTGTAAAGCGTTTCTTTTTTTTATTTCAACCAATAGATGAGTTAATTTTTTTGCGACTCGTTTTCCTTCAGGAATTAAACTTTTTTCATAGTTTCTACTTTTATATTCCTTATAAATTGCTAGTGAACTTTTTAATTCGTTAAAAAAATCATCAAATCTTGGATTATGTTCTTTTAATTGTTTAATTAAAAGCTTATTATTATTGGTAAACTGATGAATTAAACATTGTAGTTCTTCTTTAATTTCTTTAGAGATCTCTTGGTCTGTTGACTCCTCAATATGATTTTTCAAAAATATTGCCATTTTAAGTCAAATAAATTTTTATTTGTCAAAACTATTTAATACGAAAGGATAAAATTAAAGAGATAAACCTAGTAGAAAATGTATTTAATTTATATAGATGAGTCTGGATCATCTACATATAAAGAAATGAATGTTGATTATACGCTTGCTTCAGTAATAATAGAAGAAAGCAATTGGCAAGCTATTAAGAATGAAATTGATCGTATTAGAATTTTATTTTTTCCAAATTTGGATCCAGATGATATAGAAATTCACACAAAAGAAATATTCCATAAACAGAATATATTTTGGTCTTTAAAGAATGATAAGAATTTTGATTTTCTAAGAGAATTGTATACAGCAATATCAAATATGGACTTAACGATAAATGCTATTCATATATTTAAGAAAAATTTAAAGAATAAACAAGATACTCACTCTTATCCAAGAAATTTCACTCCTGAAGAAATAGCTTGGACCTTTTTAAATAATAGAGTTTCAAAATATTTAGATAAAATTATGCAAAAAAGAAAAACTGAAGGTAAACCTGCTACTTTTGGTCTTTATTTAATCGATAGAATTAATAAAAAATATGATCATAAAAGAAAGAAAAGAATTATCAAATATTTCACAACTTCTAAAATAAAAATTGGATTTTTCAAGCCTGTTTCTCCTTACATGTTGAATGATCCCGTTTTTGTAGATTCAAGTTTTCATATTTTAATACAGATTGCTGATTTAATTGCTTTTGTAATTCATCGAAAACATAATTCAAACAATAATAGTAAGATAGATACCTATGTGGAAGAATTTTATAATTTAATAATTCCAAAATTTGATAATGATTCTTTAGATCCTTCAACATACTTAAATTATGGATTGAAATTGTATCCTTAATAAGAAGAGGTGAAGGTGAGTGGTGATAAACACCACGATCCCTCCACATTGATGGTGATAAACACCATCAAAACTCATTTAATATATGGATATACATATTTATAAATTTAATCTCACAAACAAATTAGTAATTTCTTTAATTTGTATCTTTTTAATTCTAAGTCTCATGTC
Source organism: Promethearchaeota archaeon (assembly GCA_016840085.1). Taxonomy (GTDB): domain Archaea; phylum Asgardarchaeota; class Lokiarchaeia; order Sigyniarchaeales; family SOKP01; genus Loki-b32. The sequence continues at coordinate 22,500 of JAEOTA010000088.1, forward strand.
TTAAATATATATTTCAGAATTAAATTTTATTTTATCTTTCTACAATTTTTATCAATAAAAGGATAAAAATGTAAAGATTTTTTTTAAAGCAAAATATAATTTTTAATCAAATATCTTTTCAGAATATCAAAAATGCCGACGGAAAATTCAACCAGTTTTTAATACCATTAATAAAAAGTTAAGAAATGATTTCAATCATATTATAAATTGAAAGTTTTTACAACCTTTATAAGCAATAATAATTTTCATGAAATTTTAACTGTAACTTCTTGAAATTTTTTAGGCATTGATGTTTTTTTTTACAATACTAATTTGTAGATGTAGTAATAAGTCAAAAACTACTATAGAAAATTCATAGAGGATTGAGTTATAAATCAATTTATTTAGCTGGGTCTCTTAATTTATAATAAATGTAATAGATGTAGATTATTAGTGGGTAGTTAATTTGATAGAATTTAATAGAAATACGTTAGCAATAGTTATTTCAGATATACATATTGGGAATGAATCTTCCAGAATTCAAGAATTTGCAGAATTTCTTGACATTATCCTACAAAATGTAATCAATAGAAAATTACCCTTTCTTAGAACTCTAATTATCCTAGGGGACTTCTTTGACCTTCTAGCAACTAGTTTTGAAGATCTATGTTTCAATGAAAAATATTTCCAGATTTATAATGAATTAGATCAAATTAAAAATCAAAAGATAAAAGTTATCTTTGCATTAGGTAATCATGAGATTTCTACCAGTTTGTTTTACAATCTTCAATTTAAAGGGCGGAAGAAAAGCTTTTTGAGGAAATTTGATTACTACTCATTTCCTTTCGATTTTCTCACACTAAATACAATATGTCAATATGTTATTTTAATGAATGATGATGATGATATTTATTTGGGTTTATTGGATTCTATTCATGATGAGCCATTTATATGGCTTCATTTAGCAAAAGGATCATTTCTAAATAATGAAACTTATTTTATGTGTCATGGATACCAATTTGAGGATAAAGATACTCATCATTCGGTTACAGGTTGGTGGGATTATGCGAGAAATTTAACTGAGGGATGGAAGAAAATTATAACATCTACATGGGCAAATATTAAAACATTATTACAACAAAGAGATACTTCAAGATTTTATGACAATATAAGTACCAGTTTAGAAAATGCTGATAACCCATATTCCCATATTATATTTGGGCATACTCATAAGTGTGAAATAAAAGATTCAAAAATATTAAATACAGGTTGCTAGCTTAAAGATTCAAATCCCAGTCATCTTGAAATTTCAATTGATGGTAGTTGTAAGTTATATGAAATAAATTTTTTATAATTTTTACAATTTTTCTACCTCATTATTCTCTAATAAAAATGTATCCAAATTATCAACTTCAAAAATTCCAGAATTATTTTTTATTAAAATGTGCTCTTGAGGATTTTTGATATACTATTTTAATATTAAAGTTTTAGTATTCATGTCTTATTAAAAATTAGGGATTATCAAGACAACCTCAGAATTAAATAAAATAGAAACATACTTTTATTTAATGAAAGAAGCAGAATTAGTTGATAATTATATTATATTTAGAAAAAAGTCAGAACCAAATATTATCATAATAAAAGAGAGAGGTTATCGACAAAAAAAAATTGATCTTATTGAAATAAACTTAAAAACAAATTTAAACTTCCATGGGGTAGAATTCAAAATTAAGAATTGGAAACTTGGTCTAAAGCAATGTCTAGGCAATCGAATATTGGTTCCCTATAATTCTTTAGCAATATATTATAAATATGAAAAAAATATACACATAGAAGAATTCTCCAAACATGGAATTGGTCTAATCATTATAAGTGATGATGGTTTTAGACAAAAAATACTTCCAAAAAAAAATGATCTATTAAACTATTACAAATATCATTGTATTTATGAAAAAATAAGAAACATCTTTCCAGAAACTTTAATAAATTGCTAAACTCCCTATTTTTAAGATTAAAAAAAAAAAAATACTAAATAAAAACATTATTTTAAAGATGGATATTTTTTATAGATTAAACTCACCAAAAGATTTAGCAGATTTGAACGATAGCTTTTCTCAAAGCCTGTGTAAAGGATTTTACTTCTTTTTAGATGATATTAAATTGCAAAACGACAAAGCAATTCCTAGTAAAAAAAATCTAACTTATCTCAAAACAGTAAAATCTCTTAAGAGAGATATAATCCTAACTTTTGATTTTAATAAAAAGTTTAGTAGACCTGATTACCATTCTCCAAGATTAAATATAAAAACAACCAAACGATTAGAAGATAGATTACAGAGAGGCTTTTCTACTAGAAGAGATGTTGAAGAAGAAAAAGAATTTTTCAATTCTATTTTAAGGAAAAACCAAGAAAAAATAGGAGAGCTAAAAAAACTTGAAAATAAAAAATATTGTATAACAATTTTTAAAGAAATTCTTGATTATTATAAGAAAGTTAAAAAATATTTAGAAGAAGAAGTAGGTTTAATGCGATTTATTCCTCACATTAGGAAGACAAATGTTATTGGGTATGAAGTACCTTTAATTGCAAATTATAAAATTGAAGAATTAAATGATCCATATTTTCAGGTTATTCAAAATTCAATTTTTAAAATAAACAATCATCTTGTAAATTTATGCAGAAAGAGTAGTCTAGATGATTTTATATATCCATTAACAGTAATGACTGAAGATTTACAAACGAAAAATCAATTCTTAAATACCCAAATGAACTATCTAAAGGATTTTAAAAGATTATTGATATGGGTAATTGATTCAAATGAATTGTATAGTACCAGAAAAAATAAACAGCTATATTTTGATATTGTTCGCGAATTAAGTAAAGACCATCATATATTTATCAAGTATGTTGGAGTAAAACAGCTCCAAAAATATAAAAAAGAATTTAATGAAGCATCAATTATTTTTCGTGAAGACGCCTATTCGGGTTATAATATTAACATTCAGAGATCTGCTAAGCCAAAAAGAACTAGAAACATATTAGATCCAAAAGACATAAAACATAAGGATGATAGAGGTCTCTCGAAGGGAAATGTAAATGCCCATTTTGAATGTAGTTGTACTATCTGTAATGCTTTTGGAATTGATACTTATAAAAAGGCGATAGATTTTTATCATGGATCTAGGATTGCTAAAGAACCCGAATTTGCTAAGGAAATTTCCCCAAAACGAGAAGTAAAAGACGAAAAAAAGTATAGACTAGAAAAAACTAAAAAACTCCAAACAAAATTTAGAAAAATACATAACTTCGAAGTAGCGGATAATTTAATTTTTATTAAACTAAACGAATTTATAAAAAAATATCCTAAAATAGCAAATCAAATTGGGTTGAGGTGAAAAATGAAAAATAGAATAAATAAATTTAATGAAATAATTGAAAATGAAGAATTAGTTCTCTTGATTTTATTTTATTCAGAAAGATATTACACATTAAAGACACGCTTAGTAAAATTGTTATTTCTTTTTAAAGAAATTTTTCCGATAAACGAAGAAAATGAATTAGATTTAGATTTTTTCCCTTATAATTATGGAGCTACACTTGATTATGATGAGTATCAGTTATTAATTAGTACATTAAAGAACTATGAATTCATTGAAGTGGAAGAACAGATATTAAAGAAATATAATAATCCATTAATTAAAATTAAAATTCACGAAGAAAAAGAAGAAGAAATAATATATATGATTAAAGAAAAGCTTATACCAGAAAAACCAATATATAAAATCGAATTAATTGAAAAAATATGTAAAACCTTCCCTAATTTTGATAATAAAGCATTACTTCAATTTGTTTATTATATTAGAGAGGATTTTACTGAAAAAAGCAAAATAAAGGAAGAAATATTTAATTTATCTAAAACACAAATACAAGAAAAGACTATAAATCTCTTTAAAGAGCTTCGAATACGATATTTAGATATTTTTCTTGAATACTTAGAAGGAATCTTGAAAATATTTAATATAAGTAAAACTATAGCAGATTATCAAATCTTTAAAGAACTTTTCGCAAATTTCCATATAGGCCTAAAAACTAATTCTCTTAAAATTAATAAAAATATCATTCAAAACTTAGATCAAATGTCCTTAAAAGATAAGAAACATCATAGACTGAAATTATCACTTTTAGACATATTCCTAAAAAATCAAGGTAAGGATTGGGATAATGAAGCTATAATTTCTATTATAATATACATATTAAAATCCTTAAGTCTTAGTTGGCCTTTAGAAAAGCCCTTAGATCGAGAGATTTTTATCTCACTAACTTCAAAATTACTTCAAAATTATAAATCTTTTTACAAACCGGAAGATACTTTCTCAGTATTAGAAAAAACCATACCTACAGAAGAAGAAATTCAAAAATTTATTTTAAAATATGAAAATGACTTAACTGATAGTGAGGAAAAAGAAGAAGATACTGTAAAAGATGAATTTGGTCAAGACTTTACAGAAGACGACGAATATGAGGATGATATAATTAAAAAGTCAAATTCTTAAGCTTAATGTGGAGAATAATAACTTGGATTTGGTATTAGATTCATCAGCATTAATAAATCTCTTTTTTGGAAGTACTAAGACTTCTAAAAATATCCAGAAAATTATTTCATATTATGAAAATATTTGTATTACTAATATAGTTCGGTATGAATTTCGAAACTACTTTTTAGATTTCTTCCGTTTCCTAGAAATCTATAAATCAATAATAAAAGATTTCCAAGAAAATAAAATTATTATACATAAAATCTTTCCTGACTTATTAGAAGAACTTTCTCGAATATATCACCGAAAATCACAGCGTTTTGGTAGGATAAGAATAATCTATGAAGGAGTACTAGAAAAATATCAAAAAAGGATCTTAGAAACCATGATTAAAGGTTTACAAAATTGTGAAGATATAAAGCAAATTCTAATAGACCGGTTAAAAACTGTAATCTGGGACTATCAGATAAAATTAAAAATTGTTTATGAAACTCTTACAAATTATATTGTAATAAAAGACTTTGATTGTAGTTTATGTAATTGGAAATACTTTTATGATGCAAATATAGATGAATTTATTATAAATGAAAAAAGAGTATGTTCAAGGATTTGTTTCAATATTAAGGAAAAGTTATCATATTTCGCTAATGAAAATCAAACTTTTATTGACTTAATTTTGGAAAATTATATTAAATTAAGTAAAGAAAGAAAAATAATGAATTATGATAAAAATCTTATTCCATCTTTGCAAAAAATTATAAATAATAAAAATGCACATATTGGAGTTAAAGATTGTAAAAGCTTAGGTGACTTTTTTATTTCATCAATTGTAGATGATAATCGGCACATTTTAACTAATAATAAAAACCATTTTTTATTATTATTACTTTGTAAAAATAGAGAGAATTCTTTGATCTTATTCTAATAAAAAAAAGATTACTGAATCTTAAATATATTAATTAAAATTATTTCTTCATACTATATTAATTCATTTTCTACTTTCTTGCAGAATTTGAAGGTAGATTTACAAACATAATTTAAAGATCCTAAATAAAATCTATTCAATTTTTCATTTTTCTGTTTTAATTATGAGAATATTCACTAAATTAGATTTATAAAAGTGAGGAAATCAAGTATTTCCAAGTAATTATCCATCTTAAGTAATATAGTGAATTTAGTAAAAATTAGAATATATTTAATCCAATATAAATATCAAAAAAATACAATAAATTATATAGATTTTCACTTAGTTTAACTCTCTAGTATGGATTATTAATATTTTTTAGGATGAAATCCTATCATCATATTATAGCTAAATAAAATAAAAGAATAAAGTATAATTTATCATAGATAATAATTTTATTTAAACAAATCAATATGAGTAGCCCAAATGTTCATCGTGTAAGTACAGTAATACAAGATTTTGCTTCACAGGCTCAATTCCTCGTAATAAGCCATAGAGAAGAAAATATCGTAAATGCAGACCGCATATACGGAGTTTCCATGCAACAAAGTGGAATAACTGACATTTTTAGTGTTGATTTAGAGGAAGAGGCTAAACGTCTCTTAGAGCTTGAAGATATTGAGCCTACTATTACAGAAAATTAAATATGAAATATAGTTGAAATGGTGAATAATTATATCAGAAGACCAAAAGTCAGAGAAAGAATATAATTTTATCCAGTGGACAGTAAAAGAATTAAGGGAGTTTGCCTCCAAAAACAATATAAAAGTTCCTTCAAAATCTAAAAAGAATGATATAATTGAATTATTAAAAAAAATTGTGTCTCATCCTGAATTTGTTGATCGATCTGAAGAACCAGAAGAATTGGAAGAAGAACTTATAGCTGATTTTGATGAAGAGGAAGATCTTGCTTTATTAAGGAAAGAAAAAATAGACCTGAAATTTTGGCAAAAACCACCTTTTTCAAGTTTATTAGATACAGAACTAGCAAAAGAATCAGATATAGCATTTTATGATTTAGCTAGTCTAGTTGATAAATTTTTCGATAAAATGCTTCACGAAGATTTAATTAACTATAAGATCTCTGGAATTGCATTGAAGACTTCAGCATCATTACATCATTATAAAATTACTAGTATAATAAAAGAAGAAGAACAAATACAGAAAAAGGAAGAATTAGAACGATTTCGACAAAGACATGGGAGATCTATACCAAAAGCTTTACCCCAACCAATACAACCTAAAATGCTAATTGCTACAAAGGAGGAATTATTCGATGCTATGAGATCTGCTATAATAGAAGTAATGCAAAGCAAAGAAAAATTAAAAAGAAGGAGGATGCGAAAAGAAGAATTGAAACAACAGAGAATACAACTGAGATCAAAAGCTCAATTACCCAGAGAACTGTTAAAACATATTAGTGGAAAAGATCAGACCATTAAAGAGCTTCATAATTCATGGCATAATCGGATAAAAGCCACAATTAATTTAGATAATAAAGAAACTAGTTTCTTTGATTTAACAAATATTATTAAAGATGAAGAAGAAAGTAGTATTGGTAGGAAATTTGCTTTAGTAAGAATGTTTTTAGCTCTAATGTTTTTATCCACAGGAGGCAAATTAAATTTGTCTCAAGATGAAGATTTTAAGAATATATCTGTAGATATAAAATAAAAAAATTAAGGACAAATTTTAAAATCTCATGAATAATATTAATGAAAATTTAAAAGAAAATCCAGAGGGAGAATCCCAGGAAGATATTGAAGAAATCTCTGAAGTTGTCTCAAATGAAGAGAGTGAATCAGAAGACTCTAAGGAAAATAGTCAACAAATTGAAGAAGTCTCTGTCGATGAAGTAAGTGAAGAAGAATTCGGTGTTGATGACAAAAGAGCTATTATAGAAGAAACAGATGGGGATGTTGAATTTGAATCTATAGAGCGTGAAAAGATAGAAGATATTGATGAAACGGTTGAAGACAAACCTTTAGAGAGTGAATCAATAGAAGAAATATCATTAGAAGAACAGCTAAGAGAATTTGATAGGAACTTAATTGAAGCTTCATTATATGCTGCAGGCAGACCTTTAACAATCGAAGAAATTTCAAATAAGTTAGAAATATCTAAAAAAAAAGTAGAAGAATTAATCAATGAGGTTGCTTTTGATTATCTAGAACGCTCAACAGCATTAGTTATAGCCCAAATAGGGGATAGATATCAGATGCAGATTAAACCAGAATATACTGAAAAAGTATCAAAATTTGCTAAAGGAGGAGCTATTGCTGAGCGGTATTTAAGAACCTTAACGATTATTGCTTTAAAACAGCCAATCTTAAAATCAAGTGTGATCAAATTAAGAGGTACTGGAGCATATGAACATGTAAAATATCTTATTGATAATGGATTTATAGATGCCGTCAAAAAAGGAAGAACTCATGAGTTAACAACGACAGATAAATATTCGGATATGTTTGGACTACCAAAAGATAAGACTGAATTGAAACGTGTTATGATTAAACAATTAGGTGTAGAAGAAGTTGCAAGTATTGAACAACCAGAAGTAATCGAAGAAGAAGAAATTGTAGAAAAAGAAAGCCTGGAAAAAGAAAATTTGGAACAAGAATAAATCCAATCTTCAACAATTTATTTAAAGAAATAAATTATAATATTAAGGTCTTCAATAAATTGCTTTAAATCTGGTTCAGCTTTAATAGACTTCTCTTCCGACTTATCAATAACTTCTATATTTGCTATTCTAATTGTATTTTTTATATCTTCTCTTGAATCTATAATTTTGTCCCTTTGACTTTTTTCAGTTATAAAGATTACTTTATCAATCTCCTGATTTAATGGTATTTGAAGCTGTGATTTATTCATTCTCAGAAATTTTATTAATTCAATGGCTAATTTACCTTTTTCAGATAATTCTTTAGAAATATTTTCATAATTCATAGGCCATTTCTCTAAATGAATTGATTTCAAATTTCTAAATTTCTTATAAATGATATGATATATTTCCTCAGCAATAAATGGCAGAATAATAGCGAAAATGCTTAATATTTTGTGAAATAGATTTAAAACATTCTTTAATGAGACTCTTCTAATATTTTGGTCTTCTATATAAAACTTATATTTTATTGCTTCAATATAATTATCGCAAATATCACTCCAGAAGAAAGATCGTAAAAGCATTGTCGCTTCATGCCAATTGTACACATTAAAATAATTTGTAATCATGTCTAACTTTTTGTTAAACTCTGAGAAAAAGAAACAATCAATTGGAGATAAATCTTTAGGATTAATATTCAGGTTATTAATCTCGATCTTTTTTAAATTTAAGTATAAAAATCTATAAGCGTTCCATAGTTTAGTGATAAATCTTGAAGCACCAACTAATTGTTCATATCTTATCCCATACTTATTACTGAATTTATCTTCTGGAAGCTTGTTCCTCTCCTTTAAGATATTTTCAATAGGAACCGGTTGTTTAGATTGAAGATTAACCCAAGAAAATTCGAATGGATAATCATCGCCAAGTGAGCCCATAGCTGCCCAATATCTAATAGTATCAGCTCCAAAATCCGGCATAACCTCATCTGGTGATACAGAATTTCCAAGACTCTTAGACATATGACGACCATCTGGACCAGCAACCATCCCGTTTATCATTACTTCATAAAATGGAGATTTTCCAGTTAATTTTTTACATCGAAATAATGTATAAAATAGCCACGTTCGAATAATCTCATACCCTTGAGGTCGATGAACTTTAGCATTTAAATAAGTTTTTTCATAAAAAACCTTATCTTCTTCCCATTTTGCTATTTCTAATGGAGTTATGCTTGAATCAATCCAACAATCGCAGATATCTTTCTCTCCTATAATATTTTTGCTCCTACATTTAGGACATTCTTCAACAGGCGCTGAGACTTTCACTGGATCTAATGGCAACTCCTCTTTTTCTGGAGGTATAACTTCACCACAATCTTTACAATACCAAAATGGTATAGGAGTTCCAAAAACTCGTTGACGAGAAATTACCCAATTCCAATCTAAACCTTCAGCCCAATCAAGCAATCTTTGTTTCTGTTTTTCTGGATACCATCTCATATTTTCTGCTGATTCAGTAATCTCCTGAGTAAAATCTTTAACATTAATAAACCACTGATAAACTGGTAAATATTCAATAGGTTTACGACAAGATGGACGTTCAGTGTGAACAATAATGCTATGTTCATAATCTTCTATTCTCTCAATTAGTCCATTTTTATCAAGATCTTCGACAATTTGATCTCTAGCTTCCATTATCGTTAAACCTTGATATTTAGAGTTTTTATTCATATGACCATCTTCAGTAAAGATTTGGATTTCATCCAGATTATATTCGATTTTCCATTTAATATCCATCTCATCTCCGTACGTGCAAACGTAAACAATACCCGTTCCAAAATTCATATCAACTATGCTATCCATATAAACTCGAACAGTACGATTCGTAAAAGGGATTTCTATTTCAGCAGCAGATAGATCGTAATAACGTTCGTCATTTGGATGAACCATTACAGCAACACATGCTTCCATGTATTCTGGACGTGTTGTAGCTATCGTAATATATTCATTTTCTCTCCCTACAATTGGCAATTTTAAATACCATAATTTTCCTTCCTCTTCCTGATATCCTACTTCTGCTTTAGCAACAGAAGTTTCGCAATTAACACAAAAATGAGTTGGAAATTTTTCCCGATATAACCATCCTTTTTCATAAAAATAAAGAAGTGATAATTGAACTTTATATTTATAATCATTATTCATAGTACGATATGTATAATCCCAATCAGAAGAATAACCTAACTCATCAAATTGTCTTCTCATATTTCTGATATTTCTATCTACCCATTCAACACACTTTTCCAGGAATTCATTTCGCTGATGTTGGGAGATTCCATATTCCCTTTGCACAGCTAACTCTACCGGAAGGCCATGACAATCGAAACCCTGTGGGAAATAAACATTATCTCCTTTCATCTTATGATATCTTGCTACGAAATCGATCCAGGAATGATTTAAAATGTGCCCCATGTGAAGACTTCCACTTACAAATGGAGGAGGTGTATCTATAGAAAACATATCACCCATTTGATTGACATCAAATGCATAAATTTTTTCTTCTTTCCAATATTTCATCCATTTCTCTTGAACTACTTTAAAATTAAACCTTTTTGGATATGTTGTTTCTTGTGCCATTTTGAACTCTAATTAGAAGGTTATTTAATATAAAAATGTATAATGCTTGATAACTTTATAAGATTTGTTCAAATCATGGTAGTCAATGTAGCTTTCTTAATGCTATAATTTAAAAAATTTAATAGACCTGACGGGAATCGTCTAAAAGTGATATCATGAAATTATATTTTTTCTATTAAATTTTAACTTTTAATCCTTCGACCAATATATCTAAATACTTTTCTTTTATATTCAACATAAGCCTTTCCAAAGATTTCCTCTAATTCTTTTTCTTCTATCTTAATTCTATAATGAAAATTAATAATGAATATAATAATACATAGGAATGTTATCCATGTTGGAATTATTAAACTAAATCCTATTGTTATAATATGTAATCCAAGATAAATAGGATTTCTTGATATTGCATATATTCCTGTTGTCTTTAATTCAGATGAGTCAGATTTATCTGCTAAATCTCTTAATGAATTTAGATTAAAATATGCTATTAGAAATATGATGGTTCCAATTATAACAAAAATATCTCCTATATGTTTTAAAAGGTCTATATATAGCATTTCTATCGGTAAAAAAAGATTAAATGCTAAAATAGGATTGAAAATATAAATTAATGTTAGAAAGCATATATAGATATATCCTAAAATACAAATTATTATTATTGGATAAATCCATTGAGGAATCTCAGGAAAATTAACTGCTCTTTCAATTTTATGTGATAATTTTCTATAAATTATATGGAATAAAACGATAATCATTATTATCCAAAAAATCATCAATGATATTTTAGTAAACATATTAAAAAAAAAGAATTAGTTTTAACTAAATTTTATTTTTAGTATGCTTTTAATTTTACTAGAATGATTAATTTTAACTAGATTGATAATATATTTACTGCTAACTGGATTCATGTGTTACTTAAAATCCTTTTAAGGTGTGTAATAGTAGAATGGACCTGACGGGAATTGAACCCGTGACCTCTTGAATACGCGAATCTCTCTAAATGATGTGGATTTTGCGAATCAAGCTTAGGATTAATTTATATAATTATAAATTAATGATCTTCCACTGATCTACAGGCCCAAGTATAATTATTTATATTTATTAAAATCAGAATACCTAAAATTATTTATTATTTTTCATGGATTTTTAAAAATTAAGAGATTAATACTCAGTTCGAGCGATAATTTCATCTTGTGCGTTTTTTGATAATTCTGTAAAATATACTGAATATCCTGCAATTCTTACAACCAAACCTCTATAATTATCAGGATTTAATTGAGCTTCGCATAGAGTTTCTTTTCCCACAACATTAAATTGGACTTGATAACCACCTTTAGGTTCAAAAAAAGTTCTAATAAGTGGGATCAACACTTCCGATTTTAATGAATTTGGATGAAAGGCTAAAATCAGTGAATTACCATTTGTCATTAACTCATTATTAAGTTTTTTTACAGAATTAAGAATAGCAGTAGGACCTTTTTTATCCATACTACTTGTGGGACATAGACCATTAGACAAGGGTTCTGTTTTTCTTCTACCGTCTGCTGAAGCCCCTGTAAAAAAGCCAAATGCTAAATGAAATGTTGTAGAATAAATTCCAGGATTAAATTTCCCTCCTCGATAATTTGAATGCTTTGAAATTTCTTCACAATAAAATTTTGCTACTTTAACAGCTATTTCATCAACATAATCATCATCGTTTCCGAATTTTGGTACTTTATTTATAAAAATTTCTCGCCACTCTGTTCCTTTTCTTCCCTGATAAATACCTTTGAAATTTTTAGCAAGCAATTGAACTAAATCTTTTACTTGAAGAAGATTTTCTTCAAAGACAACTTTTTTAATTACAGCAAGACTATCTGCAACTGTAGCTAAACCAATTAATTGCGGACCTGTAAAATTGTAAACTGCTCCGCCTCCAGTTATATCCAATCCACGTTCTAAGCAATCATCTATAGTTGCCGATAAAAATGGTTGCGGAGTAAGTTCAGCAATTGCTTTATCGAGAAAATACATTGTTTTCACCATATAATCAATGAAATATTTCACTTGCTTCTTAAAGTTATCCCAAAGATCTTCATAAGAAGTAATTTCCTTAGAATTTCTAAGTCCATATTCTCTTCTAGTTAACATATCGACTCCATTATTCAATGTTAATTCTAAACATTTCACTACATTGAATTGATTAGCATTTGTTGATCCAAATGATTTATATGGATGTTGAGGTTCAACACATCCTATTGGTGCGTATTCTCGAGCATCTTCAAGAGTAAAACCTCGATTAATAAGACCAGATATCATTACATCATCATTAAATAAGGCAGTACTAGTACCACTTTTTATAGATTCCCCAACTTTCATAAGAAAATCTTCGGAAGTATTTCTATGAATTCTAACACAAAAAGTAGGTTGAACAGTTTTTATATGAGTGTACCCCTCTAAAATAATCAAAGATAATTCATTTGTAGCATCTTTTCCTTCACGATCTAATCCCCCAATCACTAAGTTTTCAGCAATAGGAGGTCCTTCGACTGCTATCACTCCTTTTGAAATAACATAATTCCATAAAGTAGAAAGTTTGATGAAAAAGCATTCAATAAGAAACTGGACTTTTTCTTTTGTAATTTTTCCTTTTTTTATATCTAATAAATAATAAGGATATAAATACTGATCTAACCGACCAACTGAAATAGCAAAGCCGCCATCTTCTAAGCCAGATATTAAATGAGTAAAATAAATTAACTGTAGCGCCTCTTCAAATCCGTTTGGTGGATTTTCAGAGATATTTTGACAAATTTTAGAAATATCATAAAGTTCTTTCTGGCGTTCGAGATGTTGTTCATTTTCAGCCATTTCTCTTGCTAAATTTGAAAATCTACAGATTAATTTCTTAGCCGCATTCAATAAAATGATTACTGACTCTAAAAAAATCTTTTTCTTATTGTTATTAGTAAATTTATCTAAATTCTCCTTAGATTTTTGAATTAAACCATTGATTCCATTTTTTAATACATTTTTATGTCCAGGAAAAAAATGACCAATTCCACTAGAAAGTTCCACATCTACAGTAAAAACAAGCTTTTCCATAATATTTCTTATATCTGGATCTAAATATGATTGAAACCGCTCTTGTACAGTTATTTCTTCATTTTTCCAGTAAGGAATTATATCTTCTTTTATAAACTGTTTCTCTTCACTTGTTAAAAAAAGCCTTTGGACAGGACGAGAATCATAATTTTCAATATCTTGCTCTATTGTATCTATTCGAGCTTCAGGATACAAGGGAGTTCCTACAAATTTTGTACATCTATTCCCAACTATAAACTCATCATTCCATATTCTTATTGTCATATTTGTTAAATAATAATCCATAGCTTTAGCAAATCTAATAATTGGGTTCTCTCCTTTGGTTGTTTTATATGAATCTGTAAATAATTTAGCTCTTTCTATACATATTTCATGTGGTGCCTTAACAAGTTTACTTTTCATTCTTATTGTGCGTTCTTTATAATTTGAAATGGGAATTTGTTCTAATTGCATTTATATCCCTAAATTTTACCAATCATTCAGTTTAATTATAATTATAATTGCTCTATTTAATAAACGTTTTTATTATATTTTTTTAAAGAAATTCTGGAATTTAAACTTGTTTGGGAAATAGCTTTTAATAAAATCGCTGAAAAATTTGGAATTTCAAAATCAAAAATAAGTGAAATTTGTAAAAAATATTATATAGAAAAAATAAAAGTTAGTTATTGAATGAAGAATCGGATATAAGAAATTATTTTTTATCTAATATTAAAATCTTATTCTAGAATAAAGTTCAAATCGTATAATCATTATCTATTTGATAATAATAGAATTATTGTAATTTAAAAAATTCCCATGAAGAATGGAGAAAATTAAATGCCCTATTCTTATATAACGATAAATTGGAATCTTCCTAAAATAAATTCGAGAAATGAGTTAAGAAAATATGTTGTACTTAAATTTATGGAGGAAAATCCTGGTCGAGGAACTGGAACATTAGTTTCTAGATATAAATACATAGTTGAAAACTTTTCAGATGGAAGAAAATAATATTTAATTAGACCTGCTCAATATAAGATGGGATTTGATTTTCAAATATGGATGGAGAACTGGAATAAATCTAACATACATAAAATGCCTAGTTATATAGACATCATTCAAGATTTAAAACTAAAGGAACAAGAGAATCAACGTAATTTTAACATTTTACTTAAAGCTATAGATAAAATTTTCATATGTGAAGACGATAACCGCATTTTAAATTGGTTAAAAGCAAAAAATATAATCTTCTCTGCCGGTGAAAACATTAATGTTTTGCTAAAAATTATTAAATGGATGTTTATTGAACAAGATATAAGATATTGGAATTTTAGTGGCCAGATGAAATTAAAAAATTTTATTGATAATAATTTTAAAATCGCACCTTAAAATGATAATTATTATATTGGTAGTAAAATCAAAACTGAAATTTTCTTAATTAATTAACTTTTTCACTTTTCCAAATATAGATTCGATTTCTAATACCACTTTCGAGCATCCAAATTTCATCTTCACCATTAACTAAGTCTAGTATACTTTTAACAAACAGATTTTTAAAAATAAATCTTATTTGATTTGCTTCAATCAAAGTGTCTTTCTTATGAATACTAGTATCTAATTTCTCATCAAACTGTTCAATATTAAAGAGTACTTTATTTTTAATTGGGATGCCAACATGAAATATAAAACGTACTATTGCTGTAGTTTCATCTATTAAATATTCATCACCTTTAGTTCTTATAAGGGCAACTTCAGCAAAAGTCTTTAAATCATCTATTTTAAATCTACCTTTAACCGTTCCAATTGAATATCCTCCAAACCTTTTAGAAATCCAATTACATATTCTCTCTCTATATTGAACTTCAGAATCTTCCTTCTCTTTTGGAAAAGCATTATATAATTCATTTAAGGGAATTCTATTTAATGTCAACTTAATAGTGTCTTTATAAAAAAGCTCATCTAATGATGACCTTAAATCTGATTCATTTGTTAAGGGCATGAAAAATTCAAATATCATCAAATCTGTATAATATTCTTCTATGTAATCTACTTTAATCTTCGAACTTTGCGAATAAAAACCCCGAAATTTCTTCCATTTCGAATATTTCTTAAAAATACCAGAAACTAAGAATTTTCCTTTATCATTTGGAGATTCTTCCAGTAAATGTTTAAATTTTTTTGAAAAATATGTTTCAAAATTATCGGGATTTGGATAATCTGCAAATTGTTTAAATTCTTCTTTTGAAAAAGCTTCAGGTGTTCGAGAATGGTCTTTTAAAAAAATAAAAGCTCTCCTTATAGGATCTTCAGAATTCTCCAAATTTCTCTCTCTAGAATTCATTTTAATCATCTTTTGGTTTTAATTTGAAGAAAAAAATTCTCTTAGAATAATTCTCTGTCTAATAATTCTATATTGAAAACGATAGAATAATAAACTTTTTGATTCTTTCTCCAAATTTTATTTCCCATAAAAATAGAATGTGATATTGTTAATAATTTAAAATAAGTAAAACATTTACATTTCCTCTTTTCGCAGCGTTACAATTAATAGCTCTCCTGGCATTCAGCGTTATAATTTTGTAGTCTTTATATAAGTTTTTTATATATTCATTATAAGAATTACTAAGCATAAGCTTACAATCACGATCATCCAACTTTTTAAAAATATTAAGTAATTTTTGTTGAGAATCTTCTTCAAAATTTTCCTTAGTATAGCTTGTAAAAGATGATGTTTTCGATATAGGATAATACGGAGGATCAAAATAAATAAAATCACCCTTTTCAGCATAATCTAAACAAATCTCAAAAGAGCCATAAATTATCTTAAAGTTTTCCAATGCTTTACTTACCGCTAATAGATTTTCCTCATCGCAGAAATTTGGATTTTTATATCTACCAAATGGTACATTGAATTGCCCTTTACTGTTCACTCTATATAAGCCATTATAACAACATCTATTCAAATAAATCATTCTGGAGGCTCTTTCTATATTGGATAATTTATTAAACTTTTCTTTATCTCTATCTAATGCCCTTATTTTATAATAATAGTCTTTCTCATTTTTATGAGTTTTTAGTAATTCTATTAATTCATTTACATTGCTTTTTATAACCTTGTAGCAATTGATCAATTCTTCATTAATATCAATTATAATTGAAAATTTTGGTTTCAGATAAAAAAGAACTGCGCCACCACCTACAAATGGTTCAATATATTTGTTAAAATTTTTTGGAAAGTATTTATTCATCTGTGAAATTAATTGTCTTTTCCCTCCTGCCCATTTTAGAAATGGATAAGGGATTTCACTTATTAAATTTCCATTCTTTTTTTTGATTAAAAATGTATAATTACTATTCTTTTTGGAAAAATCTTGAGTAATATCTTTAAATATTAATTTTTCCTCATCAGACAATTTTATTCCTCCATATTATCTATCAATTGCAATATATTTGAAACGTATGTTTATAAACGACAAAACTATTAAATAATTTTTATCAAATTTATAATAATTTTATATATAATAATTATAATTATAATCTTAAATTATTTTTGCCATTTAAATTAATAAATAGATTATATATAATTAATCTTTAAAAAATTAAATAAATATTCAATAATATCTAGTCAAAAATGATAAGTAAAAAATTATATATAATTAAAATTTATTAATATTTGTGGATGCCGACAAAAAGTCTCTTTTCGAAGTAGTTAATTTATTAGATAAAATTTCCAATAAAATTAATTCTGAACTTTCATCATTAAAGAGAAAAATCAATTATACTGTTTTTAAAATCCCATTAAAAAATTATCATAAGAATTTTTTAAAAAACATTTTAATCCCTCTTTCTGATAAAAAACCAACTTTTTCAATAATGGATATAGAATTATTATGTAAAAAAACTAAACCTTTAGAAAAATCAACAATACGTTGCTATTTAAGTGCTTTAAAAAGAAATAATCTTATTATCATAAAAAAAACACAAGATAAAAGAGGTCACCTCTATAAAATAATTTGAAAATAAAATTTCTATTTTTTAATAGAATAGAAGAATTATATTTCTATCTTCATATTATGCAGATTCTTCCTTTTAAAAAAGATATAACGAATTCGACTGGCTTTAAGCCATACTAAAACAGAAAATCCTTACTCAGACTAAATATAAATATGATTCAAAAGTACTAATTCATACAAATGATTTTATCGCAAAAAATTAGGATTTTTCCAACCAAACAGCAAAAATCAGTATTATGGGATTTATCGGAGAAATGCAGATTGGTTTATAATTTTGCGTTAAAGGAAAGAAAAGAAAGATGGAATGATAACAAAAATAAACCTAAAAACGAAAGGGTTTATATTACTTATAAAGATCAACAAAATCAATTACCTGAACTTAAGAAAAAATTCCCTGAATATAAATGGGTTTATTCTAAAGTACTACAAGCAATATTAAAGAAATTGGATTCAAACTTCAAGTCTTTTTTTACATTGTGGAATAAGGGAGATAAGAAAGTTAGACCTCCAAAATTTAAAGGAAAGAAATATTTTTCTACCCTATGCTATAATCAATCAGGATTTAGGATTGAAAATAACAAGATCAATTTCTCTCACAAACACCCGTCTAGAATTATTTTAGAGTTCACACTTCTTAAAAATTTAATACCTAAAGGAAAAATAAAACAAGTTGAGATCTATTTAAATAACCAAAAGTATTGGTTTGTTTTAATAAATTACGAGATTAAAATCCCAAAATATACAGATAACGGATTATACCAAGCATTTGATTTAGGAGTTAATCAAACAGTTGGCGTTAACATTTATAGTAAGGTATTTAAGTGTAAACATAAAAGAGCTGACCTCTATTGGAAAAAAAGAATAAGTGAAGTTGAATCCAAAAGAGATCATTGTAATAAATTTAGTAATAAATGGAAGTGGTACAATGATAAGAGAAATAGAATGATTAAGAAAAGAACTAATCAACTAAAAGATCATCAGCATTGGTTATCAAAACAGATAGTCGAAAATACAAAAGCTAATACTATTATCATAGGAGATTTGAATATTAAGCAAATGGCAAGGAAAAAAAAAGGAACAGGAAACAGAAGAAAGACAAAGGCTAACAAAACACTTAATCATTCGATTCATAATCTAGGTTATATGAGAAGATTTGTCCAATTCTTAACCTATAAAGCAGAATTATTAGGTAAAAGAGTAATAAGAATTGACGAATCTTACACAACTCAAACTTGCTGTAGATGTGGTAAAAAAACCAAGAGAAAGTTATCAGAAAGAATTATTTGTTGCGATTGTGGTAATCTAATTGATAGAGATTTGAACTCTGCTATCAATATAATGGGAAAGTTTCTGAACTCAAAAAAAAATTACGATTACCTATTGCAAGAACGCTCTGTGAATGAGCAATCTTTTCTAAATTGTTGGAAAGGGTTTTCTACGATAAACAGCCTTATTAATGAGAATAATGGACTCGTAGGAAGCCATTGCCTTTAGGTGATGTGCAATTCACTTATTAACTTTAAAGTTTTGTCTTATCAAAAACTTAGTATATAATTAAGAAATTTTCAATATTAAAAATATTCCAAAATTAAAATAAGTCAAATACTTAATGTTCGTATTTCAATAATATATAGATTAACATAAGAATTTTGGAATAAAAATATTCAGAAGCGAGTATTCGTTTAAAGCAAAATTTTATTCTATTAACTTTAAAGTTTTATATTATCTAGCACTTAATATTCATGTAAGAAAAACATCAAAATTCTCTACAAGTATTTGAGCCTTAAATATGATAGATAAACAAAAATTTGAGGAATTATTTAATCAACAATTTATCAAAGATATCTCTCAAGAAGATATAGATATCGTTCTTTCAGGCCAATATGGTAAAGCACTTGAATTATTAAGGGATGCAGAGGCAACAGGTCTTTTTCCGGCTTTAGTTGGTCCACCAGGAGTTGGAAAAACAATTTTATGTCGATACTTTGCCAGTTTACGCGCCCGTGAGAGTAAATCAAAAAATTTTTATTGGCTTACTATGGATGAGAGTATTAAACCATCTCATTTTATCGGTTCATTTGATCCAGCAATTACTTTAAAGAAAGGTTTTATATTAGAAGCCTTTAATCCAGGACCTTTATTAAGTGCTATGTTAGAGGGAGGTACATTCTTAGCGAATGAGATTAATCGAGCCACAGAATATTCACAAAATACATTGTTGGAGCCATTAGAAGAAGCTTCAATTGGAATTCCTCATTTAGGTAGGATTAAAGCTCAAGAGGATTTTTTCTTTATATGTGCGATGAACCCTGAGGAGTTATCAGGAACTCATCGCCTATCTGAAGCATTAAAGGATAGGATAAAAGTATGGATTAAATTAACTTATCCCGATAAATCAACAGAACTGGATATAATACGAATAAATTTACCTGAACATTTCCATATCGAGGAATCTGAATTAGAGCTAATATATTCTGTTATAAAAGAAACAAGACAAAATAAGATTGATGTTGACATTCCTGCTTCAATTAGGGCTGGAATTGCAATGGCTAAATTATTAGGAAGAAGACGACTTTTAGAAAAAGAAGAAAAAGTAAAAGAAAAAGAATCTATTTATATATATTTATCTGAAATAGCGAGACATGTATTATTAGGAAGTATAAAACCAAAACCAGGAGTGAAAGTTGAAAATGTCATAGAAAATATTATTCAAAAAACTTTGGGAGGGTAATTATTTGGGAGTATTTCCTGAAAATCCATGTGAGTTTGCTGTTGAATTTATTCGAAAGATGAGAAACCATCCAGACATAATTCAAATACCCTCATCACGTCAAGTATTATCAATTCCTAAATTAATTGTGTCGAGATATTACCGAAAGGGATCTGTAACACCAAGCGACTTCATTGAGATTGGTAAGGTTACATCATTCCCAGATAATCAACAATTAGCACAAGAAATTGCTTTTGAGATTTTATTTCCTAATTATAAAAAGAATATAATGAAATCATTTTTTGAAGGCACCGAATTCGATGAATTCGAAGAAGAATTAATACCTAGGGAGATAAAATCAGAATTAGATGAATTACAAGAATTAATAGATGAAATTGAAGTTACAAAATCGATCGACACTGATTTTATAGAACAAATGGAACAATTTATGGATGAATTAAACCGGAAGAGAAATGAAGAACCATTTAAGTCTGCTCTTAATTTTTTTGATGATGATTCTGAATTATATAAAGAACAAATTACATCTTTAGAAGAATTATTAGAAGAAGCTAAAAATAGAATGCTCCAAAAAATTAATTCTTTAGATCCCAAAGACCTCAAAGCTGGTACTAACTTAGGGTTAAATAATCTAATTTTAGAACAATCTTTAAGAGAATGGGAAAAACTTACAAGTAAAGCTTTAAATAATCAAAATATTGGGCCTGATTTAAATGAATTATTAAAATCAGGTAGTTTAGAAGATTTACTACAATCTATGAAATTCTTAAAAGACACCAACGCCATTTCTAAAGAACAATTAGAGGATCTGAGAAATAAACTTCAAAATAAAATAGATAATTTAGATCAATTATTTCAAGCGGCAAAACATTTAGGAGAATCTCCTAATTTTAATCAAGATAAAGTATTGAGTAATTCTTTAAAAAATTCTTCATTTGAACATAACTTTAACTTAGCAAATTCCCTTGACCAATTTTTTGGTACTAACCTTAGAGCCTCATTATTAGAGAAATTTGATCAACAGATTAAAAATTCCCAAATGAATATTTCACTTGAAAGTTTAACTAAAACGGCATTTGCTAATAAATCATGGAATTCTCTTTTTAATAACGCTCTTGAAAATGCTATTAATGAAGCCATGAGTCAAAGTAGAAAATCCGAAGCTTTCAAAACTTTGACTCATCAAATGCAACAGTTAGCAAATAGTTGCCCAAATATGCATTGTGGTCAAAAAATGGCTCAAACTATTCCAAATTTACTTTCTCAAACTTTGGAGTCATGTGAAAATCCTTATCAGCTAAAAAATGCTGTCGAATTTTTAAGAAAACTTGGATTAAATCCAGACCTAGAAGATATAAAAAATTCTGGAAAAAAACTTGAAATGTCAGAGGAGGATATTTTTGAATTAATAGAACCGAATTATCAATTGCTAAAAAAATTAGTTGATAAAAAATCAGCTGATTTTCAACGTTTAAGTAATTTAATGAATCTACTTAAAGATCAATTAAACTATGAGAGAATTAAAGAACTAGTATCAAGTGCTTTAGCTTCAGATAATAGAGATGCTTTAGGTGCTTTAGGGAATTTTAATCTAAGTGATGCTTTAAGAGGTGCTCAACAAATTGGTGGTAAAGAAGCACAAGATAAGATGATTTCCTGTCTAACTGCAGGTAGTGGTGAAAATCTCCTTAAACAATGGTTTATCCACCGAAAAAGCTTACCAGAGAATGCAAAGCAGAAAGTAAAAGAATTAGCAAAAAAAGTTTTGATCGAGCTTGGGATCTATTACTCTCGCGCTCGTTTAGGTAGCTCCACAACAGGACCAATTCCTATTAATATAGTTAGACCCTACTCAATAGGAGATGATTTTGAAAATATTGATCTTGAAGAAACAATTTTTAATATCTTAGAGAAAGGAAAGAAATTAGAACATATAGAATATGATGATTTTTTCGTTTTTGAAACAGCTAAGGGTCTTAGAACTGCTTGTTTTGAATTGGATATTTCCGGAAGTATGTCTGGAGACAAACTGGCTTATATGGGGATCTGTGTAACAATGTTGTGCTATGGGATGCGTAAAGATGAACTTGGAATCACTTTCTTTGAATCGGACACTCATGTTTTAAAATCTTTAGATGAAAAAGTAGATTTAGATAAATTAGCAGATGAGCTCCTTTCTGTTTCTGCTCGAGGTGGTACAAGAATACAAAGTGCCGTTGAATGGGCAAATAAGCAATTTAAAGAGCATTCAAATTCGCGTGAAAAATTAAATGTATTATTTACTGATGCTGAAATTTTCGATCTTAAAGAAGCTATGACAGAATTTAGAAAAATGCGTTCGTTAGGCGTAGATTTCATCTTAATTTGTCCTGAATCTTCTTATAATTTAAAAGAGGCTAAAAAAATGGTAAAAGTTGCTGGAGGACAACTTTTAACAATTAAAGATTGGAATGAGTTTCCCAAATTAATTTCAGAGATAATAAAATCAAGATTCTAAATGTTAAGATGACAAATAAATCAATATCAAGTCTAATAATAGATAAGTTCGGTTTAAACCTTTACCAAAAAAGTCTTAAATTCCTAAGTAATAAAATAAATATTTTCTATTTACGAGAAGAACCAATAAAAATTAGAAGTGTTATTTTAGATAATGAACGTGAATATCATCTTATAATTGATGAAATGAAATCTGAAATATATCATGACTGCCCATCTTTTTTGATTCATTCTGAAAGAGAAAGGAAAATTTGTGTTCATCTTATTAAACTTTTTTTAATCATCAAAAACCAACTCTCTCAAAAAATCTTAGAAAATTTAAATACTTATAATTTTACTTCAGAAGATTTAGTTTCAAAAAAAAAAAGCAAAAACTTTTTGTTATTAGCTAATAATTGCTTTGAAAGCGAAAATTATGTTGAAGCACTGAGTTATTTAAATAAAGCGATTATTAACCAATATGATAAAGAGCCTATTATTGAAACTTATTTCAAAACAGCAATAGAAAACAATTTATTCATTGAATTCTTTGACTTTTTAAAATATGGATATGAAAATGAGTTAGGAGATTATTTTATTAAAAATATTGAGTTTGTAGAAAAAGGTTTTAAAAAATTTTTAAACA
Source organism: Promethearchaeota archaeon (assembly GCA_016840085.1). Lineage (GTDB taxonomy): Archaea > Asgardarchaeota > Lokiarchaeia > Sigyniarchaeales > SOKP01 > Loki-b32. Next base: position 46,151 of record JAEOTA010000088.1, read on the forward strand.
TTATTCCACAATATTCTTTCTATAATTTACTTAATATAATTGAATCTATTGATATAATTTTTAATTTCATTGATATATCTTTTATAGCTTCAGATATAAATAATATAAAAAAATTAGTTAATAGCACCAATTTTAATGATAATTACTTCTCAATTTATTTGGTAAAAAAAAATTATGATAGACTTGTTGAAACAAATCCAAACTTCAAGGATATAATCAATCAGAATAAATTAGATTCGTTAAAACATGAAATTTTGAATTATTTTTTTTCTGAAATTGATAACTTTTGCATAATTAACAAATTAAAATTGTTAAAAAAACAGTTCAAAGTAATAGATATTCCAAAAGAAAAATTTTATATTAAATATAAAAAATACAAGATAGAAATAAAAGAACTTGAAAGAAAAGTATATTTGAAAAAATTTTCGTTTTTAAAATTTTTAATAGAAAAATATAATGTAATTAGAACTAAAGGGGAATTCAGAAAAAAAAGGAATGCGTATATTGTTAAACATAATACAGATAATATAAAAAATCCCGTTTATCACTATATAATTTCTCGTGTTGGCTTTTTTGGATTAAATGAGCAAACAATTAAATCATCTGAAATCGGTATTAATTACTTTATTATGAAAGAATTATTTTTAGATGATTTGAGTTCCTTTCAGGATGTTGACTATTATAGAAAACAATTCTGGGGAGAAAATGAGTATGATATAAGATCAATTAATGGTTTTTCTTTGTTAAGTAAAAATATAGAGTATAGTTATAAAGGAGAACAAAAATATTCAGATGATGTAATGCTTATTGAATGGGATCTAGCAAGTAAACCCATTCAAGGAAGTATTGTGAATGCTTATGGCTCTCAAATTATAATTCCAGATCAAAACAATCCGTTATTTCATGATTTAAAACCTTTTGATCTCTGTTATTGTAAAAAAACTCCTGTAAAAATAGAGAGTATTATCAAAACAATTAATATAATTACAAAGTGCTCATTTAAAGATGCAATTAAAAGTATTTCTAAACGAATGGCTTTTATAGAAGGATATTATCCATTATCACTTATAAAAGCAGTTTTAAACAAAGAAATAAATCCTTTTCAAGCAAATGAAATAGTAATAACTAATCCAAACAAATTATTTATACCAAATTACTCTCACTTTATTAAAGCTTTTAAAAAATTCTTATTTGATTTTATATTTAAACAGAAAGATTATATTTTTCAACAATTAAAATCAGAACCTAAAGAGAGATCACATCAAATCCTTACATTATTGGATTTGAGGAATGAATTAAGTGGAATAGATTTGCCATACTTAGAAATTATGAAAGATATACTTCACTCTAATATTAATTTAAAAGATTTTAAAATAAGATTTTTGAATGAAATACACTTATATATAAAGGAATTGTTGAACAAACGAGATATTGGGACCACAATAATGTTTGATTTGAAAAAATTACGAAATACCTCTTTTTCAAAATATTCCAATCAAATCTTAAATATTAGGAAAGAAGAATTTGAATCATCTAAGATCTATAAATCTCAGAATAAAAATGAAATTAATTATAATATTTCAGAAATAAATAGAACCTATTATGGTAGTAAGTTTTTAAATATCTTAGATTTAGAAGATCGATTCACTCTTAAACCAGAAAAATTTAAAAAGTTCTCTGATTTTTCTTTAAAGTTAAATCTAAAATTAAATATTGTAGACTCCTTTAATTGAGCAATAATATTATGTATCAAATTGTAATTTGCCGTATATTGCATCATGACCTGGGATAAACCAGAATTTTCCTCTTCTTATTTTACAAATAGCATCAATTAGCTCTTCAGGAATTCCATTAAAATTGCTTTTTCCTTCCCAAATATTAAATTCACCTCCATTATTAGTAGTTAAATCTTGATATATAGAAAGATTTTTTTTACTATATTCAGTTCCTCCTAAAATAACTGTAATTAAATGTAATAGTGGAACAATATATTGAAAATTAAGTGATGTAGGTTTTTTTTGATCCCTTAATTCATAAACTCTAGATAAAACCCCTTTTGTTAGTTTTTTACCACAATAGGGGCAATTTATAACATTAAGCTTAGGGCTACAAAAGTAATCTTCACCATGCAAATGTCGATCTTCTCTATGTCCATCATAGTAATACTTACCTGCTGAAGGTTTAAATTCATATGTCTTAATAATTCTGTTTTTTCTAATAGAGTCAATTAAATTTCTATAGTTTAAATTGTTTAACTTCAATATTGTAGCCTCTCTACCTAATCTATGATAATTTGTAGAATGACTGTCTGAGTTAGAAATAATTGAAATATTATCTAAATCTGAAATACCCCTTATCATTAGCGGATCTGCACTTAATCCAGTTTCTACAGCGTTAATATATTTTGTTGCGTCTCCTAATGCTTCTCTTAAATTATTAAATTGTAAGGTATCCCCAAATATACCAAAATAAGGTGTGAATATATGAGCTGGTATTATTTCAATATCATTATCAATCGATTTTAATCCAAAAATAATTTTTTCAGGTGAATTGTATAATTTAGCCCTTCCATCTTTTCTTAAATTGCCAAATTTTGATAAATATTCCACGGAATCTTCTAATTTTTCAAAGTTAGGGAAAAAGAGGATGAAATGGACTTTTTTCGTATTAGATTTGTAATTCCAAATGGCTTCAATTTCAGTTTGTAATACAAAATTTACATTTGGTACTTTTGGACTATAAAATATTCCATCTGAATATTCAAGTAACTCGTTCTTTAATTCATTTAACCAAATAGGATGGATACAATCCCCTGTAGCTACTATATCTATCTCTTTTTTCTCACAATTAAATGCGATTTTAAAAATATCTATATTTTTGCTTGCTCCTCCAGAATACTTACTATGTAAATGAAGATCACATATTTTGTGCATTTTAATTTAATCAGTTTTGTTAAAACTTGTAAAAAAATTAAGTACAAAATATTTAAAATCCTCTATAATTGTTAGACTGATATAAATTTGAAGAAAAAACTTTGTTTTTATATTCATTATCGCAAATAAATAAAGAAATTTTATGAAGCTGGACTTTTTAATAACAATATTTTTTTATTCTGGTTATATTTTATTTTAAATAGGATCTATAACTTTATTTAAAAAAAAGGTAATTAAATGGTCAAGACATGAAAAATAATACGTTCCAGCATCCCTCAAAAGATATTGTTGAAAGTAAAGGAACCATTTTAAGAGGTAAAACAATATGTTTATGTTTAACTGGTTCCGTAGCGGTTATTTCTTCTCCAATTGTAGCTCGAGAACTTATGAGGTTAGGTGCTGAAGTAATTTGTGTTATGTCCAAAGCAGCTACTAAGTTAATAAATCCCGCATTAATGGAATGGGCAACAGGAAATAAAGTAATAACTAAATTAACTGGAGCTGTAGAGCATGTTTATCTAGCGGGAGAAAGACCTAGAAGTGTTGGAAAGGCTGATTTAATTTTAATATGTCCTGCTACCGCAAATACAATTTCTAAAATTGCATGTGGAATTGATGATACCTCTGTTACAACTGTTGTATCAACGGCATTTGGATCGTCTATACCTATAGTTATTATACCTGCAATGCATGAGAGCATGTATAGGCATCCTATTTTAGAGAACAATGAAACAAAATTACGGGAATGTGGAATCGAAGTCTTAGGACCTAGAATTTCAGAGGGAAAAGCTAAAATTGCTAGAGTTGATGATATAATTGATAGAGTTATAGATTTACTAATTTCTGAGAAAGATTTAGAGGGTAAGAAAATTCTTATTACAGCAGGACCCACAAGAGAAGCAATAGATTCTGTTAGATTTGTCTCAAATAAGTCATCAGGAAAAATGGGAATAGAATTAGCAAAAGAAGCTTCTGCCAGAGGAGCTGATGTATTGTTAATTGCCGGAGAATGCATGACAAAACTTCCAGATTATATAAACATTAAACACGTTGTATCTACTGATGATTTTATAAAAGCTGTTAAAGAGGAAATCTCGTATAAGAATTATGATTTTTTCATTTCAGCTGCAGCGGTAAGTGATTATAAACCTATTGAATGTATTGAGGGAAAAATATCCTCTGACAATGTAGAGGAATTACATCTTGATATGAAATTAACTCCAAAAATAATTAATGTTGCTAGAAAAAAGGATTACAATTTGTTTATTGTTGCATTTAAGGCAGAAACAAATGTTTCTAAAAGTGAGTTAATTGAACGGGCGTACAACAGGCTTGTTAAATCTGAAGCAGATTTAATTGTAGCAAATGATATTGGTAGAGAAGATATAGGATTTAGTAGTAAATATAATGAAGTATTCATTATAGATAAAAAAAGACATATTACTCATGTTGAGAGAAATACAAAAAGATTTATAGCATCTAAAATACTTGATGTAACTTTAGAATCTTTTAAAAAAAGCAACCTTTAGAGTTATTATATTATAAAGCCTTACTAATTTCTTTTTCCAAATACTTCTAAAATTTTAAAGGTTAAGATCCTAATCATAATATTTAAATAGTAATTTAATTACTGTAAAAAATGAAGAAATTAGTAATAATTATGTTAATAATATTTAAAGATTAAGACAAGAGATCATTGATCTTATCCATAACTATAATATAAGAAGATTTTGTAATAAACACGTAAAAATTAATAATTTATTTAAAGAATTAATAAAATTAAACAACAAAAGAGTGCATCTAAAATTACATCTAAAGAAGAAGGTAAGATAAAACAAGGCACAATCGCAGAATATATGCGAAAGAGAACTCAGCTTGTTGGTTTTGAGTTTGGATACTGGAAACATGTTCAATATTGCGCAGAATTTATAGACAATGCACTTGATGCTATTGAAAGCTTTCAGTGGAAGGAATTAAATAAATCTGATTCAAAAATAAAATTCTCCTTAGATCAAGAATTATTTTTAGAGAAATTCTCTATTGTAGAAGAAGCAAAAGAAGAAAAAAAATCTCAACATTTAGATCCAGAGGCAAAACATACTTTAATGCATGAGTTAGGTATTGAAACTACTGACGTTGATAGTTCTACAGTTCAAAAATCAGAAGTAAAAGAAGAGGAATCTGGAGAAATTACTGATAAAGAAGAATTAGAAATAGAAGAGGAAGTAAAACGAATTATTGACGATATGCAAGAACTAATTAAATCAGTTGAATACATCCTTGATGTAGAACCAATTTGTATAGTTCGTATAAGAGAGTTTGAGGCCCCCTCGTTTCTGACATCTGAATTAAGTCAAAAAAATGTAATGAGTTTTACTTTCGAGATTTTTGATAATGGGACCGGAATGGCTAAGATAGATTTAAGAAAATTTGGAAGATACCTAGCTTCATCAAAATCCATAGAACTCAAACAAACACGTGGAAGTCAAGGATTTGGTGCTCCTAGCGCATTTAGTGATGCTCAAAACACAACTGGTAGACCCATTATCACAGTTTCAAAAATTGCTGATAATGTGTATGCTACGGGAACTGAATTTTTCACAACATCTAAGAATGAAAAAAAGTATTTAATTCACCCCACTGATATAGACAGCCCTTTTCTTCATGGTACATATATCAAGCTAAATTATCTTAATGTAAAATACGTCAGAGGTTATGTTGAAAAATACATTGAAGAAACCGCATTTATGAATCCTCATATAACCATTATTTATATTGATCCAGATGGTAAGGAAAAAATTTATCGAAGATTAGCTTCTTCTTTTCCAAAAGAACCAAAATACGCCAAACCACATCCTTCATCTGTTAATATTGGAGATTTGCAAGATTTAATAACCAAATCAGAAAATAAATCTATTACTGCCTTCTTAAAAGAAAATTTTGTTAGAATTAGTTCCAGAACAGCCAAGGAGATTGTAGAATTGGCCGAAAGGGATCTTCAAGATAAATTAAACCTCTTAATTCTTGAGCAAGGTTATGTAACTAAAATTCAAAAAAAAGTTGATAATATTTATTTCCTAAGATTTGAAAAAAGAGTATTTGGTCGGTCAAATAAACCAAGAGATAAATTAATTATATACGAAATTAAATCTGAAAATTTGAAAGAAGATGTTTGGAATTTAATGGATAATTATAATAAAATTGATAAGAACCAAGAAAAGATTAATAAAGAGATAAGAAAACATAATATTCGAATTGAAAAATCTGAAACCCTAAAAGAAATAAAAAGTATTGAAAAAGAAATAAAAATGTTATTAAAAAATATAGATAATATTAAAAAAGAAAAAGAAAAAATAAAACTTCAATTGAACAACCTTTTTGAAACTCAAAAAGATGGATTAATTGAATTAAAAAAGTTAAAAAATAGAAGTGATTTTGAAGATTTAGTCAATAATGTTCAAATTTCTAAAGCTAAACCTATCGACTTAACAAAAGAACAATTTAACTCTCTTTTTCTTGCTTTTAAATCTGTGAGATATCTAGCACCACCTACAGACACAGCTATTCCAGTAGGTGATTCTATTTTAGAGAATACTCTAATTAAAGAAATTGGATTGAAAATTTCGGAGAATTTAGATGATTTTGATTTACCAATAGATAATATAAACCAATCGACTGAAATATTACTAGAAGAAAAAAAAGAAATATTGATAAATGAAGATCCTAAGACTACTGAAGACACTATAAATAATATATCTGTCGATTCTGATGAAATCATTAATATAAGCTCTGAGATATTAGGAAGTATCGATATTGAAGAAGATAAAGTAGATGATGAACAATATAAACAATCTATTAATGACATTCTTACTTATTCAGATTTAGAACCTATTGATAGTTATACCAATGTATTTGAATATTTTATTGAAAATTATACTAAAGATGATGATTTTGTAGCAGCAGAAACAAGAACTCCAACAAGCGGAAAAGGTTTGGCTTATGTTGTGGAAGCAGTATTGGCCTATTCTAGAAATATTGAAATACCAAAACGTTCTAGGGATGTTTTATCAAGATTTGTAAATAGAACACCCAAACTTAGAGATAGTGCGGATTGTGCTATAACTAAAGCTGTTCAATCAGTAAATTGGAAAAATTATAATTTAGATACATATGATAATGGATTGCCAAAAGGACCAATAAAATTATTAGTAAATGTTTCTGGTCCTTTTGTACACTTAATGTTTAAATCTCAATCTAAAAATGCTTTAGCTGATGATGAAGATTTAATTAAAGAAATGAAATTTTGCCTTGAAGCAATTGGAAGAAGGTTACGAGTTTATCTTAATAGAAAAGCAAGTCTTCGTAAAAGTGAGAAAAGAGCTAGTCTAATCGATCGATATATACCGATTTTCGTTGAAAGTGTTTATAATATAGCCACTCAGGGAAGTAGTATTTATAAAGCAAAAATAAATACTAAAGAATTAGAAGATTTAATGAGAGGAGCAATTAGTAAAAAAGCTGCTCCTAAAGTTGTGCAAGAAACCCAGCCTCTTAAACCAATAGGTATTGAGAAAGAGATAAAAAAGGAAGAAATTAAGATAGAAGAACCTAAGAAAATTGATGTAATTAGTGAAGTAAAACCGCCACACGAAGAAATACCTATTAAAAAACCTAAACTAAAAATTTCCAAAAAAACTCTTCTGAATTGGACTGTAAAGGAACTTAGAGATTATTGTGCTGAACAGAAAATTACTGTTCTTTCTAAAGCTAAAAAAGTTGAAATTATAGAACAAATATTGAAATCATTTGATGAAGAAAGAGTTATAGAAAAAGTAATTGTCCCTGAGAAAGTAGTAGCAAAAATGCCACAGGTAAAACCTACTGTTGCTCAAGTACCTGTAAAATCAAAACCTAAACCTAAAATTTCAAAACCAGAACCAACTCAAACAACATTACCAGTTATAACAACTGATAATATATTAGAAACGTTATCTAATGAATGGCAAACTATCAAACATCTAATATTTAAATTAAAAATAAAAGATATGATGGATGCAAGATATCTTCAATTAAAACTCAAAGAATTAGAGCGTAAAGGACAAGTATTGGTTGAAATAAAAATGGGTAGAAAACATTGGAAGTTAAAATAAAATTGGTGAAGATATTATGGCTAAAAAAGGAAAAAGTAAAGAATGGGATTTAAAAGCTGCTAAAAAGTTATTTTTTGATTATTTAGAGAAAGGGAATGAAAATAAACCTTTTGAACTCCCTCTTGATACCGTTAAAATAGATGATCTTAAAAGAAAAGAAGCTCTTGAAAGATTATATTTATTAATTGATGACGTTTTAAAGAAAATCTATGAAACAGGTCGTCCATCAATTAAACTTCCTTCTAGAACGAGTTCAAATATTATTTGGGATGAAGAAAATGATTTATTACTTCTTGGTCAGCAAATCATGGAAAAACAATTTCATTCACTAACAAGTGTAGCAGATATTACTCGGTTAATGAAAGTTTTAGAGAAGGTTAATGAGCTATTAATAAAAGATTTACATGCAACCAAAAGAGAGATTTTTTATTCAGATGTTAAATTATTCCAAGATCAAAAAAATAGTGATAAAAGCATTGAAGACGTTGCTACTATGCTTTATACAACTAGAAATGCTACTCACATTGTAGCTTCTGCTAAAGGTTCATGTATTGGCAGACTAAGAATTAGAGATAAAAATGATATAATTGATTTGGAAGGATTGGGTAGTGGAGGGTGGACAATAAGTCCAATGCTCGATAATATTGAAATAATTGAATCAGATGCAGAATTCATAATAGTCGTCGAGAAAGATGCGGCTATGATAAGATTATCAGAAGCCCGTTTTTGGCGAGAATTTCCTTGCATTATCTTAACAGCAAAGGGTGCTGCTGATATAGCAACCAGAATGTTTTTAAGAAAACTAAGCAAAGACTTAAATCTCCCAGTTTTTAGTTTAGTTGATAGTGATCCATATGGACATTATATACATTCAGTCTATTTAAGAGGATCAAAACGTTTAAGTTATGAATCTCCATTTTTAGCTACACCAGATATAAAATTATTAGGCGTTTTAACCAGAGATTTAGATAAATATAAAATTCCGAATGATTGTAGGCTTTCAATGAATAAAATGGATATTAAAAGGACAAAAGAACTCCTTAAGGAAGATTTCGTTAAAAAAAATAAACAATGGGAGCAAGATCTCAAATTAGCGCTTGATTTAAAAGTCAAAGCAGAAATTCAAGCGTTATCATCACATGGATTTGAATTCTTAACTGATGAATATTTACCAGAAAAACTAACTACAGGAGATTGGATATGAGAATTTTTCTTAAAAAAGAAGGTGGCGCTGTCCAATTAATTGATAAAGAAAAAATGCAAGAGTGGCCCGTTGAACTTCCGTTAATATTTATTGAATATATTCGAAATAACCAATTAAAAAACTATGATGATACTAAAGTACGAGCAGAAGTAGAGAAATATCTTGATGAAATTCTAGAAGATGTTGCAATACCTAGATTGATAAATGTTTTAGAAGGAGATGACATGGAAGAAATTGTTTTAGCACTAACTCGGATTGAAGAAATTTCAAAAAAGAAAATTGAAATGGTTAAACCAATTAAACCCTATCTAGAAAAATTATCAGAGATGAAAAATACTACAATTCTTAAGTTAACACAAGAGATTTCAAATAATTTTCAGAAAGCAGAGAGAAGAAAAGAGCTAGCAAAAAAAAGGAAAATAATGCGGGAGAAAGAACAATTATTCTTAGAAGGAAAAATTAATGGACAAGAATATGCAAATGCTAGAAAGGAATATTTAACATTGAAAGATTAATTTTAATTCATATGAAGTGGGAAAAAGAAAAAATAAACTTTAATAATTTTATTATTGAAAACAATGTAATTGGTTTGTTTAAAGAACCAATAGTATTAAAATCTGGTAGACTATCCTACTGGTATGTTAATTGGAGAAATATAGCTGCTGATGTTTATTTACTTGATAAATTAACTGATTATCTCCTTTCCTATATTGATTTTTTGAATCTTAAACCTAATTGTTTTTATGGCGTACCAGAGGGAGCAAGTAAATTAGGAATTATAACTCAATTTAAGTGGGCAAAAAGGCACAAAAATTATAGTGTTGGAGTTTTTACTTTATCAATGGGGAGAGGGCTTCAAAAAGAACATGGGGACCCAAAAGATAGATTTTTTTTAGGAACCCCAGATGGTAAGGTTATTATTCTGGAAGATACGGTAACAACTGGTGATTCGCTAGTTGGAACTATTAAAGAATTGAAGAAAATTGGTATAAACTCTATCGCTGCTATTGTATTGACTGATAGAAACGAGTTACGAGATGATGGCAAGAGCGTAGAAGAAGTTATCCTAGAACAAGGAGTTAAATATTATGCGATGAGTAATGCTATAGAATTACTGCCAAATCTTAAACTAGATAAAGAAATTGCGAAAAAAATAGAAGAGTACTTTGAAAAATATGGCTCTAAAGAGATTAGACTAACTAATTAAATATAAGAGAAACAAACTAATCGATTATTCATTTGTTAAAAAAAAATCTCGCCAGGTTTTTATTAAATTATAAATATATTTGTAAATTAATTTTTCTGAAATTGTTAATTTTCTCTCATCCTCTAATGATAATTCTGCTTTGGCTAATTTTAATAATTTAAGTAATCTACTATCAACAATACTTGCTGTGTATGAAATAAATCTATCAAAATCAATTATAGGTTTTTTTTTGAGTTTTATATCATTTTCCATGAATACTTTAAATTCTTTAATTTTAGTCAAGAAATAATTGTTATCTCTTCTAATTAGTTTCTGATCTTCCTTTTCTCTTATAGCATATCTTTGAACATCAACATTGTCACATTTATCGGACTCATCTACTTTTAAAACCTCATTTTCAATAAAAGGAATAGCAGAATACACTTTTACTTTATATTTTTTTCCTTTTTCAAAAGGACCAAAAGATTCCCCTAATAATGTAAACCCATTATGACTTTTTATACATTCCGTAGTAATCTTTTCATTTCTAAACATAAAATTAATTCTATTGAGGGAAGTAGCTAATTGTTCTTCAAGCTTTTCCAACGATTCTCTCACCAGATTTAATAAATTAAAAAATCTTTATATATTATACAGAAGTGTTTCAAGAGAATTAAATATAATATTAAATTATTAATATTCTACCAATTTTAGTGGTAATTTTGATTGTAGAAATAATCTTACTTATACTATTTATAGTATTTTTTGTATTTGGCTTTTATATAATTTACAGACAAGTTTCACTAGTTAAAAAAGGGGAATTCAATAATAAAGATCGTTTTCAATGTGTACTTTACGGAATTATTTTTAGTATGGCAGTTTTGGTTGTAATAACTGTAGGCTTTATATTTACCGTTAAAACACCTGAATTTTGGGAAACAACACCCCCAGAAGTACATCCATTAGCATTAATTATACCATTTACCTTCTGTCTGATTTATATTTCACTATACCCAATTATTGATTTTCTTAATATTGCCTTAAGTAAAGAATCAGATGAGGGTTTAACACCATTTCATAAATTTATCAGTGAAAAGATAATCAATAGATTTAAGAAAAAATTTATTGCTATCATTTTTGCTATAGTTTTTTATGCTTTAGCGTTTTTTGCAGCCCCTCTTTTGTTAGCATTACTTGGGTTACCCTTCATAATTGGATGGTTGACTTTTATGCTTATTTACCCCTTATTGATATTAACATACTACGGTTCAAAAGGATATATTGCAGGGATTTCAAATGTTTATTATCATATTCCCGATATAAAAAGATCTATTTTTCTTAATTTCGAAGATAATAAAAGAGGAATGAAACAATTCGCATCTAACCCTGGACCATATATTGTTTTTGGATTAATGTTATTCGTTTTTGTATGGGCTTGGATTTCTTTAATCCAAACAATTGCTTTCTTCTTTACAAGATCTTTAGCTATTTCGACAATGTCTTCCATTTTTGTATTTGTAACCCTTTTTTTTGGAATAATGGGATATTTCACCCGTTTTTGGGGAAGAAAAATAAAATATCGAGGAATAGATATTTATTTTGCTGCTTATCTTATGGCAGCGATAGGGATTAATGTTTTAGTTAATTTTTTAATAGTTAATCCAAATAAATTATTTTATACTTTTAACTTATGGAATTTAACTAATCCAATAGTTCCAAATTATTATATATTAGCCTGGGCAGCAGTTATTGAAGAAATAGTACTAGTTATTTTCACATCTTATTACTTTTTAGCTAAAAATAATGAATTTATAAGAAATATTCGTTATTCAAATATTACAAAAAGCGGTCAAACTTTTGATCCAATCCCCTTATTTAATTTTATCAAAAATCAAGATCGTGAAATAAGAAAGCATGCAGAAGAAACTCTAATTTTAATGTTTGAAAGAATTCCTCTTAAATCAGAGATAAATCTAAATGAATGGAAATTTAAATACTTACTATTTGATGGAATATGTGATTCTGATCCAAATTCAAGAAGAATTTGTTACAAAATTTTGACTCAATTAGAGAAAGATGTTCCAGATATTATATTACCCTGGATAATTGAAGCTTTGAAATCTCCAAATTATGACAAAACTATCCCAATTTTAAGATCTTTATTAAAAATAGATATAAATCTTTTAGAAAAAATACCAAGGGATTTGATTCTTAGTCTTATTGAAGATACCGAATGGAGAACACGAATATTGGGATTGAAAGTATTAACTCGATTATTTGATAAAAATAAAGATTTAATTGCACATCTAAATATAAAAAAGTTAATAAATGACCCTAATAGTAAAATTCAAGTAGAAATTCTTAAAATAGTTGCTAATTCTTCTTTTATACTTCCTATTGAAATTATAATTGATAAAATTAATCATACAAATAAGGAAATTAGCTCAATAGCTATTAAGAGTTTAACAAATCTTGAAGCAAAAGAATTTGACCCTAAGTTAATTCCACGGATCGTTCCATTAATGAAAGATCCTTCTAGTTTAATTAGATCATCTATATTTAGTGTATTTGCTAAAATTGGAAATTTTAAGAAATATAAAATTCCAATTTTACCCTTTTTAGAAGGATTGACTGATTCTAATGAAAATGTTAGAAATTCTGCAATATTAGCACTCGAAAAATATCATACAGAACAACCCTCTTCTTTAGATCTGGATTCACTAATAAATAAAATAGTTCCAGATAATTTTGATCAATTGAATAGTATTATAATTTTACTTGGTAAACTATGGGAATTCAATCCTGAAAAAATAGTAACAACAATCTTAACTTACATAAAATTCGAGAATGAAAAGTTGCAAGAAGAAATTTCTAAAATTTTGATTGAAAACTATCATAAAAACCCTGATTTAATAATTCAAAATTTAATTAAAATCCCTGATGTTTCCAAGTTTATTACAAAAGGTATAATTTCAAGAACAATAATTAAAATTGGTAAAAGATATCCTAATAAAGTCATTCAAAAATTATTATATTACTTAGAAAATGAAAATGACGACATAAGATTAAATGCAATTATATCATTAGAAGGTTTAACTGATGAATTCTCTACGATTATCAGAATTAAACCAATAATCGCATTATTACATAGGGATAAAAATAATCAGATAAAGAAAGAAACATCAAAGCTTATATCAGAAATAGCTAAAAATGATCCTTCTTTGATGAAACCATTTATCTCCGAGTTTATTCAAGCATTAAATGAACAAGAATTATCAGTAAGGATCGTTCTCTCTAAATCATTATTGGATATGGCAAAAGTGTCTCCAGAAATTATTCCTGTTCATAATATCATTAACTTTCTTTCAGACTCAGATTCTTTCATTCGTGAAACAAACACAAAAATTCTAGGACTTATTGGTTATAAACTTCCATTAGTAGTTGCAGAGGCTTTGATAAATAATGCTTTAATCGATGAAGAATGGATTGTAAGAGAAGCAGCTATTTCAAGTCTAGGAAATATGATTGATCATGTTGAAAAAAAGGAGCAAATCATTGAGAAACTTGTTCCTTTACTTAAAGATGAGCAAAATTGGGTTCGTAGAACAGCAATGAATATTTTATCAAACATTAAGGAAGTCAATGAAAATCAAATACCATTTGAAATCATACTACAAAATTTATCAAGTGAGGACTCTAAAGTTAGAGAAGCAGCAGCAAACTTAATTAAAGTTTATTGGAATCAAGTTAATAAAATATTTGATAATCTAATTATATTATTAGATGACTCATCTAAAGAAGTGAGGTCAAGTATAATCAATAGTTTTGTAGAAATTATTCAAAAAATAGGGCTTAATCAAATATTATCAAATCTTTTACGAAATCTTAGTGATGAAGGCTCCTTAGAAACTCAACGTTCAATAGCAATAATTCTTGGAAGAACTGTTAAATATGAAGATGAAAAAATCAAGAAAAGAGTAATATCTCTATTAAAAATAAGATGTGAAATGAGTCAAGATCCAATAATTTGTGCTATTCTACAACAATTAAAAGAAAATTGAGATCAGATTTAATTCAAACAACTAGAAAAACTACAAATCAATAAATCCTCCATCAGTCTTTTGGTTTATATTGTTGTTTATTTACTCTTTAATAAAATTATGTGATTAATACTAAGGATTATAAAATTATCAAAATTAATTTAAGCATATTGAAAAAATTGATGTGATTTTTAATGACGACACCTCTTTCAAGCTCTAGTCAACCGATTAATAAAGTTCAACGCTTTGAAGATTTTTATCGCTTATTTCAAGAGAAACCAGGAGTATATAAATATCAAGATCAGATAAATGATATCTTTTCAAAAGGAGGAAATTCATTAATTATTTTTTATGAGGATCTACTTGCATTTGATCCTCAGATTGCTGATATGTTGAAAAATGATCCTGAATCTTTATTAGAAGACGCTATAGAAGCATTTAAAAATATTTTAAAATTTCAAGGGGCATCGTTAAGTAATCAGAACCTTTTTGTAAGAGTAGCAACTAAAGATAAAAAATCTCCTCTGTTAATTCATTTAAGAATGTTAAGAGCAAAACATATTGATAAATTGATTTGGTCTAAAGGAATTTTAGTAAGAAGTTCCGCGATTAGGCCAAAATTAATAAACGCTACATTCGAATGTAATTTATGTGGAGCTCAATTTGAAGTGATCCAATTAACATCAAAAATAAGATGGCCAAAATTTTGCACTAACAAACGATGTAAAGCAAAAACCCAATCAGATTTCCGACTTATATCAAAAAAATCTGAATTTATTGATTGGCAAAGTGTTATGATCCAAGAAATCCCTGAAGATTTACCTTCTGGGAGAATTCCAAGATCCGTTCAAGTATTATTAACATATGATCTAGTAGATTCTGTCAAACCAGGAGATAGAGTTAATATAATGGGTATTTTTAAATCTGTATTAGCTCAATCAACGAAGAGCATCAATTCTACATTATTCAAAACGTATATTAATGTTAATTTTATTGATCCCGAAGACAAAAGTGATGATGTAATTGAACTTTCTAAAGAAGACAAAGAAAAAATAGAAAAATTATCAAAAGAACCAATGATCCAAAAAAAGATAGCACGTTCAATTGCTCCAAGTATTTATGGAAGAGACAAGTTAAAAATGGCATGCGCTTTAAGTTTATTTGGAGGAACAAGAAGAAAAAAACCAGGTGGAGGATATAAGCGGGGAGATATTCATTTCCTCGTAGTAGGGGACCCTGGCACAGGAAAATCAGTAATTTTAAAAGGTGCAATAGAAGTTTCTCCTAGAGGATTATATACTTCAGGTAAGGGTTCCACGGGAGTAGGATTAACTGCTGCTGTAATAAAAGAAGCAGATACAGGTCAAATGAACCTCGAAGCGGGTGTTGTTGTGCTAGCCAATGGAGGTGTTGCTGCAATTGATGAATTTGATAAAATGGACACAGCAGATCGATCTGCGCTGCATGAGGCAATGGAACAACAGACGGTGAGTATTGCCAAGGCAGGAATAGTTGCTACACTAAAAGCTCAGACAGCAATTATTGCTGCCGCTAATCCTCATTCTGGCAGATATGACAGATATAAAACACCTACACAAAATATCCGTTTGCCACCTTCTCTTTTATCTCGTTTTGATTTGATTTTCGTAGTTGTAGATAGACCTAATCCTTCTGAGGATGCACAAATGGCTGAATTCATTTTAAAAAATTCCATGGTTGGACCAGAAGATAATTTCGAAGAAGAAGATCTTATCTCTCCAATCCCAAAAGATATACTTAAAAAATATATAAAACATGCCAGAAGAATTTGTTTTCCTATTTTATCTGATGAGGCAAAAGAAAGAATAAAAGAATTTTATTTAGAATTACGTGGTCAATATGATAGTGAAGATGCAATTATTTCCATTTTGGCTAGAAATCTAGATGCACTTGTTAGATTATGTGAATCTCACGCAAAAATGGCATTGAGAGATAACGTAACAAAAGAAGATGTCGAAGAAATTATTAAACTATTTAAAAGATATCTTAAAGATACTGGTTATGATGAAACCACTGGAAAAATTGATATGGATAGAATTTTTGTAGGGCAATCTAGAAGTAACCTTAATAGACTTGAAACATTAATGAATAGATTAAAGGAGATTTTTGAAGAAAATAATTGGAAATCAATTGAGAAAAATAATATAATTCAAATCTTAGAATTAGAAGAAAGCTTAGATAAGAAGTTTATTGAAAATGCCCTTGAAGAACTGATAAAAGAGGGAACCGTTTATGAACCTAAGAATGGATTTCTCAGATTTACAAATAAAGCAGAATAATACTTTTTACTTTTCTATAAGCTCAATCTTTGCTAATTAATTTTAAATACTCTAATAATATCTTAATTATCATGAAAATATTTTATTGCTTCTTCAGAAATAGCTTTAAACGCTAATTCTACATGGTCTCCTGTTTTTGCTGAAGTATAGAAAGTTGAAATTGAATTTATTCGTTTACCTAAAGAAGTGATTTCTTGTTCATTTAATTCACTTACTAAATCATTTTTATTAGCAAGTAATGTTATTGGAGCAGAAGGACAATATTGTTTTATATCAGGAACCCAGAATTCTTCAATCTGAATAAACGTATTTCTCCTTGTTAAATCCCCGACTAAGAGTATACCTTTAGCTCCAGCATAATACGCATATCTCATTTTAATCCAGCGTTCTTGTCCAGCAATATCCCATATTTGAAGTGTTATTCTAACTTTGTTGTCTAAGATAATATTTTTAATATATATGTTTGTCCCAATACTTGAACGATAATCTCTTGTAAATTGACCCGAAACAAATTTCTTAACTAAGCTTGTCTTACCAACGGCGGGATCTCCAATTAAAATGATTTTTAATGTAAATTTCTTGGTGTTGCTCATATATAATTTATTTTATGAAGAAAGTTTTTTAAGTTTATATATAAATATTAAAATAATTAAATTCTAAAATTAAATAAAAGAATTGAGAACTTTAAAAATAAGATAGTGATCATTTGTTATGACTACAGGTATAGTATATGATGATATTTATCTTGAACACAGAATTGGAACTCATGTTGAAAGTCATTTTAGACTCATTGAAATTATGGATTTCTTGAAAAGCAATAAAATATTTGAAAATCCTAATTTTAAGTTGATTAAACCTAGGTTAGCTTCATTAGATCAAATTAAATACGTTCATGAAGAGAGCTTGATTAATGAAGTTAGAGAAATAAGTGATTTAGCAGAAAAAACAGCCCGTATCCAAAGCCTCGACATGGACACGAGTGTATCTTCCAAAACATATGAAGCATCTTTATACTCAGTAGGAGGTAATTTGCAAGCCATAGATGAGATCCTGAGTGGAAATATTCAAAATGGATTCGCATTAGTAAGACCTCCTGGGCACCATTCTAATTCTTTTAGATGTGCTGGCTTCTGTATATTCAATAATATAGCAATCGGTGCAGAATACCTCTTTAGAGAAAAGAATGTAAAAAAAGTAGCAATAATAGATTGGGATTGTCACCATGGTAATGGAACACAAGATATTTTTTATCATGGTTCGAAATCTAAAGAAGGGCAATTAATTATATTTAATTCTCATCAGGATGGTAGAACACTTTACCCGGGAAGCGGTTTTATTGGTGAAACAGGTTCAGGAAAGGGAGAAGGTAAAATAATTAATTACCCCATGCCCCCTAACGCAGCTGATGATGCAATTATTATTTATTTTGACGAAATTATTTCACCGATCTTATCAGAATTTAAACCCGAATTTATTCTCATTTCTGCAGGATTTGATACTCATTGGACAGATGAACTCACCAATATGGGTTGGACTATTCAGGGCCCAGCAAATTATTTAAAAAGGATTAAAAAAGTCGCTGAGGAATACGCGAATGATCGGATATTAATTACACTTGAGGGAGGGTACCAAATTGATAAACAAGCAAGAGCAGTTTATAACTGTTTAAGAGTTCTTAATAATGAAGAAGAAAACTTAATTCTTGAGAAGTCAAGATCATCAGAACAAGCACTATTAGATTATTTAAATAAGAAGCTAATTCCTGCATTAAAGGATAAATTAAGTTCTTATTGGAATTGCTTTTAATATCACCTATTCAAAACTATATTATATTATAATTATGGTATAATTTTATAAACTTACATCCCATATTTATGTTAGAAAAGTATGTTATAAATTAATTTAAAAATGAGGAGATAATTTTGTCGAACGAATATGAGAGAAATGATGATGAAAAAAAGAAAAAGAAACAAGTGATACCCCCTCAAATGCCACCTCCCTCAGTCACACCGTTAACTCCTCCTCCTTCAATGCCTCCTCCTTCAGAAACTCCCCCCATGACACCCCCTCCATCTCGACCTCCATTAGAATCTACTGTGAGTCCTCCGTCTATGGAAGCACCACCTCCACCCATTACAGAAACTATTACTCCAACTTTAATGGAACCTATACCAACTGCTCCAATAGGACCATCACAAGAAGATTATGACTCAGTATTAACCCGACTCCAAGATAAAGATTCTAATATAAATCAATTGCAAAATCAAGTAAGCAATTTAAATGTTCAAATATCTCAATATAATGCTCAACTAAAAGAGAGAGATAACCAAGTGACTCGATTAAGTAACCAAGTGCAATCTCTTCAAACTTCAGCTGAAGCATATCAACAACAAGTAAATCAACTTACAAGTGAAAATGCTCAATTACAAGCACATATTCCTGGATTACAACAACAAGTACAAGAATTGCAGCAACATAATTCGATGTTACAACAGCAAATTGGACCTTTGCAAGCTCAAATCACTAAATTACAAGAAGAAATCGCATATAAAGAGAAACGAATTGAAGAATTAAAAGAACCAAAAGCAGTTATGCCCTCCAGTTTAGCTCAAGGGATCACGTCTCAAACAACTAGCTATGGAACTACACCTTCTTATACACCCTCACCAACAACAACCCCTAGTCAATCCGTACAGACTGGTGCTGGACGAAGAATTTGTCCTAATTGTGGAGCTTCGGGTTTTGCTATTAAAGAAGTTGAAGATAAAACTAAAATAATTAGTTATATCCCTAAACCTATTTATGCTAAAAAATCTGTATGTACTAAATGTGGATTTGAATTTTAATAAATCAAATATGTTATTTTTTATCACTTTTAAGAAAATTTTAATTCTATTTGAGATTTAATTGTATAAGTTAATCTAATTCACAAATCCATCTTCCACATCAATCGATTAACCATTATAATCTCAATTTTAGTTTAAAATGTTAAATTTTAAAAGGTTATAATTTAATATAGTATGTGGAAAATTATATATATAATAATTTTAATTAATATTCTAAGCTCTTTTTGGTTAATAGATAAGTTGATTATTGTTTAGTATGTCAGAATTAAGAGAGGAGTTATTAGCTGGGGGAATTAATAAAAAGAGAATAATTGGACTTGTGCTCGTTGCTGCTATATTAATTTCCATATTTACCTTTTCAGTAGTGGCTGTTAGTCTATTGTTTGGTACCCAACGAACGAAACCTAATAAAGAAAAAGCTGAAACCGATCCTGAAGATGCGATATTAGTAATACCTCCCCTTCCGCTTGACTTTTTTGAACAATTATTGGAATATTTCCAGAATGATCCAGAAGCATTACAACAAATCATTGATTCTTTAAGTGATATGTTTGATGGGGACATTGATAATTTTGATTTAAGTGATTATTCAGAAGCTCTTCTTCTACTTGGAGCATTAGCGGGGGGTGCAGCAGCTGAACAAGAAGTGTTCAGATTTTATAATACTACTGATCCTTTTTATACCGATATTAATAGTAATAAATTAACAGGCGTTTTATGGAGAATGGAATGTTTTGATCAATTCACTGGTGATGAATGGCAGTCAACAGCGAGTAAAGGATTTTATGATTTTTACCCTTATAGTGATTATTATTCTAAATATTCCTATTTAGATTTATTTAGGATGAAGATACCGTTATCCCCAACTCCAGGAACGGCAAATTCAATGGTAATTCCTGCACTATTTCCAATTCCATTCATAATGGAAAATAGTCTATTTGCCCCCAATTTAATCCCTGAATCGACAATCTTGTATAGAGATGATTTTAATTGTACGACTGTCGACCTTGACTTTACAAGTGATGAATCCGTTAATATGACATATGAAACATTTGGATTAGATTTACCCTCTAATAATGATATTAATAATAGTGCGATTCATTCATCTTATACTCCAAATGTCATAAAAGATTTATTTTTACAATTACCACCTTCCATCAATGAATATCTTAACTCACATCCTCTATTTAAATCTCATTATGATATTTTAGACACAAAAATAGAGGATAATGATAATGCTTTTGAGGTAGCCAACAAAATAAGAAATTATCTTCAAACCAACTTTGAGGTTGGGTATGATGCTTTAATGAACGATCCTCAAGAAGATGGAGAAGATATCGTAGATTGGTTCTTGGAACATGAAGAGGGATTATGGGCTGAATGGGCTTCCACTTATTGTGCTTTTACAAGAGCCTTTAATGTGCCAAGTCGCTTTGTGGATGGATTTAGAACTGATTTTTTAGGAGAAGTTGATGAAATTTATGATGCCGATGAAGGCAGAAATTCTGTCTTGATAAAATATAAACACTTATACAATTGGGCCGAAGTTTTTATTCCTACAGATGTATCAGGGAATGGTCAATGGGTCCAAATGGATACTATTTTTGATAATTTTGGAGGAGGTCCTATTGAACCTCCAATAAGTCTTTTCAATATAGATATAATCTCAAATTTTACAGCCGGTTATCGACCTCAAGTAGCTGAATTAACTGCTACTTTGAGTTCTCCAACAGGAGGATCTGTTGAGAATAAAACAATTAATTTTTATGATCATACTTCAGAAGTAGCTATTGGTAGCGCTTTAACAAATCAATATGGCAATGCGTCAATTCTAGTTGATATTGATGATTCTCAAGTTGTTGGTCCTCATTTTATTAGTGCTTCATATCAACTATCAACTAATTTTACTTATTTTGTAGTTTACGGTGATATTGATGTGTCTCTTACAAGTGTAAATCCAACAATGATTAATCGCTCAATTAGTAATACTACCCGTATTCAGGGATTTGTTAATGATCCTATAGCTAATCAGAGAGTGATAAATGCTACCGTTGAATTCGTTTTATTAGAAAAAATCTCACAGAATATAATGCCCTGGCCTTTTGATATTACTTATACCAATACAGATGATAATGGTGATTTCGATGAATATGTGAATGTAAACTCTTGGATTCCTAAGGGATTTTACGAAATTCGGGTTGATTTTAATGGCTCTTGGGGTGGTTGGCCCGTAGCTTTCGGTATTATGAATGATTCAAGCAATAGAATAGATTTTAATATAACCGAAGAACCTACTTTTAATGTATGGTTTTATATTAACAACTTTGAAGCAGATTATTATGAGAATCCTCGTGTTTCGAGGTATTCAACACTTAAATTAAAAGCTCGAATACTTAATGAAACAGGAGATCCGGTCCCCGGCGAATTAGTTCAATTTTATGACCATTCTCTTGATAAACCTATAGGTAGTAATACTACAGATCTAAATGGAATTACAACTTATGATTATGATGTTGATAGTAATACTGCTGGCCCTAATTTATTATATGCGAAATTAGGAAAAGTAAGGAATTATTCCTATTTCATTCTTGATGCCCCGATTAACATAAATCTTGATATGTGGCCTCTAAATCGGGAGATTAATAAATCTGGTACAATTGATAGAACCTTTTTTATTCATGGATTTCTAAATGATGCTGTAAATTCTCAGCCAATCAAAAATGGTGAAATATCAATTCATATGTTCGATACTTCTACTTCTACTGAAATATTTAATGGGCTAATTTTAGAAAGTGGATCTTATCAATCTGATGTGAATGGAGAGATATATGCTGTATTTAGCATTGCTACTTTTGTTAATATTGGAAATTATACTTTAGAAGTATGGTTCAATGGAACATTTTATACCCCGCCTCCGAAACCATATGCGTTCTATTTATCTTATGTTAGTAACTTTTCAGTTGCTGTTAATTCTGATTATGAGTTAAAAGTATTTGATCCTGATCTTGTTATTATTATTTTTAAGATTGAGGGAAATCATAGATCACTATTTTATGATTATTTTAATCCTCCAGCAACATACAAACGAGGAGAAAATGCAACCTTTGATGTAAGGATAAATCAGAGTGGAAGTTATGCTCCAGCGGGCTCAATCGTGCGTCTTAGGGATGTATATACAGGTAATATTTTAGGTTTTTCTCATACTTTTGTAGTTGGAGATTTTGGATATCATCAATTTGTTATTAATACTACCACTCCAGCACTTTATGCAGGTTTGCACTATATTGAGGTAGAATATGAATATAATTCCATTGTTTATCCTTATAATTCAACATATATTATTATTAATGAAACAGTTAGTATCAGTGGTAGTTCAACTGATTATTATGTTTTTAGAAATAATAATATTTTTACCATTTCAGGAACCTTATCTGATCTTACAGAAAATCTTAGAGGATTACAGGTAGAAATAATACTCCTCGATAGCATAGGAACAGACGTTTCCGTTCACCTTGATTTATTTGATCCCAAAATTCAATTTATTAATGATGCTGGAGATTACTCATATACCAGCATGATTTTCCAAATTTGTCCTCAAGGATCATATGATATTTTAATTAATTTCACAGGAAGAATAGAACATTCAGATGGAATTCTATTGGTTTCTTTGTCAAATCCTTACATGGTTAGTTCCAATAGTGCACTTATACACCTTGATATTATAGCTGATACTAATATTAATGGGAATTATGAGACATTAAATTATCCAGAAGGTTGGTGGTATGGGGACACTTGTTCTGTATATGGGTATTTAACCTGGGATAATGGAAGTGCCATTGCAGGAATGGAAATAAATGTCACAATAAGAGATGGTAATGGCAATATTTTAGCAACTCTAACAAATACTACAGATGGCAGTGGATATTTTATTATTAATTTTATTGTAGGGAGTTGGCTCGAAGATACTGAAGTATGGGTTTACTTCTTCCCTGAAGATCCAGCTAATTTTGGACCTATTGATGGACTTTATGTAGATCCTGTTCAGGAGCAATTAACTAGAATTGTATAGTATTAAATATATAGATAAGGTGATAAAAAAGAAGGATGAAATTTCATAAAATAAAAGAAATTCATAAGTGTAATCATCTAAGAATGAAAACATACCTTATCTTTCTAATTTTAATTTTTTTAATAGGCTATATTAACATTAATTTTATTTTTAAAAACTATAACTTTCAAAATAAAGCAGTTCTAAATAATCATGAAAATCCAAAACCTTCATGGATTTGGGCGCAATTAGATCTTACAAATCCAGCCGAAATTAATAATTCTCAATTCCCTCATTATATAAGTATAAATGTAGAAGGAAGGGTATACAATCCATATGCTCCAATTGCTAATGATGGGCTACGAGTAGAGATAGTTGTTGATGGAGAGACTGATTCACGTTATTCAGATTTAACAGATTCTGATGGTAATTTTAGTATTAATTATATAGTTGATCCTTCTCTGGATGTATATATAAGTCATATAATTGAAGCAGTTGTGTCTGATCCTGAACCTGGAGGACCTGGCAGTGAAATTCAATATCATCACTTTTATATTATAGATGTAAATGCAACTTCATACCTTGACACTTCATATTCAGATCATCTATACATGTCAGGTGAAATGTTTCCTATAGGTGGGTATTTGAGGTATGATAACGAAAATGGTACTGGGATTTTAAACAAACAAATAAATTATAATTGGTATAATAGTTCATATAATTGGTCGACCAGTTCTTTTTTTACAGATTCTAATGATGGATCTCTTACGACAGATTTACGAATCCCTACTAATGTTTCACAGATAATTAGTTTAAATTTAACCTTTCCTGGAGATCCCTATTATATTGGAAACTCGGAAATTACAATCCCTAAAATAACATTATTTTCAGGTGTAATATGGCAAAATATAGAGATACCAACTAAAGCTTCTGAGGGAGATAATATCACAATTTCAGGACAGATTATTTCGAGAGATAATACATCTCTTAAATTATACAATAGAACTGTTATTATCTCATATGAAGGAAATCAAGTTGATGATATTGAGACTGACTCGGATGGATATTTTACTACTACATACACAATTCGATCTGGAGCAGGTAATAGGACTATTCGAATTAGTTTAGTCAATACTGCAGGATTAGATATTTCTGTTGAACAAGATATAAATATTACAGCAGCTACTTATGTTCCTAGACCTTCAAACGAATTACCCCCTTTTTTCCTTTTTTCTGTAATATTCTTTCCAATTTTAGCAGTTATAGTAGGCGTTTTAACTGTGTATGGAATTCGATATTATAAAAGACAGGAAAAAGAATCTAAAGTTGTTGATTTGCCTCTCGAATCAAAGCTAATTAACCTTAAAATTCTTAAAGATACAGGAAGATTAGAAGAATCTTTATCATATTTATTTAATGCAATTTTTATGGATTTAATAAATGCAAAATATGGGAGAACTAGAAAAGAAACTGAGACAATTAGAGATTTTGCAATAATTTCTGTAAAAGAATTAAAATTAACTCCCGCTGCAATATACCCATTTATTCAAAAAGTTGAAGAAGTAATTTATGCAAAACCTTATAAAATTACTGATAACGATTTTTATGAAACATGTGGGCTGTTTTCACCAATATACTTCCAATTAACAGGATATAATTTTGTATTAAATTTTTAAATTCAAATTAACCTAAAGGTAATATAAATCAAAAGAAGTACAAAAAATTATAAATTCAAAAAAAATTATTAAATAAATTGTTTAAAAAAATTACAGAAATAGGTAAAAAAAATGGCGAAAAAGAAGAAAAAGAAACCGGAACCAGAGATTGATATCAAACAGAGACTAGATAATGTCAAAGTATTAGTAGAATCTAATAGAGCTAAGGAAGCTATCGCTTACATATACCTCGTTTATGATGATCTTATCAATATTAAATTTAAAAAACCTAGATCGGCTCATCAAACTATTAGAGAATATGCGATTACATGCGTAAATGAATTAGAAAAAAAATTAAAACCAGAATCTGTGTACCCTTTTATTAAAAAAATAGAAGATATCATTTATGGCGGAGTTGAACCAACTAATAAAGAATTAAACTTTACTATTGATTTATTCTCAAATTTATACAATGAAATTACGGGTAAAACAGTCTCGTTTAAAATATGAAATTTTTTGCTTAAAAAATTTAATAAATTAAGTTTAAAATAATAAATTTAAGTTAGAAAAAAATGGTTAAAGCGGCAAAAGCGACAGAAAAAAGTTTAAATATTTCCAAAGGGATAATATTTACTTTTTTTACTTTTTATCTCATTTTTTTTGGGATATTTATAAGTAATTTTTTTACATCTAGCACAGGCGATATACCTCCTTTTGTAAGCTATTTACCTCTTTTATGTTATATTGGTGCTTTTTTCTGTGGAATTGGTTTAATTATATTTATTAGGAATGTAACTACCCACAAAGTGCGTCAAACACAATCTCGTAAAAAAATAAAAGCAGGATCAATTTATAAACAAGCACTCTTCTTAATTATTTTTATCTTTGCTTTTGTCCCTTTACTTTCTCCTATTATTGATAGAGGAGTTAACACTCAACACTTTTCAGTTTATAATAATAAATGGAATGGTTGTTCAGAGTTTAAACGAACAATCAGGGAACAAGCGGGATATCAAAATATAATGTCTGTTCAATCAAGTTTAAGTGCTACTGAAAGACTAAATCAATCAATATTGTTAATTTTATTAGGTCCAAATCAGTTTTACGACCCCATTTTTGAAATTCCATATTTTATAGATTTTTTTGAGGGTAGAAATTCATTATTATTATGTCATGATCACGGGTCTACAAGTACTTTATTATGGGAGATTCTTATAGCTAATATTCTTAATATGGGAAGTCAAAATGCAACAGGAATCTTTCCTGTAACACTATTTCCAGATGGAATTCTACGTGATAATTTTTCTTATGACACAACCCCCGAATTCCCCGTCATTACTAATTTTGATTATTCTCATCCAACAACTTTTGGAATTGATGAAGTAATTCTTTCGAGAGCATCCAGCGCTGCAGGAGGCCCCCTTGTAGAATTTTTTGGATGGGATGTCGTAGGTTCTGCAAGTGAATTATACAGCTGGGTTGATAAAAATGATAATGGTAGAGTAGATCCTGACATTGATGTCCTTGATTTAGGATTTATTGGTGAGATGCTCACAGGTTTTCCTAAAGAAATATTAAAACTACCGCTTTATAGTCCGTTTACTCCACGTGTATTCATGGCTAAAGAATTAGGAAACTCTAGAGTATTTGTGTCAGCAGATGCTAGTCTATTTAATAATGAACTAATTGATGATGATCTTGGATATGATAATAAACAATTTGGGATCAATATAGTAGAATGGCTTACATTCGCAGATTATGGAGTAAATAAAGATGATTGGGTGGTAGTTTTTGACGAAGCTCATATTCGCCCTGAAAATTCGAGAGATCTAACTTCTGCTGGAATTTATGGATTTATAATGCAGTACATAGTTCATCTCTCAACAAATCCTATTACTGCATGGATTTACCCACTCCTCGCAGTTTATACTTTAAAAAGATATCTTCCTAAAAAAGATAAGCAGAAAGAACAAGAAAAAATTGCAGAAGAAGAAGAAAAGAGGGAAGAAAAGGCACGCTTTAGAACATCTTCATTTTTTGCACAAAAAATTGAAGAATTTAAAGATAAAGGTAAATACAGTGAAGCATTGAAACTACTCTATAGAAGGCTGGAAAGAAAACTAAATACATTATTAAAAGGCGAAAAAATTACTACAAAAAGAGTAATTGATATGGTGATTGCCAAAGATCCATCATCAACGAAATTAAAGATAAGAAGATTATCCAGATTTATGGAAAGAATTTTATCTATTAAAGAAGGTAAATATAAAGTTAGAACTGAAGAAGATTTCGAAGAATTGTTTTTCGAAATGGGTTGGGCAGTTAATAATATTTAGGAGGAGGAAGGAAACGCAAAGTGAAGAAAAAAATTCACAGAAAATATACAAAGCATCAAGGAAAATAAAAAATAAAAATAAAAAAGAAAAAAAAATAAAAAAATAAATTAAAATTTTAAAAAAAAGAAAAAAAAAAAAATATGAGGTTATTAAAATATGGAAACTCAAGATAAAGCAAAATACTATGAAAGAGAAGAAATTGATGTGACCCCTATTCGTGAAATAGCACAGGAAGTCCTTAGCGAGGTATCTAGAGTAATAGTTGGTTATGGAGAAATTCTCCAACAACTTTTTATTGCATTATTAGTTAATGGGCACGTTCTCCTTGAAGGTGTACCAGGACTAGGAAAAACTGTCATGGCTAAAACATTTGCTTCCACCTTAGGAATTGGTTTTAGACGAGTTCAATTTACACCCGATCTACTCCCTGCAGATATAACTGGTACTAAAATTTTCGATCAAAATGAGGGTGCTTTTGTTCTCCAAAAAGGACCAATTTTTGCTAATGTAGTACTTGCTGATGAGATTAATAGAGCCGCTCCTAAGACACAAGCTGCTTTACTCGAAGCTATGGCCGAAAGACAGGTAACTATCGAAGGTCAAACACTTCTACTTGAAAAACCATTTATTGTTCTAGCTACAGAAAACCCTGTAGAAATGGAGGGTACTTATCCATTACCAGAGGCGCAGGTGGATCGATTTTTGTTTAAACTTTGGTTAGATTATCCAGAAGATACAGAAGAAGTAGAGATTATGAGAAGACAATTATCAGGTGAACCACCTTCAGTTGAAGCAATAACCGCAGGAGAAGAAATATTAGCAGCACAAAAAATTATGAATCTAGTTTATATTGATGATAGAATTCTAAAATATATCAGAGATATCACAATTAAAACGCGAAACCATCCACAAATCGCTCTCGGATGTGGCCCCCGAGCTTCACTCACTTTAATGAAATGTGCCAAGGCACGTGCTGCGATTCTCGGTCGAACGTATGTAACTCCTGATGATGTGCGTGCATTAATCATACCTGCATTAAACCATAGAGTTCTTTTAAAACCAGAGGCAGAATTGGAAGGTTTAGATACTCAAAGTGTATTAAAATCGATCGTAGAAGAAATTCCAATACCAATCTAATTCACCAATTTTTTTAATTATTAATAAAATTATAAAGGTTAATAAGAGACGGTGAAAAAATATGTTAGGTGGAAAGGGTAGAAATTTAATCTTATTTGCAGTATTTTTTCTTACAGCAGGTTTTGCATTTGTGAATTACTTTCTGCTATATTTTGCCGTACTATTACTTTTTAGTACTATTATCAGTTTACCCGTATTCCACTATAAGATGAACGTTGAAGAATTATTAGTACATCGAGAACTTGAGAAAGAAAAAGTATTTAGAGATGATTTTGTTCATGTAAAAGTAGTTATAGAGAATATTGGACGTAACAGTTTTGATTTTCTTGAAATCAGAGACATTTTTAACCCTCAACTTTTTAGATTGATTTTAGGTGAAAATTTTATATCGACGAGAATTGGCCCAAAAGAAATAGTTAAGTTTTCCTATGTTCTTGAACCAAGAGTTAGGGGGGAATATGCACTCGGACCCTTATCAGTAATAGTAAAGGATAGATTAGGGTTCAATTCATTAGAAAGAATCGTTCCTGACAGCGTTACTGATATATTAATATATCCACCATATGAAGATATTAAAAGAATTGAAATATTGGGTTCAAAAAGATCTTTACAATTAAACTATGGTCTACAGAGATCAAAGCAAAAGGGTCTTGGTTCTGAATTTTATGGCATGAGAAAATATGTTTTTGGGGATCAATTTAGATTAATAGATTGGAAAGCAAGTGCTCGAACTCAAACCCTAATTGTAAAAGAATTTGAGAGTGAAAGAGATGTGACTGTTATGATTTTAGTAGATTCTTCAGAAACAATGGCGGGGGGTGCTATTGAAAATACTAAATTTGAATATGCAATAAGAGCATGCATGCTTTTAACTAAAGTAGCTTTAACACGAAGGGATAGCGTTGGCGTATTCACATTTTCAGATAAGAAAAATTTCAATTTCTTAAAACCAAATAGCGGTGAGGAACATTTTTATCAGGTATTAGATTTTGTTGCTCGAGTGAAACCAGAGGGGAAATGTAGAATTGTTGAAGCCCTTGATCATTTCACACGTAGATTTCAGAAGCGAAGTTTAGTTTTCATTATATCTGATTTAGAAGCAAATCCTAAAGAGACTAGTCAAGCGATAAAAAAATTAATACCATTCAATCATTCTGTCATTATTATCAATCCTTTTAGTCCTTGGTTCGAAATTCATGAGATAGATTTATCATCAACAGATAAGGCATTAGCAGAAGCGATTAGCGAGGCGATGATGGAACATGTTCTAACAATTAAACAAGAACTTCGAAATTTAGGTATCAATATTATAACATGTGGACCTGATGATATGATGAATCAAGTTTTAAGTAATTATATGGAAGCAAAGAAGAAGGGGAGGGCGTTTTAAAGCATGGTGCGTAGCTATTTATTAACATTAAAGATTATTAATGTATTTGTGTATGTTTGGCTATTCTTAATATTTCTCACATCAATATTTCATTTTGATGCAGTTATTACAACCGCAGAGGATGAGTTCGTCATATTAGCATTCTTTGAAGCGATTAGAAATGTATTTTCCTACTTAATATATGGAGGAAGTTTAGCTATTGCTTATACTTGCGCTTTCTTCACTTCGGGTATGTATAGTAATTATATATTTGAGTTTGTTAATATATTCTTTGAGAAATATTTAAGCTCATGGTTTTTGATTGAAACACCAACTTTGCAGGACATTCCTAATCTGATTTCAAGCGAACTGGGAGTATTATTTAATGATTTTTATTTATTTGCTTTTCAATTGTTATTTGTAATTTCAATTGTCTATGCCATTAGAGCATTTATCAAAAGCGATCCAAAAACTTATCTTATATCTCTTGGTTCAATAGTTCTTATGATTGTATTCCCTCTCATGATAATTGGTTTGAAAGATTTGTTAGATTTGTTAAATTTTCGATTTCAATACATAAATCAAATGGCAAGCGCAAACCCACTTGATCCTATTTTATCTGAAATACCAATTGATAATTTCTTTCTATTTATATCAAGTCCAGTTATTCTTTTTGCCATAATCTCTTATATTTATTTAGAGCTAGCATTTCAAATCGATTATACAGATACTGTTACGAAACCTTCTTTAGAAAGGAGCGATAGGTTAGAAGCACAATTAAATATTTTAGAACGAGAATCGCATTTTGTAATTGCAAATGTAGATAAAATTAGAGAAGAAGCTAAGAAAAGGAGAGAAGAAATTGAGGCAGAACAAAAAGAAGGTTTAGCAATAGGAAGATTTTTTGCTAAAACAGGTAAGCGATTTTCATATGTAAAAGAAATGATAGAAAGAAGGAAATTAGAAGAAGAAGAAAAAAAATTAGTAACCGCTGCTTCTAAAACGAGAAGGCTTGGAAGATATATCGAACGTCTTTTTAGGGAGGATTTAGAAGCAAGAGATACTTTGACTGCAAGTTCTTCAGCACCTCGAGCTAAAAATTTAATTACATCAACCTTAATTAATTTTACTTATAGAGTAGGTTTACTCTTAATAATAAGTTTCATTATTATCCATCCTCTTTGGTTTTTAGGTACAGTTATTCAATTACCGGATTCAATTACAGAAAGTGTGGCGATGTATTCCCCTGAAGTAATCATAATATTATTACTTCCAATTATGCTTCTCTTTCCTGTAATTTCTCAATTAATATCGTTTATTAAACATCGTAATTTAATAATTAGATTGCAACAAGAAGGGCGTATAAAGGAAATTCTTGCATCGGTTGGGGATTATGTTAAGGTTGATAAAGAAAAAATAGAAGATCAAAAAGTAGAAACTGAAGAAGTCGCTACAGAATCAACTTAGATATCTTTATATTTAATTTAAGATAAATTGATTATAAACTGAGCCAATTGAATTTTCTTTTCTATACTTGTCATTAGTGTATCGTAACAATAAGTTCTTATTCCTAATTTTTCAATTTCTGGTTTTAATTTGCAATCTTTATTATCTATTATAAAATGACCTATAATATTTTTATAAAAGTTTGCGACTCCTACACAGGAAACTTCTAAACCTAAAGATTTCATTAGCTTATCAGCGGGGCCCTTTACAGTTGTTCCTTTTATTATTGGGCTAATTGCATACACTTTTTTTTTAACTTTTGAAAGACTATCTTTAATTCCTTTTACTTGAAGTATTGTTTCTATTGATACAATTGGATTAGACGGACAAATAATAATTCTTTTCGCCTTATTGATATATTCTAAAACTCCCTTGACAGGTTTAGCTTCTTTTATTCCTTTAAATTCTACTCCCAAAATTTCTGGTTTACATTGATATTTTATATAATATTTTTCAAAATGCATCGATTCTGTAGGAGTTTTAATGTATGTTTCAACTGGTTCATTAGACATAGGAATTATTTGAGATTTAACTCCAAAACTTTTGCAAATCTTAGCTGTTATCTCTGCTTTACTAAAACCTTGACTATATAAGTCTGTGCGATAAATATGTATTGCTAAATCCTTATCACCAGCATTAAACCATCCTGCATTGTAAAATTTTTTTAAAATACTTAAACAATTAAAAGTTTCTTCAGCAAATCCCCATCCCTTTTCCTTATCAATAAAATTTGACAGTGTATAAGTTATTATATCCAAATCAGGACAAATTTTCAAACCGAATAAATCAATATCATCACCAGTATTCACGATAATTTTTAGCAGTTCAGGATTTACTACATTTACCAATCCTTCAATAAATTTAGCAGCACCAACACCTCCCGCTAGGAGTAAATAAAAATCGCTATTCATGATTTTTGTCCACTATTAGTTTTAATTTCATATATAATATTTTTCAATTCTCTGCGTAGTGGTGCTTTAACCACCTTTAAGGGATACCCAACCGTAAAAAATGCCATTGGAATATAAGATTCAGGAAGTTGAAGGATTTCTTTGATTAGATCTTTAGCAAAAAGGGGAGCACAATACCAACATGCGGCTAAATTCTTCATCTCAAGCGCTAGAAGAAAATATATTGCTGAACAACTTATGCTTTGGACACCAAGAATAAACTCATTTTGTGTTCGTTCCCTATCAGGATATTTTTCTAAGTCTATTGTGTCTAAGCACAGAAGAACGAGAATTGGTGCTTCGAAAAAATTCGTTCTTGTCTTATTTATTTTAGATTCTATAAAGTCATTAGACTTTCTATCATCTTGTAAATCTTTTTTTAATTTTTCATTCATCTTATTTATTAATTTTTCGCGAAGAATGTCTTTTTCCATTATACAATACCTCCAAAATTGCCCATTATGGGCACTTGGTGCCCATCTTGCAAGTTCAATACATTCTTCGATTAAATTCTTGTCTACTTTTTTATTTTCAAATTGAAATTTATAACTTCTTCGATTTCTTAGAATTTTCGTTAATTTTATACGTTCACTATCAACGAATAAATCAAGTTCTTTCTTTCTTATTATTGGTTTAATTGTAGCATTTTCATTTAGTTCAAAATTATAACCTCTTATTAATACAACCGGAATTCCCTCATCAGCTTCTCCCATGACCAATTGCGCTGCTGAAGCAAGACTATCAACTTGACCCATAATTGTGCTTTGTAGTTCATAGCCAAATAAATCTTTCTCACCTCTTTTATCCAATATCGGATCTATCCCTGAAACCCCTACTGCAACACCTACAGCGCCTATCCTAAAAGCTCTTCCAAAAGAATCAGAAATGATGATTGCTATATCTTTATTAAATTTACTTTTTAATACTTTTCTTATTGTTTCAGCATCTTCATCGGGATTTTTTGGTAATAATGTTACATTGCCCTCACCTTCAATATTGGACTTATCTATTCCTGCATCAGCACAAATAAAACCATGCTTAGTTTCAGTAATTAATACATGCTCAGCTCTTATAATATCTTTGGATTCATCTAAAATTGCTTGGATTAACCTCGGATCTTTTGTTGGAATTCCTTGATTCTTTGCTTTTGGATTTATAGTTTCGTATAACTCCAAAGCTCTCCCACTTGGTTTGATATCGCTTAGATTTCTAATTCTTCCATTACTTTTCGATATCAAAGATTGAGCAATTACAATTATATCTCCATTTTCTAAAGTCAATTTGTGTTTTTCTAAAGCATCAGTAATAACTTGAGAGATATCATCTCCTTCTTTAATTAATGGAATACTTTTTAACCCTATTACTTGAATTTGATTTTCTAAACTCATAATGTATCAGTTTTAGATATTTAAATATCTTTTATTATCCACATCTTTACTAACAGCTAATTTTTCATATTTTTCTGGAATTGCACAACATGCAGAAAAAAATTTATATTGAATTTTAGAGTTATGGGATCTTAACCATATTAAAGTATCTTTTGAGGGAATTTCAATTCTTGTAATCCCTGCTTTTAAGGCATATTTTTCAACTTCTATCTTTATTTTACCCCTAGGTCTCATACAGCCTAATGATATTTCTGTATTTGGAAAAACGAATCTTATCAGAGCTATAACTTTTGCTATATCTATTGGATGAGGTGTTTCAAATTTAGTTTTAGAATATTTTGGAGGAATTAATACAATTAAGACTATCAATGATGGATGTATTTTAGTTTCTTGAATAAATTTTATACAAGCTAACTCTTTATGTAGCCGTCCATAATATAATCCAATACAAATATGTGGAACTATATTTAAATTATATTTTTTTAATAAATTAATTGCCCTTTTATATTCACTTAATTCAATATTTAAATGATAAATACTTCTAACAATTTCCTCATCCATAGTAATATCAAAAGATACCATATCTACTTTAGCATCTGCAAGTTTCTTTGCAGTTTCTTCATTTAATAAACCCGTATGAGTATTAATTACTAGATTTGTATGGTTTTTTATTTTTTTTATGGTGTCTAAAAAATTCAATAAAGGTACTGATCCATCAAGTTCACTTCCACCAGAAATTAAAGCTCCAACCCCATCATTTTCATAGAGATCTATTAAAAATTTCTCTAAATCGTTATTTTCAGTAATTTGCTTCATACCCTTTAAATATTTTTTATTACAATGTTCGCATTTTAAAGCACATTCGCTACCAGTTATACTGATAGCAGGGAATCTAGTAGAAGGATTATATACTTTCAAAACATTACCAAAATTTTTTCGAGTAATATTTTGAGCTAAATTAAAGAATGGTTTCAATTTATCTGCTTTTAAGTCTAGAAAAGATGAAAAATCTGACCAAGAAGCAGATCTGGATTTTATTTTATCAAACAATTCTTGAGTTTTACTCATACTTTTTTAACCATTTTAAATTTGAGTATTTTTCTTTTACCAACTGTTCAGCTAAAATTAATTCCTCGTCAGAAAAACTTCCTTCTATTAATTTAATTCCCAAGGTTTTTTCAAATCCTCGTCTAAGTGATTCTATTAATTTTTTTTCATTATAATTTGGTAATTGTTCCTTAATTCCAATACATTTAGCACGAACAGATTTCACCATTCTAGTTTTACTAACAGTCTCGGGTGCTTTTAAAACTGAATACATTAAATCAGGATCAAGATCTAATAAAATTGTACCATGTTGGAGAATATAACCTTTCTTCCTCACTTGTGCATTTCCAGAAAATTTTTTTCCCTCTATCATAATTGCAGGACAATGAATTACATCTTTTTCAGGCGTCAGTCCAAAAATCATTAATCCTGCAATAATTCCTTGTGTAATAATTTCAAATTGGTCTAATACTTTTCTACCGCCTAGATGTTCTAAAAATTTTATTGGACATATAATTGAATAGGTCAACTCCCGATCTTCATCATGAAATACGGCACCGCCTCCTGTAATACGTCTAACAACATTAAATCCCTTTTGATTGGCAAATTTAATATCTATTTCTGCTGATAAACTTTGATTTCTTCCAATACTTGCTGTTGAAGGTCTCCATTTGTAAAATCTCAGAGTATTTGGTGATTTTTTTTTGATCATCATTCTTAATATGGCTTCATCTAAAGCCATATTCCAAAATCCATTTCTAACGGTTAATGGTATATATCGGAATGAATTCATTTTGCCTATTAAGATACTAGTTTGTAAAATTTATTAATAGATTATAGATTTCCTGTTTCTCAATTTCATTTAATTTTCTTGGATAGTTATAAATAGGCCCTGATGGCTTTGAAGTGTAATATGGGCGATTACATCCAGGACATCCTGATGTTAAGAAAGCATCAGTATCATGTAAAATGTTTTTTAAATCTCCTTTACTGATATTAATATTTACAATATTATTCTTCATATTAAAAGTAAAATTTTTCAAATCTTTATCCATATTTATAATAACATATCTACCTAACTGCAATTTTCTAAAACTCAATAGGTTTGGTTGATTCAAGTTTTCACATCTTGTACCTTTTATTGGAGTAAAAGCAAAAAGAGCCACTGTTATCTTTAAATTGTATAGTTTTTCAATGAGTTGCATTACATCTCCTTCAGTTTCTCCTAATCCTATGATAATATGTGTACTTACAGCCCCTTCTCCAAAAATTTCTAATGCTTCTTTCAATTTTTGAAAATGTTTATCCCATGTATAAGGACCCTCAACTTTAATCCCTTTAATTTTATCAAAAATCTCTGGTGTTGCTCCATCCAAAGCAATACCCACTCTCTGAACACCTTTACGTTTTAACTCACGCAATTTTTCTATTGACATAGGAGGGATAGCAATAGATATGGGCGTATTAGAATTAGTTTTAATTTGAGCAACAATATTTATTAAATCATTAAAATTTTCAGAATAGTTTAAAGTTTGAATGCAAATTCTTCTGAATCTTCTTGAAGGAGGTAAATATTTTAATTTTGTCAAAAAATCCTTGAATGAAAAAACAGGCCAATTAATCCGAGAAAGTTTTTCCCTCGAGCTTTTCGAGCTTCTTGCTTGTGGGCAAAAACCGCAATTTGCCAAACAATGACCCTCTTTAAAAGTCATAATATAGCAAGTTGTTGGATCATCTTTGAATTTTCTTTTTGATTCTAATCCTAAAACAGAAGCACTTCCTACAGATACCCTTATTTTTTCAATAGCCATTGATCTCTCTAGTAAATTAGTAATATTAAGTTTTATTCCTTCAAATTATAATTTTATCTTGTTGTAATAATAATTGCTTTCTTAAGAAATATCAGAATTTACAGAATATATTTCTCTACATAAATAATTTATTGAATCAATAATTAAGATATTAAATATAATGCATATCCCCGAATTTTAAAAAAAGTGGTAAAGAATTATGGTTCAATATGATGCGCAAAAAATAGAAAAAAAATGGCAGCAAAGGTGGGAAAAAGACAAAATTTTTGAAGTAAAGGAGGATCCTAAGAAAAAAAAATATTATGTGTTAGAGATGTATCCATACCCTTCAGGAAAACTTCATATGGGACACCTTAGAAATTATACAATCGGGGATTGCTATACTAGATTTAAAAGGATGAATGGTTTCAATGTTCTTTATCCAATGGGCTACGATTCGTTTGGAATGCCAGCAGAAAATGCAGCAATTGATCATGGGGCTAATCCAGAAGAATGGACAAATAAAAATATAGAAAAAATGAAAAAACAGCAAAAAAGGATCGGACTCTCGTATGATTGGACAAGAGAAATTTATAGTCATAATCCTAACTATTATAAATGGGATCAATGGTTTTTTTTAAAGATGTTAGAAAAGGATTTAGCATATAGACAAGAAAACTATGTCAATTGGTGCCCAAAGTGCGCTACAGTTTTAGCCAACGAGCAATCCCAAGGGGGTAGATGTTGGAGATGCAATAGTATCGTTGATCAAAAGTTTTTAACACAATGGTTCCTAAAAATAAGAGATTACGCAGAGGAACTACTTGAAGGGTTAAATATCGTTGATTGGCCTGAAAAAGTGAAGATAATGCAACGAAATTGGATTGGAAAATCAGAAGGAACAATCATAAAATTCCCTATTGTGGGAGAAGATCGGACTATTGATATATTTACAACAAGACCAGACACGCTTTTTGGCGTGACATTTATGGTTTTTGCCCCAGAACATCCTTGGGTTCGTAAATGGGTGGAACAAACTGAATATGAGAAGAATTTCAAAGAATTATATGATGAAGTAATGCATCAAGATAAATTCACACGGACTGATATTGAAATAGAAAAAAAAGGTATGTTTATTGGAAAATATGCTATAAATCCAATAAATAATGAGGAAGTACCCATCTATATTGGTAATTTCGTCATTTATGAATATGGAGCAGGTGCAGTAATGGCGGTTCCAGCACATGATCAGAGAGATTTTGAGTTTGCTAAAGAATATGATATTCCCATTAAAATAGTAATCCAACCTCATAATTATGAATTAAATTTAGCTAATATGACGAGAGCCTTTGAGAGTGAGGGCATTCTTATAAACTCAGAGGAATTTAATGGGATGGGAAATCGTTCTGCTATATCTGCAATAACAGAAAAATTGGAAGAAATTAATATGGGATTTGCTACAATAAATTATAAATTAAGAGATTGGGGTATTTCACGTCAACGTTATTGGGGGTGTCCTATTCCAGTTATTTATTGTGAGGTGTGTGGTATAGTTCCGGTCCCATACGAAGACTTACCTGTTTTTTTACCTAAAGATGTTTCTTTTACAGGAGCGGGTAATCCATTAGAAACAAGTCTCAGTTTTATTAATACTAAATGTCCTAAATGTGGTAAAAATGCGAGAAGGGAGATAGATACTATGGATACGTTTATAGATAGCTCTTGGTACTTTTTCGCTTTTTGTGATCCACCTTCTGTTGAATCAGATATTCCCTATAATAAGAATGTTGTAAATTATTGGGGTAATGTCAATCAATATATAGGAGGCATAGAACATGCTGTTATGCACTTAATATATGCAAGATTTTTCACTAAGGTTGCTCGAGATCTGGGGCTTCACAAATTTGATGAACCTTTTCAATCTTTACTAACCCAAGGAATGATTAATAAAGCTCATCCATATTGCCCTAATTGTAATGCATTCTTTATGAAAGCTGATTTAAAAGAAATGAAATGTAAAATATGTGGGAATATTGACCTTATTCAAAAATCTGTTAAAATGAGTAAGAGTTATGGAAATACTGTAGACCCTGGTAAGATTATTGGTAAATATGGAGCAGATGCAGCAAGATTTTTTATTTTATTTGGAGCAAGTCCATCATCAGGATTAGAATGGTCGGATGAGGGTGTTGATTATGCTTATAGATTTATAAAAAATACATTTAGTCTTTTAACTGAATTTCCTAATAATGTAAGACAAGAACTAACAATCAGAGATTCGTTAATTAAATACTATTTGAATAAAACAATAAAAGAATTCACAGAAAATATGCAGAAACTAGCAATTAGAAATGCAGTTAATAATTTAATACAATTTATAACAGAATTTGGCAAATATAAAAACGAAGGTGTGAAAAGAGAAATTTTTGAAGAATGTAGAGAAAATCTAGTTTTACTACTTCATCCAATAGCACCTCATATGACTGAAGAAATTTGGGAAATTATTGGTAAACAGAAATATGTAAGTCTAACTACCTGGTGTTCTTATAACCAAGAACTTTTAACAGAGGAATCTGACTATAAATGGAACTTAATGAACAATATCTTAGATGATATTAAGAATATAAAAACAATAATGAAGAAAGATGATTTAGAATCTCTTTCACTGATTGTTACTGATCCTTGGAAAACGAAATTTTATAACTCGTTAATATCAATTTTAGAAGAAACTAAGAATCAAGGAGAAATAATAAAAAAATTAATGCAAAATAACGATTTTAGAAAGTATAGTAAACAAATTAGTAAATTTGTTGTCAGAATATTAAAGAATGTTGGGAAATATCCAAAATATTGCCTATCTTCAAATGAAGAATTTCAATTTTTTAATGAAATTAGAACTATTATTGAAAAGAAATACAGATGTAATGTTAAAATTATCTTCGAAAAAGAATCTACTGAACAAAAAGCATCTCAAGCTCTCCCAGGTAAACCCGCTATAGTTATATCGTAATATATTTATAAATATACGTAATTTTTCTTTGTAATTTAATAACTTTTAATAGAAATTTATTAACTTAAGATTAAATAAATTATTTTTATACTGAAAATATTAAATCTAATAAAAAAATGGCTTTAATTAAATTCTTAGAAAAGAATCAAGGAATTTATTAAAAATGACTATATATGAACTTAGTATCATCTCAACTACAGGTTTTCCATATTACAACAAAAATATTAAACCGATACCTGAAGGTGTAAAAATTTTTCTAAGATTTTTTGATTTTTCTAAAGACAAGTCTACAGTTCATGAACAATTAGATTCAAATTCAAAATTTGATCTTACTGCAGGTTTAATTTCTGCTTTATATGAATTTGCTTGCAATATAGATAAAAGAATACATGTTTTAGAATTTAAACCTACAAAGACATTTAAAGCTTCAAAAAAAGTTAAAGAGAAAGCAAAATATCAAGGAGATGTATTGATTACAACACAAACAGAATCTTTTTTGCTCCATAAATCAGTTCAAGAAAAAATAAAGCTTATATATAATTATTTTATAAATTCTAAAATTCCTCTTGATTCTTCAGAAGAAATTCAAGAAAATGAACAAAATAAAATAATTGAAATTTTAACTGATTCAAAAGCAAGAAGTATGATAAAAGATCATCAAAATGAATTAAAACGCTTAGCAAATGATTTTCTGAGTGAGATGAAAGATTATGGTTTACGGGGAATTTGCATAACTTCATTTGACCTTTCACCCATAATTACGTTTGGAAAAAAATATTCCTTGAAGCATATTAATGAGATTTTAAGACATATTGGATATATTCCAGAAATAACACCTTTAGATTGGATTTATAGATCATCATTTTTTTCTGAAGAACAAATTCAGGTATGCATTATAAAATCAGGAGTCGGACCCACTGTTAAGGAAATTTTATTCGAGCCATATTTTTACTTACTTTTTGCCGATCCCCAAAGCATCTTTGGAGAATTCCCGGGAAAAATAACAACTTCATTTAATAATATTCTTGATTGAAAAAATAAAATCAAATAAATCTTTAAATATTAATTACTCCTCATTTTAGTTAATCACTCTTAAATGCAGCCTTTATTATTTGAAAAAAAGAATTTGCATCAAGTGATGCCCCTCCAACTAAGCCACCATCAATATTTTCTTTTTTAAATAAATCTTTTGCATTTGTTGGTTTGATTGACCCCCCATATTGAATTCTGATTAAATTGGCTGTCTCTTTATCATATTTTTGGGATAAAAATTCTCTAATGAAAATGTGAACTTCTTCTGCTTGTTCTGGAGTTGCTGTTTTACCCGTACCTATTGCCCAAATTGGCTCATATGCGATAACGACCTTTAATATTTGTTCTCTCGTCAAATCTTTAAAAGTTTCATTCATTTGAAATTTAATTATTTGCTGTGTATCACCAGCTTCTCTTTCTTCTAAATGTTCTCCAATGCACACAATGGGATTTAAATCCATATATAATGCCTTTTTTAACTTTTTATTAGTTAATCCATCTGATTCATTAAATATATTTCTTCTTTCACTATGACCAAGAATCACATATTCAACACCTATAGTTTTTAAAAAATTTGGTGAAATTTCACCAGTAAACGCACCCTTCTCTTCAAAATACATGTTTTGAGCACCTAATTTGATATATGTATTTT
Source organism: Promethearchaeota archaeon (assembly GCA_016840085.1). Taxonomy (GTDB): domain Archaea; phylum Asgardarchaeota; class Lokiarchaeia; order Sigyniarchaeales; family SOKP01; genus Loki-b32. Next base: position 87,748 of record JAEOTA010000088.1, read on the forward strand.
TTAACATCTCGTATGCACTAGTTAAAGCAGTAAAAGGTGTAGCAATTACTATATCGACAGCATTAATTCCTTTTACCAAAGGTATTAACTTTTTTAACATATTTCTGCATTCTTCTGGAGTTCCCCTATTCATTTTCCAATTTCCACCAATTATTGGTTTCCTCAACTTTTCTTACCTCTTAATATGATTTAATCTTTTTATAATATAATTTCGCTATAATAGTTGTAAAGTTTAAATTCTATAAAATTCTACCTAAAATTTCTAGAAATAACAAACCAATGAGAGAAAATAAAAATTATTCTTGTTTAGGCAGTTTTTCGGACAATTTAGTTGCTTTTAGAATCTTCTTTACATCATCTACATCAGGAGTCATTATTTCTGGTAAACTCAACTGTGTACGTCTCCTTTTTATGGCAGGTTGCATTGGTATTGCTTTACCATGTTCTAAAATAGTAGTAGCTTGGCCAGTATAATATGTTGGAGCTTCTCCCCTTTCCACACTCATATTCTTTAAGATAATAAAGATTTCCGTTAATTCAACTTTTTGGGGACAAACTTCATCGCATGTATCGCACATTGTACAACCCCAAATATTGAAACTATTTTCAGCACCAAATATTTTTTCTTTAAGTCCTAATAGAGCATCTAGAATCAAACGCCTTGGGTTATACCTACCTTCTGTAACTTGTGCGACTGGACACGCACCACTACAAGTAGCACATTGATAACAATATGCTAATGTAGTGCCAATTTCATTACCAAGAATTTGGTTTCTAAAATCAAAATCTATAGTTGCCATTTGAATTGATCAGTTTATCTTAATATTATGTAATATAACTTATAGTCGGTTTTAAAATTAATTCTTTTAAAATTTAGTTTTTTAACCAGAAAAATATCTATTAGTTTTTTATGTTTTGACAATCATTATTTAAGTCTTCTTTTTAAATTGTAATTGAAATTAATATAAGTAATTAAATATTTAATCTTATAACTATATAACAAAATTATTTTAATGGCAAATATTATTAAATTGAGATAGAATGACAAATATCGAAGAATTAAAAGAGTATGGTCTTGAAATCACAGAAGATATGAAAAAAGGAAAGGTTATCATCGATATTTATACAAATTGGTGTGGACCCTGCCAATTTTTAAGCCCTCTCTTAGAAAAATTGGAACGTGAAGGATTGATTAAATTGTTGAAAGAGGACCTAGATCAAAATAGACCCCTTGGTGAAAGATTTGGAATTACAGCCATTCCAACTACTCTACTTTTCAATAATGGTGAACTCTTAAATCATCCTATAGAAGTTCAGGGACAAATACTAGTAAAAAACGGACTAATGGTTGGAGCAGCAGGAGAACAAATAATTCGTGAAATCATTGAAAAAATGTAATTGGATTAAAATTAAATTGTTTTCACAGGAAATTTTCATTTTTCCTTTTTTATATAAACATTTACTAAAACAGAATTAGTATTCGAATAATATAGATTAAAAATTTCAATGATCGAGTAAGATAATATGTTTTCTTAATAATCAATTACTATGTGTTAATAAGAATTCATACAAATAATCTATTATTCAAATTATAAATTTTTTATTTAATGAAAGTTTTTCAATATTTAATTTGATAAAAGATTGGAAAATAGCAATATGAATTATTCAAGAAAAGAATTAATACAAACAGACGCAACTATGAATCAAATGAGAAATGCAATTTATGGCTTAGCTCGTTTTATGGAGAAAAACGGAGTCACTGATTTGAAGAATAAATTGAGGAAGATGGGACAAAATATAGCTAGAACTTATATTCAATACTGGAGACCAACAAATTTAATTAATACTTCTAATTTAAAAGATGTTATTACAACAATTTATCAAAAAATATTGAATAGTAGTGTGTCAATTGAAATAAATCAAGTAGAAAGTTTAATAAAAGTTCAAGATTATAAATGTGCTTTGTGCAAATATCATTATGATGATATAGAGATAGCAGGTTGTGAAATAATATTAGGTATGGTTTCTGAAATCATTTCTCTTATAAGTCAAGAATCTCATGATCCTTCTTCTATATTTTTAGAGCCCTATGATGTAACAGAATCTCGAGCATATGGAAATAAAACATGTATTCAATTATATAAATATAAAATAGGAGAGAAAGGTTAGAAATGGGGGCTTTTCAGTGGTTAATGAAAAAGATAACGAAAGTATTTGGTCGTTCTACAAATGCTCTATTTTATACCTTACTTTATAGAGAAATTCTTAAGGAAATTAATGAGGTCACTAAGAAAGAAGAAGACAGCCTTATAATTCTTAGAGAACTTGGAAAGAGAGCAGCTATTGAGTCTTGTGAGCGACATTCAAGTATTTTTAAATTTATGCCAGGATCTCCTAAAAAAGTTTTAGATTATTTCGAGATTCTTTGGGTTGTCGTGTTTGGAAGAGATTTAGATGATTATTCATATGAAGAAATTCCTAAAGTAGACTCAAAATATAATGATTATGTTTTAAAAATCAGTAAATGTCCTATCTGCGCGGGCTATGGGAAAGATATTGAAGATTCATTTGATTTTAATAAATTGAAAAGTAAAGAAACAGAAGGGCTAGCTTGTGGACTTTGCGGAATGTTAGAAAGTGTTGCTAATTTTATCTTAAAAATAAAAAGGAATAATTATAGAATTCAAATAGTTGAGCAAGAATGTATAGCTAAAGGAGGAAATTCCTTACAATTTATCTGCAAAATACATGATATAAATGAATGGAAACAACTTATGGCTTCAAGAGTTGAAGAAAAGGCTATATTAAGTGTGCATTTTGAAGAAGATTTAGAAGAAGAGGAGATTATTCAAGAAACAAAGATTGATGTTATAGATAAAATCCAAGATGTTATCTCAATCGATAAACTAGAGGAATATCTTGATGAACCATTAGAAAGTATAAAAAATAGAGTTTCTGATATTATTAGAGATAAATTAAATATGGAGCCTAAAAATTTCTTCGACTACTTCCGTAATTATGAGGATGATATGATAAAAATAATTGGATATTTAGGCACACATCTTTTAAATGAATATGGAGGATTATTGGAGAAATCTCTTAAAAATGAGTGGTTTGCAAAAGTTTTAGGATATATTTTTAAACAACTTAAAGAAATGACGCTATTATTTATTCCATTAGACGTTATACGTGATTATAATGAATTATTGGTCAGTTTTCTTGATGATTTAGCTCCCTCAGAAATGGTTGATAATGTAAAACAATTTACAAGCAAAGATACAATTAATTATCTCTTTGAGGGTGCTCAAATGGCTCTTGAAAATTTAGGGATTGATTTTTCCGAACTTAAGGATAATGTATGGGAGGAATTAAAAGCGGAACGTGAGAACGGCTTAATTTCTTCAGAAACATCAACAATTGAAAGGACACGTGACAGAGTACCACAAATAATCAATATAATGCAACAAATTTTAATGATAATGAATGATATCCTCACTTTGCCAATTAGAGTCTTAATATCAGAAAGCCATTACGGATTAAAAACAGCAATTAATTCTGTGGTCTCGGAAGAAGAAGGGTTATATGGCTCAATACGTGGGAAACTTGATAACATATTTGACCAGATTCAAGAAATAAGAAAATAATGCGTAGAGATTCAAATAAAACTCTTTCTTACGTTAATAATTCAATCTTCATCTGGACCCCAGGCTTCTTCTATTTCTTCTGGCGTCATACCATTAAACCAAGTCATAAAATCTCGTTTAAAATTAGAAGGATAATAAGGCTTTTTGAAAATAAAAGTATATATATTTTTAAGTCTCATACCTTTTTTCCTCATCTTTATAGTTATATCTCTTCGATGTTTAAATAAGATCTCATTTCTTCCACCAAAATTATGTTTATACACGCTTACTATTGTATTAAAAGGTAATCCACTAATCTTTGCAATTTCATAATTTGGAACTTCCTTGGTTACCCATTCCTCCCATTGGGATTTAGATATCCCACAGTATTTCTCTTCAAGATTTTCAAGTATATTTCTTATTTTATTAATATCTAATATCTTTAATTTGAGCCAAAATTTAAAATCTAAATTCTCTTCTTTTTTCCACCATTTAAAAAGCCACCCCTCCTTAGAATGAGGAGATGAAAAAGTATTATAAATTTTTTTATATGAAAATCCTTCATAAACTAATGCTTCAACTACTGGTTTTAAAAATAATTTTTGAGCCTTTACCCAATCTTTAAATTCCTCAATGATTCTTCTACGTAATGTGTTCTCTGCAATATTCTCATTCATAAAATCATTCTTATATAATTTATTTAAAATTTTCCAAATTTTCTTCTGAGTATATCCTAATGCAATCATGCCAACTATGTCATAAAATGGAAGAGGGATATAGGGGAGTCCCCCTTGACCTCCTCCAAGCTCATTAAGTTCTAAGGTGGTATCATATTTGTGTATGAGTTTAATCTCTTGCTTTATTGCTGTCTCTAATTTTTTATGACATACCAAATCTACTACATCAAAATAATTTTCTTCAATTTTATATGATAATTTTTCCAACATTCTACTCTGGGAATATACATCCTCAATTTGGAGAAAATCATAAATTTCATTAATTATATAACCCATATCTTCTAGTGCCAAAATAATTGACCTGTTAAGTTTTGTTGGTATTTCACGTCGATATCCCCTTTGATAATCAATAAATTGTTCAATAGCTTCTTGAATATGAGTCTTAAATCTAATTTTTTCAGTTGAGTGTGTATAACCAAAATATTTCTTCTTTTTGAACCAATTATTAGGAAAACTATTTTTACACTTAATCAAATATACCATAGCTTCATAATTTCTGTATCTTTTTACGAATCCATAAAATTTATCCTTAACAGTTATATAATCTTTACCTTCATAAATATCAACTAACTCTTGTTGAATAGTTAATCGTTTTTGCACTGCTCTGTATAAAGGAAGTTTACCCGATCTAATACAATATTCTAACACTATATCAGCATATTCTAATATCTTTAAATAAATGGTTTCATCCTTACTTTCCTTTAAAATCTTATCTCGCATATAATTATAACCATTTAAACTCACATCATGTCTAGTTATTAGAATTCCATTTTTTTCTTTTGGTTTTTGAACCACTAAAACACCGTTTTTATTTTGATTTTTATAATAAAAGGCTTTTTCTGACTATGATTCAAGAAATGACAATCACAAAGAGACCCTATCCTTACTTTTATAATAGAATTTCTATCTATCTTTTTTAACCACATTATTAATTTTTTTATTATGAATGATGATTATTTTTACTTGCAAAATAAAAGTCCTTTTTAATAATTTATTTAATATAATGATAAATTTCACATATTTAAATCTAGTCAATTTACATCAATTATTCCATCCAACCGATTTTGTCTTTATAAATAACTTAAAAATTTCTTAAGGAATTTTTCCTTTATAAATATTTCGTAAAATCTATAAATATACATACCTCATAAATACCTTATACGAGTATAAAGTATCAATCTAAAATAGCTTTTAGTAATATAAGATTTTTATTCCAAGATTAAAAATAATACTTTCTCGTACACGTTAATTTCATATTTCAAAATTTTTCATAAAATTTTCTAATGAAATAAAACTAATCTTGTCATAATGATTTTCCAAAACTAGTTGTTTCCAATTGATACTATCTAAAATTACTGCCAAATCTGTGATATCGGAAATTGCCGGATCCATATCCATATATTCGTTGTCTAAATTTTTTACAATTATTTTTTTGAATATGTCATTGATGATATATAAAAAATCTAAAAATGTACTAACTTCGAATTCTTTAAAAACTGAATTTAATTTATCCCATTGGTCATAAATATAAAAAACCTGTGAAGTTAATAAACATGCTTTTATTAAACCAAAAATCCCATATCCTGCTCTAAATGTCGTTTGGAATGAATGGAAATTAAGTTTAATATGTTCTTCTGGAATTGACTTGTCAATTTTTTCATGAACTAAATAATTTGCTATAAAATCAAAAAAAATCTCATTTAAATTAACTTTGAAATACTGATTATTGATTCTACATTTAACATATTCATCAAACGGTAATATATAAGAATGTAATTTATTGAATGTCTCACATGAAATTGAATGCCCATATTCATGACGGGCAACCTGAATAAAATAATTTCTGTATGATTCGGGATTATCTTTAAATATTTCCCTATGTGCGGGATTTGATAAGTAATAATCGATGGGAATGATTTTAAAACTAATATTGATATGTTGTTGAGACCAATTACAATCCACTAATCCTTTATCATTTATCTTGTCTAATGAATAATTCAATTGACGCTTATCCTCAAATCTTTGCATTAATGATTCAAATTCCTTTTTAAAATATTCAATGATATCGTCTTGATTAACCATGTATAATTCTAAACCTGTTTAGGTCTTTTAAATCCTTATATTCTTTAACATATTTCCGTGCGAATTTAAAATCATTTGTTCTCGTAAAAACGGTTCTATGTGCCATTGCGATGATTTGCGTGTTAATAAAATCCAATTCACGTTGAATTACCCTTTTTGACATTCCAAAATGTCTATATTCTGATATTTCCTTATCATAAAAAACCAAACATAATCTCGGTGTTAAAGGAAAAAAAATTTCCACACCCTTCGCTGTGTATATTTGTCTACCAAAACCTCTAATTTTCAATTCTTTATTTTCAGGGGGTATATATACGCGCACGGGATGGTCAGATGTGTAAAACTCTCTTTTTAAATCGTTTTTTAATAATACGGAACCTAACTCTGCCATCTCGAATATTGTTTCAATCGGATAATGAATGGTACCATCTTCCATTTCCACGGGATTAATCATGACATTTAATTGCCCTCTCGCCGCACCTCCTTCTAATAATTTCTTTTTATATTCTTCGGAAAAGTTTTCAAATGGAGGAAATCCTTGTTCTTCTTCAAAATTCTTGTAAACCAACTCATATATTTGGGCATTGCGGGTACGGGCGCTACGGGTACGTTCATTCTGTATAATTATATAATGGTACATAATGTATTTATCATATAATGTTAAGTGTTTGATTGATTGGTCTTTTATGATTCTATGATATACCGTGGCGTGTAATCCTTCCAAATGCGAAAAGTAATTCTCAAACTCGGGTGGATCATCATTGTCATAAAAATATCTTTCCATTGCTACTTGTGTGATGTTTGAATTATACGATTTATCCAATTCCTTGTTATAACATTGAATTGAATATTCCCCCGACGCTTTTTGTATAGCGAAATTTTTCAAATAAAATTTCGGTACATAATGCTGCTTTTTTTTCATATTATTTCATTCATCTTGGTTGCTCAAAAATTGTCTTACAAATTCAAAATCATTCGTTTTTGAAAAAATGAAATCTTTAGCTACCTGAATCATGGCTTTGTTAGCTTCATTAACAAACCATTTGCTTGCTTGTATTTTTTGACTTGGATACAATTGCATCCAATCTTCGCTATTGTTCATTATTAAAAATAGATCTGGTGCTAATGGCATTGCAACTTTAATGCCTTTTTCATTTGATTTATCGAATTGTGAAATGGGATGGTCGCTCGTGTAAAATATCTTTTCTGTGTTGTTTTTCAAAATATAATAATTGAAATTCATTAATTGTTCCATCGTTAATTCCCGTGCTCTGCGGGTGCGTGCATGGGTAAGATAAACGAATTCCATGATTTTTCTTTTCTCTGGTTCCATTAATGCATACATGGGGATTTCTTCAATAAATCTATAAATGGTGGAATGATAACCATCTATAATGCTCAATGCATCTTCAAAAATGTTATGCCTGTCGTAAAACCAATTTTCCTTGCAAATATTATTGATATTTGACTCAAATACATCCCCTGTCTTTTTATTATAACACCATACATAATGCTCCCCGTTTCTTTCTATTGAAAATTGTTTTAAATAAAACCTAGGTATATAATGTTGACCTTTCCTTTTTTGTCGGCTATTTCCTATTGGATGCATGTAATAATACCGTTTTAATCCATAATGTTTACTTCATTATTACACACCCATATTCGTTTCAACCTATTATATTTTACTATTAATCCGGGGATGAGTTTTCATTCTCATTAAATGATGGTTGATTTTAATTCGAATTAGACTTCAATTAGTAATTTTATAATGGCTCTTGAAAACCTAGGGATTGATTTCTCTGAATTAAAGGAAAATGTATGGGAAGAATTAAAGAAAGAACGTGAAAATGGATTAATAAATGCAGAAGCTTCAGCAGTTGATAAAACACGTGAAAAAATTCCACAAATTATTAACATTATACAGCAAGTTGTAATGGTTATTAATGATATACTCACTTTACCAATTAGGGTATTAATCTCGGAAAGTCATTACGGACTGAAAACAGCCATAAATTCTGTTATTTCAGAAGAAGAGGGATTATACGGTTCTATTCGAGAACGCTTTGACAATTTATTTGATCAAATTGAAGAAATAAGAAAATAATAAACATAAAATTGGTTAACATCACTAGAACTCTTTTTTTATTTTTAAATTTATAAACTTTTGATATTATTTTAAACCTGTTAATAGTTTTTTTCTTTTTCAGCATAGTAAATATCAAAAATCCAATCTACAATATATTGAAAGAAAAATCGCTCTCGCAATACATCATAATGAGATTTTCCCCTTAAACTTGTTAATTTAGCAATATCTTCTGATTTTATTTTATCCTTAGCAACTAAATCCATACGCGTTATAAATTGATCTTTAAGCTTGATTTTTCTAAAAATAATAGAAATTGATTTAGAAATCTTTTTTATTATCTCTTTTAATTCCGATTTGTAATCCTGTTGAAATTCATCAATATCGTTAATGAAATTTATTATTTCTTTTAAAATTGAATCTCTATCGAAATAATTAATTAGTTCATTTGGATTAAGAATCCCTGATAAATAATCAATAATTTTTTCTCTAATGTCTATTTTAATATTAATATTTATTAACTCTTTTTCTAATTTACCTAAAAATTGTCTTTTAAGAAATTGCTTGAATTTTATTATAATCGCTTCATTTTCTTTCTGATCTGAGCAAATTTCAATGATCTCTCCTTTTGGAGTGGAATAAGTGAATCCTAAACCCTGTGGCCCTAAACCTCCAAGTAGAACCATAGATAAACTGTAAAACTTATAATTATCTCTCGCCAAAATACTACCCAAGTTTTTCAATATGTTTTCTGGTGAAATAAAATGCTTTTTAATTTCACTGTATTCACGATTTTCCTCAACACCATAATAAAATGTTCTATAAATTACATTAAATTCCATAAATCTCTTATTTTTATCATTTAAATCTATTTTTTCTTTTATTTCTTCATTTTTGAAAAAATTATAATACTTTTTAAAAATATCAATAAATCTCCTTATGGAACTTAAATATCTTACACTTAAACCATATATAGTATACTGGTTGAAAAAATCATTCTTAATATAGTGCATTAGACCATCTCTATCTTGGAAATATGAATTCGATCTTTTCATGAAATGTTCGTAAATATCTCGTGGAAATACTAAATACACATAAGAAATAAATGAATCTGACACTTTACCATACAAATCATTTAAGTTAGCTAAAAATAACTTATCTTTTTTGATTTTTATTATTGAATTTTTTTCTTCTTCAGTTAATTCTTTTTCCAATAAACTATATTCATTACAAAATCTTAAAATATCAATTTGATCTCCCAATGCTGAAGTTTGATACTCAGTAGAAATCCTATCGATAAGATTCATAAGTACTTTAGAAATAAATTCAAATCGTTGATTTATTTTTTTTACATCAATAAAAATATCAAAATCAATCGATGCATTAAATAACTTCTTGAAGTTTTTTAATTGTCCATGCTTAAGGCATTTAGCTAATTCCTCATAATAAGCTATTTCAAATAATTGCTTATCTTTGATATTTGAAGTTTTTAATTTGAATTCCTCAAAAAATTGATTTGAATGCATCATAAAAATAATAAGATAAAAGATTTAATAAAAATACATTCATTGCTAATGTTATTGCTATGATTAAAACAAATTAATCTAAAAGTTCAGCAATTTTCTTAGAAACACTTTGAATGTTTAAGAAAACCATCCCCAGTGAAGCATCGCTTCGAGCTAACGTGCATAAAATTGCATTTTCTCCTGCTTTTGACAAAATAATTATCCCATCAACGCCTTCTATAAGAATTCGTTTTAAATCTCCACGAGCAAGCTCCTCTACAGCACGTTCTGATACACTTAGAATCGCTGCACTCATAGCACTGACAATCCCATCGTTTACATCTCTAGCCAACGCCGAACAAATCGGAAGGCCTTGCACACTCACTATTGCACTTCCTTGGATATCGGGATTAACTGCTTCCATTTGGCGTAATAAGTCAGTGAGTTCAGCAATGTTTTCACTCAACGATTAATCAACTTGAATAAATAGTGCTTAATAATCTAATAAGATAATTATATTATAAAATTATTTTTTTTTTGATCTTATTTTAATGTTAACTTTATTATAAAAGTTAATTCATATTTAAAAAATATTTTTATCAAACACCACATTAGTAATTGTAATGACTGAGAATCAAAAATTAAAAAGCGATACGCAAGAAGAAAAAAGTAAGGAAGAATTGGAAAAAGAAGAAGAAGAAAAAATTAAAGTAAACTCACTAAGAAAAGCTGGAAAAATTGCTCAGCAGGTAAAAGAGTTTATCAAGCCAAAAATAAAAGTAGGAGCAAAAGCAATAGACTTAATTACTATTACTGAGGCAAAAATTGAAGAATTAGGTGGATTTTCTGCTTTTCCTGTAAATTTAAGTATAAATAATATTGCTGCGCATTACACCTCTCCAATAAAAGATGATGGTTTGACTATTAACGATGATGATATTGTTAAAATCGATTTAGGAGTTCATGTTGAAGGTTATATTGTTGATACTGCTTTTACAGTTAAATTCAATGAAGATGAATCACTTGAAAATATAATTCAAGCTACTGAAGTAGCTCTTGATGCTGCAAAAATGATGGTCAAACCTAAATTAAATACAAAAGAAATAGGAAAAAAAATTGAAAGTATTGTAAGGGGATTTAAGTATAATCCAATAAAAGAACTTGGTGGTCACCAAATTGAGAGATGGACTGTTCACGGAAAAAAAGCATTACCAGAATTAGGATCTCAAGGTGGTGATATTATAGAGGAAGGAGAAATATTTGCTATAGAGATATTTGCAAGTACAGGTGAAGGATCAGTTCATAATACTCCATATTCATATATATACGAATTAAATCCATATGCTGGAAGAGTTCCTTTACGTAGGAAGGTATCTAAACAACTTTTAGGTTTTATCAATAAGAATTATAAGACTTTACCTTTTGCCGAAAGATGGTTAGCGAAAGAATTTAGATTAGGCGTAGCATTTGGACTTCAAGAACTTGTACAACAAGGAAAATTACAAGCCCATTATGTTCTGGCAGAAAAAAAAGGTGAATATGTTGCTCAATCAGAACAAACTATACTAATAACTGAGGACGGATATGAACAATTAACTTAACTTTTTCAAGATTTTTATTAACAAAAATTGATAAGTTTTTTATGGAAAAATTAAATATATGCCTTGTTTCTTTAACAATCGCTCCAGACAGCCAAGATGGAGCTGGAAAAAGTTTTAGAGGAATTTTTGATTATCTCAGAAAGCAAGGACATAATGTTAAATTAATCACAGGTAAATGGAATATCGATCTCAATGATCCTGATATCATACAAATTAATTTAATACGGAAACGTTTTCTTTGGGCGCCTCAATTTTTCTTGAACGCAATCAAATCTATCAATAAATATAAATTTGATATTTTCCATGGAAATGCTCCTAAAGGCACTTTACCCATTTTATTTGCCAATAAAAAGAAATTTATCACTACAATTCATGATTTAGGACCATTTGAAACTACATTTACTAAAATTCCTATAGAAAAATATTTAATTAAGTTAGCTGTACAAAAAGCATCAATGATAACAACTGTTTCTGATTTTATAAAAAATGAAATTAATTATTATATACCCAAAGTAAATTTGAATAAAATTTCCACTATATATAACGGTATTGAAGATAAATTTAAACCATATCCAAAAGAAGCTGAAAAACTGAAAGATAAATTGTCGATTGAAGGGCCAGTACTTCTCTATATTGGACGAATAGCATTTTATAAGGGTGTGGATGATATCATTGCTGCTTATAATATTGTAAAAAAATCAATTCCAAATATTAATTTAGTTATTGGTGGGAAACCTGATTTCCAAATGGAAAAGATTTATAATGAGTGGGTAACTAAATATAAAGATATTCATTTTGTTGGTTTCGTGCCTGATAATGAAATTCCTTATTATTATTCTTTAGGAGATATTTTCATTACTTATTCTTTTGCATCCGAAGGTTTTGGCTTAACTCCTATTGAGGCTATAGCATGTGGAACTCCAGTTATTTGTTCTTCAATGATAGCCTATAAAGAAATTTTAAAAGATAATGCTATCTATGTTGCTCCTAGGAATCCTAATCAATTGGCTAGAGAAATTATTCGCTTATTACGAAATGATTTTGACAGGAATAACCTAATTAATAAAGCTCAAAAATTTATAACAAGATATACATGGAATTCTGTAGGTGAAAAACTTGAAACCATCTATAAAAAATTCCTTTATGATTAAAAGCTTATTCGGTTTAAGTTTTAATCTATCTAAACTAATTTATCTTTAACAAAATTAAAACAAATTTCTACAGGATTTTCAAATTGTTTAATTTTTTCTTTAAACAAATTTATTCTGAATCTGTTTGATGATGGCTCTTTCGAAAGAATTTCTATGGATCTTTTTATCAATTGTTCTTTATCTTTTATATGTTCTAATGGAAATCCATTTTTCATTAGAAATAATTCTTGAGGTGCAGAGTCTCCTGGAAAAAATTCTATACTAGGAACATTTAATAGACTTGCTTCACGAACAATAGTTCCGCCACCACTCAAAGTTAAGGCTCCATAAAAACATAAATTAACTATATTGGGTAAATATTGAGTAATTATAACATTTTTTTCTTTGCTATATTCATTGAGCTTTTTTGAGAGAAATTGCTCTTGTCTATCTGTCCTGACAAGGATTAAATATTTATGGTTAGGAAATTCTTTATATATTGGTGAAAAGAACTCACTTATCATCGTTTCCTCCGGTTTAAATTTATCAATTAGATAACAGGCATGAGTAGGTTCGCTTCTAATTAACACAAACTTTCCTTTTTCTAAATCAAATTTATTTAGAATGTTTGGATTGGGAGTATATTCCGAAAGCCAAGCAATTTCATCTAAACCATTATAACGAATTATTTTTTCTGGGGCAGCATGTAGTTGTACATACAATTTTTTAGGGATACAATCCGGTGTAATAACGTTTCCAATTAATGGATGAATTAATTTACAAACAGGTTCATTTCGAGGTTCATCATTAAACCCTATTGAAGGAATATTTAATCCATAAGCAATTCGTGTACCTTCTACTGATAAAAAAGTTATAAAATAATTAGGAGAGAATTTTTTGACTAAAGGGAAAAGATCCTTCAAACGTTCTATATATGTGCTAAGCTTATTATCTAATCTATCACCACCATGTTTCCCGATCTTTTTATAATTTACCCCAGTACTATCTAAAATTTGAAATGTAGAATCATAATTTCGAGCAGTAATTAAAAGTTCTGATTTTTCTTTTTCAAACATTCTTATTAACGAACGAAACATAATAGCGCTTTTAGGTTGCTCAATATCTATCCATATTTTTTTACGTTGAAGACTCATATTAAACATTAAAATAGTAAAGATGTTAAAATGTTTATGATAAAAAGTATTATAATTTTTAGAAATTTTAACAGTTTATATGATTTTCTAAAATCTAAACATTTATTTTTATAAAAAAAATGAAATGATTATCATTTTCCACATATACATGGATTTGATTTGCATTTAATACACATATTAGGATATTTTTTTAATAAACTTAGTTCAAGATCAATTTCTAATAAGTTTGCTATTGAAGATGTCCATGCAATTATATCAGCTAATTCTTCTGATACTTTATTTTTATCGATTTTATTATATTTAAAAATTCTTGCTAATTCTCCAATCTCTTCTATTAACCATATAAAAGTGCTCTTCAAGCCTCTTTTTTTATCTTGTTCAAAATAGAGACTTTTTATTAATTCTTGGAATTTTAAAATTTTCATCTAAAAAAAAAATAAGTAATTTACTTAATATATGGTAAGGGATTAGATTAACCACCACCTGGAGTAAAAAGCCAACTAAAAACACCTAAATGTGCTAATATTACTAATAATATAAGAGTTACTGAGAGTAGCACTGTACTTATTGGACCAACTTTAATACCAATTGAGCTGTCTTCAAAAAATCTCATTAATCCTGCTCCTCCCATAGGCATTGGAGCACTTCCACTCCTTCTCTTCTTACGTCTAGATTGAGTACGACGGGATGACATTTTGAAATATGTGACTTAAGCTTTTTACACTTATATAGTCTATAAATAATAATAAAAATATAAAATTTTATCTTTAAAGTTTAAATTTATTATCTAATAAATTTTTATAAATTAATTTTATTTTTTTAAGATAAATTATGACATTGAATGCTAATATGTTGAAAAGAGAAAGAGTCCTGTTAATTTCTGTGATGATCATTCTCTCTTTTGCTCAAATCTTATTTATTTCAAATGATTCTGATTTGAATTATCTCACTCATGATGAAATAAAAGATCCAAGATATTCTGCTAGTGTAGAAGGAATAGAAAATATCATTATTACAAAAATCATTAGAATAGCAAATATTAGTAGGTGTGGTTTAGTAAATTTTGAAGATTATATAACATTTAAAAATTTAAATAATAATCCAATTACATCAATTTTTATAGGAATTCCATTGAATTATTCAGATGATTTAGTTTATTATGCAGCTACTGGAATTGATAAGAATACTTTACTAATTGAACGTTCACATTTAATTATGGAAGATTTTGAAATAATAACGATATACCTTGACTCTCCTCTTTTACCTTATCAAACAAAATCAGTTATTTTCAATCATCACTATAAAAACCTTGTAACTTATCATATAGAATATACTCCGGAAGGAACTCCTAATCAATACCATACTTTCAATGGTTTTGTTTATCCTACTTTACCATATAAATTAGAAAAAGAAGTAGATGCACGATTTTTTGTACCAAGAAGAATGGGCGATTTAGAAGGCGGTTGGGGTTGGGAAGATCCAGAGAAACTTAATGTTCGATATCAGTTCTCATCTATTGAGGACGAATTTAAAGATGAGTTCATTGCACCTTTTTTAGAAAATTTAAATAATAAAAAAATAATTAATATTTCTTTCTTTCATAACGAATTTACTCGGTTAGATGTAGAGGAAATTAATCGAGAAATATACATTTCACCATGGGGGATCATTGAAGTTAAAGAAGATTATACCATCAAGAATTTTGGAGCTATAGATCTTAATTCTTTTACACTAAATTTGCCACGTTCTGCTAGAAAAATTTATGTTTCAGATAATTTTGGTGAAATCCCATTCTCTAAAACAGAAGGCAATTTAAAATACAAAGAGATAACAATTAAATTAATAGAAAATCGAGTGAAATTAACGCCAAATTCTTCTTTTACTTTTAATCTCAGATATTTTTTACCTTTTGAAAACTATTATTCAATGAATTGGATTCAAGAATCAATTGAAATTGATCTATTAACTTCAAATTTTGAATATTTAGGGAGACAGCAAATTATTAAAATAATTATTGATGGATGTTATAGAATTGATTCTATATCTGAACCGCCCGAATCAATTGAAAAAGCTAATGGAGCTACTGTTTTAATTTATAGTTCTAATTATGTGTCTCCTCTAGAAACTAAATTTATTCAATTTACATTTACACTAGATCTATTTGATTTACTTTTAAGACCTATTATAATTTTACTTTTAATTTCTATAATTCTAACATCATATGTATTAGTAGTAAAATTAAGAAAAAAAGGGACAGAATCACCTCTATTAAAAAAAGAATACATTCCTGTAAATGAAATTCGAGAATTCTGTTCTTTACATGAGGAAAAAAATGCCTTAATCTTAGAGATTAGACAAGCAGAAGAGGATTCAAAACGTAAAAAAATAGCAAAAAAGAATTACAAGAATATTTTAAATAAAAATACTTCAAAAATAGATGAAATACAAAAAGAAATAGTTCCATTTAAAAAAACCCTAATAGAAACAAGTGAAACTTTCGAAAATATCGTAAAAAAACTAGATATCTTAGAAGCGGAGCAAATTAGTATTAAAGACAGCTTAAATCTTTTAGAAGCCCGTTATAAAAGGGGTAGATTACCTTCTAGAGCAGCCTATTTGAAATTATCTGATGATTTCAATAAAAGAAGAAGAAAAATAGACAGAACTATTGATAAATTTATTCAGCAATTAAGGAGTTATCTTTTATAGAATAATACTTCTTTAAGTGTTAAAAATTATGAAACCATGGCTATTTGATATTCTTGCCTGTCCTATAGATAAATATTTCCCATTAGAATTATATATTTTCTCGTATGAATCTAAAAACGAAGAATTTCAAATCCTTATTGAAGTGTATGAGAAAAGAGATATTGATCATATTAAAAATGAGAATATTATTGAATTGTCAAAAAAAAATGGTAATCTTTTCTTAAAAGATAATATTATCATTGAATTTACTACACTTAAATTTTATATTAATTCGATTCTCACAAGTTTAAATGAAATGGATTCCATTTTTGATAAAAGTGGGAATGATTTGGCCAACAAATGTTTAAATATTATTAAATCAGTAATTAAACCTAAAATTTTAGAATTTTCTAAACAGCTAAATCTTGATAAACTTGAAAATATTTTTCCTGAATTATACTTTTTGAATAAAATTAAGTTGGAAATAGAGATAGATTCAGGATTATTATTTTGTAAAAATTGCAATCGATGGTACCCAATTATTGATACTATACCACAAATGCTCCCTGATGAATACAGAGATGAGGGAAAAGAAACTGAATTCCTTCAAATCAATAAAAATTTATTGGATGAAGAATTTTTAAACCAAGAATTAAAACCTTTTAATATATAAATTATAATTGAATCATAAACAATAATCTGTAGCCGCGTGGTGTAGTGGCCAAGCATTTAGGGCCTTGAACCCTGAGACCACGGTTCGAATCCGTGCGCGGCTATCCCTTATTATATTATCTTCAATAAAAATAATTATTATATATCTTTCTTAACATTCAAGATAATAGAATTTCGATTTTATTATTTAATAAATCTATTATAACTTGGAAATTAGTGACGCTTTAAATGTTTCAAAATAAAATTTAAATTATTTATTTATTAACTCATTTCTATTTTATTTTTTAATTAGATATTAAATAAAAAATGATTCCCCTTATTTTGTAAAAAATCATTAAAGATTAGAAAAGTTAAATTAACTATTTATTAATTAACTATTAAAATCGCTACATTATTTCAATAAAAAAAATAAAATGCAAAATTATAGAAAAAAAAAGATTAAAAGAGTGATGTTATTTATACTTTCTACTGCATTAATTACAACCCTGATTATTTCTATTCTATTCGCTGATTTTAATATAAAATTCAACCTCGACGATGATCATGTTGATAATGATGAAGAGTGTAAAATATGAAAACGTTCATTAAATGAAAATAATAATATTGAAGATTGGGAAATAATTCTAAAAGAATCGAACAATTATCAAACAAATGAGCTCTTTAAAATAGAAAAAAATAAAAATGTGGATGAATCTTTTGAAAAAAACCTAGTTAAAGAGGACAGCCTTGTGAGGGTCTTATTTTTCTTACAATCTAATAAGTTTAATTTTTATAATAAAGATTTAATAACGCTATTAAATTTAAAAATTAATGAACTTTTAGTAATAATAAAACTCTTCATCATTAAACTAGGTTAATATAATTTGATCAACCAAAAGATAAATTGCAAGAAAAATTAAAATTATTCCACTTAATATTCTTAAATATGGGCGATATTTCAGTCTGACATCATTTATCTTATTTGATTCTAAACCCAACCGTATTAATACTAATAAAAATATAATCGGAATAATCATTCCTAATAAATATACAAAGATAAAAACGTAAAGTAAAGGATTATTTTGGAGATTATATAGTAATGACAAATAAACTGTGCCAAAACATGGAATTTTAATTAGCACAAAAATGATTCCTACTAAAAAAGCATAAAACCCTGAGTTTTGTTCGATAAAGTCTTTTAAGATTGTCTTAACTTTTTCTGGTGTTCTATAGATTGTGCTATGTTCCTTTTTACATTCTATTATCTCCCAGATACCGATTATAATTAAAATACCAGCAAATATATAGCTAGAAATGAAAAAATTTTCTAATAGCTGGAAAAAATAAAGAAAGACAATTGATATAAGAATATATGCTAAAATCATACCTGAGAGTAAACCTAAAGAAATGGCTATAAATTTCCTCTTTTCTTCAGTTAAAATAAGGGATGTGCCAAACACACTTAACATTAATAATATACATGGTGTTATGCCTATTGATAAACCAGATATAAACGCTATCGCAAAATTAACATCAACCATAGTCTCTACTAGAACATTTTTTAAATAAATTTTCTATAATCTCATTTCATTCTTAATTTTTAAAAATGTTAATATAATTAAGGTTTAAATTTTTAGATATTACATCAAATCTTAATTTCATATTAAATCTGAGGATTTTTAATTTCCCTTCATTATTAATTTTCTTGTATCAAATATAAATCACCAGTCTCTTTTCTTTTAAATCTGATACTCTCCTTTCATATTATTGGAATGAGACTGACAGAACAGATTCAATTAAATAAAACAACTCAACTATCTTATCTATGTCATTTATCTAAAAATCTCTATAATCTTGCCAATTATTATGTGAGACAAGAATATTTTTATTTAGGAAATTGGTTGAGATATTACGATTTATGGTATATGTTAAAAGAGAAGGAACCATATAAAAAGCTCCCTTCACAAACTGCTCAGCAAACTTTAAAACTCGTGGATAAAAATTGGAAATCATTTTTCCAATCACTTAAAATCCATAAAAAGCATCCAGAAAAATATTTAGGAGCTCCAAAGCCGCCACGTTATAAAAAGAAAGATGGTGAGTATATGTTTCTGTTTACGAATCAACAATGTAGGATCAAGGGAGGTTTTCTTTTTTTTCCGAAAAAAACTCAATTCCTTCCTGTCAAAACTCGGATAAAAAGCAAATTGCATCATGTCAGAATCATTCCTAAAGGAGTGTATTATATCTTAGAAATTATTTATCAAAAAGAAGTAAAAGATTTAAATTTGGATAAAGAGAGAGTTATTGGAATTGATTTAGGGTTGAACAATATCATAACTATGGTAAATAATGCTGGACTACAACCCGCTATTGTTAAAGGTGGTATTGTTAAATCTATTAATCAATTTTATAATAAACAACTTGCCAGATATAAAAGCATAAAGGATAAGCAAGGGATTAGTTCTGCAACAAAAAGAATGCAATGGTTAACTCGGAAAAGAAATAATAAAATAAATGATATGTTTCATAAAATTTCAAGAGAAGTGATTAATTATTGTATTATCCACGATTTTGGAACGATAGTCATCGGTTATAATAAAACTTGGAAATATAAAATAACATTAGGTAAGAGGAACAACCAGAACTTTATCCAAATTCCTTTTGCCAAATTAATATCTCAAATTACATACAAAGCAGAGTTACTCGGAATTGACGTAATTTTAGAGCCAGAATCTTTCACTTCGAGATGTAGTTTCTTAGATAACGAATCAATTGCCAAGCATGAAAAATATCAAGGAAAGCGTATTTGCAGAGGGTTATATCATAGTCAAGAAAGAATCATTATCAATGCGGATGTGAATGGCGCATACAATATTCTTAAAAAGGCAGTCCCAAAAGCCATATCGGCAGATGGGATAGAGGGTGTAGGGTTACACCCATATTCTATTGCGATTTCATAGCTGTGATAAGAGATAGAATAAAATTTTAATTTCATGAAGGGAAATTAAAAATAACCTTAAATCTTAAGAATAAAAATAAAAAATTAAAATATATCAAGCATTTTATTTTTTCATCCTCAAAATTCAGAATATTAATAATAATTTTATAAAATATTTACAAAATTCTTTTGATCTATGATTCCATTATCGGATTTAAATTGGGGTTTTCTGCAAATCTTATTTTTAATAATTATTTTTTTAGCGGGTTTTTTTATTACCTATTTTATTCTCCCCTATATCATGAATTTAATGAAGAAAAAAGGTTATGTTGGTTATGATATTCATAAAAACGCTAGACCCGAAATTCCAGAATCTGGAGGGCTTAGTATAGTTATTGCTTTTACTGTTACAACAATACTCTTAATGATCTTCTTTATTGATTTTTTTAATGAAATCTTAATTTTTCTTTTGACAGTTTTACTAGCAGCAGCCATCGGGTTTATTGATGACCGTAAAAAGCTTAGATCACGATATAAAATAATTTTATCTATTTTCACGGGAATTCCAATTTTTTTAGCTAATTATAGTAATTTTGTAAATATCTCTTCTCCAATTATTCCTCTCCTTGATAGAACAAGATTGACTATTATTTACCCATTATTAATTCCTATAATTATTGCTATTTCTACAAATACTGTAAATATGTTAGAAGGCTATAATGGTGAAGGTTCAGGAACTTGTTTGATAGCTGCTTGTTTTCTTCTTATCTGTAGTATTATATGGGATTCCACTGAGGGAATATTATTCACTATACCAGTTATCGCAGTTTTAATTCCCTTTTTTATATATAATAAATATCCAGCGAAAATATTCCCTGGAGATATTGGAACATTAAGTATGGGTGCGATGATAGCATGTATTATGTTATTTGGTTCACTTGAAGTTGCTACTTTTTGTGTATTACTAATTCATATATTCAATAGTTTTTATGTTATTTATTCAGTACGAGGTTTTTTGGAAAGTGATAAAATAAGAGAAACAAAAGAAGATATTATTTTACTCGAAAATGATCAAATTAAAGCCTCTGATCAAAAGGATGCTGCTTTAACTTTACCACGATTAATTCTCGCGAAAGGACCTTTATCAGAACCAGATTTAGTTAACAATTTCCTGGCAATCTCAATAGTATGTGGTTTATTTTCAATAATCTCAGTTTTATTTACACAATTCACGATAGGGGTTTTAGAAATCATACCATTTCTTATCACATCTCTAATACTTATTGCCCCTATTGGATATTTATTATTAAAATTCCCGAGGTTAAGAGGAATAATCGTGTTAATGGTATGTTTATTAGTAGGGATAGTTATTTTTCTAATGATAGTAGAATCTCTAATTATGCCTCTTCCTCTGGGAAATATCAATCTAGGAATAATTCAACTGCCTCTTAATCTAATCGTTATTTTCCTTTTATCTATAGTAGGGATCATAATATGGTATTATGTTACAATTAAGTATTTTTGGTATCAAATTAATGAAATGAAAATAAAAGAAATTCAAGATTCTAGATAAAACTTAAAGGTGCTTAAAGTGAAATTACATATAAGACTTACTCTATTTATTTCTTATCTTATTGGGTCAATTGCTTTTTTTTACATTTTTATTATAATTTTTCTTAATATGAGTACTATTGAACTTATAACAGATTGGAGTTTTATAATCACTGTTTTACTTTATTTTTTATCAATTGAAGAATTTTATCATTGGTTAAAAAATGGCAAAAGAAGTGAAATGAGTGATCTTGTTGCAATAATATTTTTCTTTTTCGTCATTTTTTTCTTTTCGAAGGATCTACTGACATCATTAATGGGCGCGTTTTCAATCTATTTATGGATAGGAGTTTTTGAATTGAAGGATTATCCAGTTTTAAATAAAATTTTAATAATATCGTTAGTCACATACAATATTATTTTTATCGCTGGCATATTTTCCTTTTATTTAGATGATCCTTTTTATATAAATACAAGTTTTGCTTTTTCTTTCTGGATTATCCTTATTATGGGATTTCTACTGTTTGGAAGGAAATATATAATGGTTTGGCGTTTTATGAGCCCTGAATACTTAATATTATTTCTCTATATTATCGCTTGGTTAGTTGTAGTTTTTATTAATCAGTATACCCCATTCGATTTGACTACATCAAATCCTATTGGTTCCAATCAATTTCGATTAATTGATTTCTTTTTGAATATTTATTTTATTTTAATTATAGTAAATTGGATAATTTATTTCATTTCAGGTATAATTTTAGACAAATTACTCGGTATTAAAAAAGTTGAAAATAAAAATGTAATAGATATTGTAAATGAAGTCAAACATAACGTTGGGATTAACGGTAAGGTTAAAATTGGGTTTGGAAAATATCCAATCTTGAATGCAATGGCATATGGCTCTATTTTTGATAAAAGAATCGCTGTTATAGCAGATGATATAAATGCTATTCCAGAAGACGAACTAAAAGGAATTGTAGCCCATGAATTGGCTCATACTAAAGGGAACCATACACTTATATTAACACTCATTACATCTATCGATCTTTTTTTGAGAATGCTTCTCGGTATCCCCGCTACTTATTACGATTACACTTTTGGAGACCCTCAAATTCCATTATTTATGTTTATTCTTTTGAATTTATTAATATATGTAATTCTCTTTATTTTCGTAAGATTCTTAGAGGGGAGGGCAGATTTAAAAGCTAAAATTTCAGGATATGGGAATGAGCTTGTCAAGGCTTTATATAATTTAGAAAGTTTTTACGCGTCAGGTCGAGAAATTGGATTTAATACAATGTTATTATGTGAAGAAAAGATATCAAAAGATAATCAGCTATTAGATTATATGAACACAGCTTCATATTTATATCGTTCAATAATAAAACCTTCAAGAGCATCTCTTTTAGGTAATTTTATAAACTCTCATCCACCAAGTTATTTTAGAATAGCAGCAATTTTAAGTGATGAACTAAAACCAAGTAAAGAGGCAATTCTTCCATTTATTTGTTTAAAAAAATCAAAACAAAAGAAGTACGCTCACAAATTTGAAAAATCAAGAGAAGAATTTAAAAGGATAGCAAATGAAAAATTTAAAGAGCTTTTTCAAATTAATGATATCTCTTTATTAATGAATAATCTTAAGAGAAAGGACTTTTATAAATATGAACTTAATAAAGATTACATCTTTAAAAATAAAATTACTGATGAGATTATCCTTGGCAACTTAGAGAATATACGATTTATTGATGATATTTGTGAAAGTGTTCAATTTATTATTACAAATTTGAAAACTAATAAAACCCAATATTTGGAATCCTCAATGTATACCCGTAATCAAATTGATTTGAATGAAACATATTTTTTCAAGAAAGATAATCCTTTAATTTTAAGAGATATTAATTTAAAAGCTGATCAAAACGAAAAGGGATTCATTGTTTTTTTAGATAAAGAACAAAATCAAGTTTTTAAACCTATTTTAAAAACAAAATTACCAAATTCAATAGGATTAATTAAAAATCTTAAAGGTATTAGTATCTTTCTAAAATTAAAGGGAAACTTAAAAATATTAACATGTCTAAGCATATCTACCGCTAACAATTATGATGAATATAAGATAACCTTATCTAATCCAAATGCTACTAGAAATCAAGATCAAGAAATCTTGAATTATACTCTTAAAGAATTAATTATTAAACCCAAAAAGATATATTTACCGATTAGTAAAGATAAAAGTTTTAGAAAATCCGAAGTTGAAGTAATAAATTGGTTAATACAAAATAAAATTCTAACACATATTTATCTTAAAAAACCCGTAAATAATTTAGAAACTGGATTTATTACAAGAATTATCTTTGAATCCAAGAGTTTAAAGACACAGAAAAAAGAAGAAAAAGAAGAAAATATCATTTATTTAAGAAATATTTTTGAAAATGAAATTAAGATACCATACGATAAAGTAGATTTGATTGCTTTTGAGTATAATAGCGTAATGATTCAAATCAAATCTGCTACTAGCATTTCTAGTCGTTTAGGTTATAGGATCTTAAAGAAATTTAAACCTGAAAGGATTATAATGACTTAAAAAAGTTTAAAATTAAAGTACCTTTCAAACAGTTAATAATGGTAGGGAAAATTAGAAGTATTATACATCTATTGCGAATACGTCAGTATTATAAAAATGTAATGGTATTTGCAGGGATTTTTTTTAGTGAAAAACTATTTGATACATCTCTTTATTTTAACCTTATATTAGGTTTTGTACTTTTATGCTGTGCCTCTTCCTTTAATTATATTATTAATGATATTAGAGATATCGAAAGTGATAAAAAACATCCAGAAAAGTTGAAAAAAAGACCCCTTGCCTCTGGAGCTCTATCTCTATATTTCGCTATAATAATATTATTTGCATTAGCTGGTTTAATTATATTATCTCTTATTTTCCTAATTCCTAATATAGGTCTTATCTTTATGATTGCTTTAATAATCATAACTGGTCAACTTTATAATCATGTTTTCAAGAAATTTGCTTTCATTGATATTCTTATTCTATCTACTGGATATTTATGGAGAACATTAGCAGGATGCATGATAATTGAGGAATATGTTTCTGCATGGTTATTTTTAGCTATTTTTGAGGTAGCTATCTTTTTAAGCATAGCTAAGAGAAAAGGGGATTTGAAATTTCTTGAGAAAGATATAGCAGTCGAGCATAAGAAGGTCTATGATCAATACTCTTTAAAGTTATTAGATCAATTTCACATCATCATTGCAGGCTCTTTGTTTATGACTTATTCTCTCTACCTAATTTTAAAATTTAATTTATTTGAGCCTGGAATCGCCAATTTTTATGAATATATTGCAATAATTACAATCCCTTTAGCTTTATATATTCTTATGAGATATATGTATTTGACTTCAGCAAAACCAGAAATTGCCCGCAATACCGAGAAAGCATTTCTGGATAAAGGAATTGTGATTGCCGGATTATTACTAATAATTATTCTATTTTTCTCTTTCTATTTCGATATAGTATTTAATATTTGAAATCTGAGAAAAGAAATCCCATTTTTTACCCACTTCTAAGCTCTCAAGAGTTAGATACAGTATAATTCAAATATATTGATAATTCCTAAATAGAGGGGTACAATAATAAATAAAACTACAATACAGAATAAATTCTCAAATTCCGAAGACTTATTTATATTTATGATTGCCATACATACAATAAATAGTTATGATTTCAAGAAATAATAAAAAAAAAAAGATAAAACTTATAAGTATACGAATTTAACAACATATTTAACAACATATATAAAAAAAATTAAAAACACACACAATATATAGTGAATTCAATATGGAAAAGAAAAATTTAGCAATAATTGTCTTAGCTATTGCACTCGCTGCTTCAGGAGTTGGCAATGTTATTCTTGGCGTTATGACTGGATTTGTCCAATTAGCTCCCGAAGAGAAACAAACATTGGTTATTGGCTATGGATCAAATCCTGCAGAGCTTGATCCTCTTGATACATGGGACGTACCTTCCCACAATATGCAACACCAGGTTGTAGAAGGTCTAGTTAAATATGATATAACAACTCATCCTAATTATACGATAAAACCTGTACTTGCTGAATCTTGGGAATGGATTAGTGCCTCAGAAATCAAATTTAACATAAGAAAGGGTGTGAGATTCCATGATGGAGAATTGTGTACTGCTGAAGAAATAAAATGGAATTTTGAAAGAGTTCAGTGGTTTATTAATGCCAGTGGTGATCTTCCTGCTAATGAAACTTCTTGGCCAGCATTTCCAGGGTCATTATACTTTTTCTCTGATGGTACCCCTATCTTTAAAGAGTTTAGAGCAGATAGTACATATGAGTTTACAATAGTCACAACTAAACCTATGTCAGCGTTATTAGATTTACTTTGTTTTAGTGCAACCTATATTATGTCACCTGCTTCTACCCCTAGATATACATATCTAGATTTAGCAGAGGATATTCTAGTTGGTACTGGTCCTTATGAATATATACGCTTTGAAAGAGATAAAGAAATAAGATTGGAGGTTAATGAACATTACTGGGGTGAAAAACCCTATTTTGAAGAAGTAGTAATGTATATCATCGAAGATGATACAGCTAGAATGACTGCTGGGTTAGCTGGAGTATTTGATCTGGTTGGCGGTGTACCAAAGTCATTTATTGACACATTTAAAGCTGACGATGATTTCATTGTGAAAGATGTTGGTGAAGATCTCTGCTACTGGTACTTAGAAATTTACTGTGGACCAAAAGATGAAAATGGGGATTGGCTTGAAACAGGTTCTAATAAATATCAAGCCCAGAAAAATCCTGCATACTTGAGACGAGCTCTTGCATATGCGGTCAACTATTCATATATCTGGGAAGAAATTAAAGCTGGATATTCTGTTGAAGGAACCACAGCAGTTCCTAGGACTATGCCTGGAAATAATGCATCTGTTGTCCAGGCAAGTGACGAGAAATTCGATTGGGAGGACAATGTCGAGAAAGCAAGACAACTCTTGAAAGATAATGCTGCTGATATAGTAACAAGAGGAGGAATGAATGTTTCTGGATTCGCTGTTGATAAAGATTCGGATTGGAAAGGTAAAAATATCCTTGGAAGAAAACTTGCATTAAACAGACACTTTGGAAGCGTTACTAATCTCCGGTTAAATCAATTAATGGCAGCAAACTTTGATTTGCTTGGAATCCAAACTGAAGAAACAATAAGACATTGGGATCCCTATTTAGAAACAGGAGAAAACACTCCGTGGGAGATGGATATTGGATATGTTGGATGGTGTCCAGATTACCTAAATCCATTCAATATGATTGATCCATTATTCAACTTAGCTTCTGGCTCATGCTTTTCACGAATTAATGATACCAGCCCTGGGGGTTTAACAGCATTAATGGAAGCTGCTGCAGCTGAAACTGATAGGGATACTCAATTAGATCTTTATAGGGACATCCAATCATTAATTTATGATGTAGAACGTCCATTAAATCCAGCAAGCCACACTCATATCTCAGGTTGGTCTGATTTGGTACAATCAACTCATAAGGCCAACTTAATGAAACCATACACTACTTTGTCATATACTGAATATGCTCTATTCTACTGGGAAGATTAAATATAAATAGCTATAAATATATACATTTAAAACTTAACAAATTAATCTTTTTTTTTTTTCTACTTATTTAATTATATTGTAATTATTAGATTCAAAAATGGTGTTTTGATATCAATTTATAAATCTACACTTCTTTTTGAATTTATTTTAGAAGTAATAAACGATTTAAGTTAAGTAAATGCATATTTACAGCTGTGTCTCTCTATAATTACGATTTGTGAGGATAATTTGATTGTGTTAATTTTAATTAAATTAAGATTTAAATAATTAGTATCTACCAAAATTTATTACCATAATTAAAATATATAGGATGCACATGTCAAGATAAGTTAATGATTTCTCAAACAAATGGAATATTTAATAAAGGATCAAATCTAAATAATTTTAAGTTTTCAATTTACATAATAATGTAAAAATTCACTTACAAATTGGTTCGAGAATAGACGATGAAATTTTCGAAAATTCACCTTGGTCGGCAAGGAAATTTTATATTAGGGTTATTATTGCTTTATTTTGTATTATTTGGATATATAGCTAATGCATATCCAAGATACATAGATGTAGATTTAAATAAAACCGTTCAATCAGCAATTGGGCTAAAATTAATCTTTTTATATCAAATATTTTTTAATATAAGGACATTCTGGTCATTTATAATTCTTTTTGCTATTATTTTTTTCGTTGCACTTAGAGAACCATTTTATGAATACGCAATTAGAAATAGTATATGGTATATTCCAGCAATACTTATAATGTCGTGGATTTGGTATTGGATACTCTATGGTTTTGATCCTACTGTGTTTTATATTTATTTTATTAGAGTTGAAGGTTATATAACAATATTGACCCTATTAGGTACTAATCTATCAGCGGCAATATTAGCTTCTGTAATAAATGAGAAGCGAAAATTGATGCGAGAAATTGAAATTTAATCAAAAATATTAAGAGGTATAATAATGAGTTTATTAAAATATATAATTAGAAGAATTATAGTAATGATTCCTGTATTGTTCGGTGTATTAACCTTAACCTTTATACTTACTCGATTGATGCCTGACAACCCTGTCACTGCTCGATTAGCTGCTGCTGGAGTACATAACGCCGCACCAGAAGTCGTCCAACAGATGAAATGCCAACTTGGACTCTGTGATCCAATAATTATACAATATTTTCGATATATAGGCGAAGTATTTACTGGTCAGTGGGGAGTATCTGTGTCTATTGTCCACAATCAAGAAGTTTGGGATCTAGTAATGGGGAGGATGCCTTTAACAGTAGATTTAACACTATTTTCTATTGTAATTGCTTCATTTATAGGAATTAAGGCAGGAGTTTTTTCTGCAGTCCATAGAAATAGAACACCTGATACTGTTGTTAGAGGCCTCGCTTTAGTAGGAGTGGCAATTCCAGTATTTTTTCTCGGAATGTTACTTCAATATACGCTAGGTTATCAATTACATTGGTTTGAACCAACGGGTTATCTAACTCCTACAAATCAAAATCCTCCATTTGTCACTGGTTTCATCTTGATTGATTCACTTTTATCGGGACAATGGTATTTAATTGGAGATTATTTATGGCATATGTTTCTACCTGTATTTTGTTTATCATTTATAATGCTGGCAGGGATAACAAGACAAACACGTTCCAGCATGCTGGAAGTGATGGAACAAGATTTTGTAAGAACAGCTAGAGCAAAAGGTTGTAAAGAAAAAGTAGTTATACATTCACACGCATTAAGAAATGCCCTTATTCCCACTGTAACTATTATTGGATTGAGTATTGCAGGTTTATTAGGGGGTGCAGTTCTAACTGAGGCCACCTTTGGTTTAAATGGAATGGGAAAATTATTTATTGATGCTATTTTGCTCTCTGATTATTGGGTAATATCCGCATTGGTGTTTATGATAACAATCATCTTCATTGTAGCAAATTTATTTACAGATGTTATCTATGCAATACTAGATCCAAGAATAAGATACACATAAAGAAAAAAATAGGTAAAAAAAATGGAAAAATCTTATGTAGTAGTAGAAGAAGAATTAGAAGAAGTGGAAGAGAAAGAAAAAATTATAAGAAATATTTTATCTTGGATTTCTAAGAATATTAAATTTCTTGTCCTTCCAGGATCTAGAATAGAAGAATTATCAACTCGTCAATTCGAATATGAAAAAAATACTAGTAAAAGAAATCTAATACTACGATTAAAAAATCCATTGACTATTTTAGGGTTTTGTATCATCTTTTTTATTATAACTTTAGCTGTGTACGCACCATGGTTATCTCCTCAAAGTTTTGAAGATGCAATGCTACCTCATAGTGGTTCATGGAATCCTCCATCTCCAGAACATCCTTTTGGACAGACAGTTATGGGGGGTGATATATTATCACGATTAATATGGGGCGCTAGGACTTCTTTAACAATCTCTTTACCATCGATTTCCATTAGTGTAAGTGGTGGTATAATATTAGGTGTTATTTCAGCATACTATGGTGGATGGGTTGATTCTATAATAATGAGGATCTGTGATATCTTTCTTGCTTTTCCAGCATTAGTTCTTTCATTAGTCCTTATAGGTATTTTGGGTCCCACTATTGAGGTCATTTTATTGGTGTGGGGATTTTTAGGAATTCCTATCTATGCAAGACTGATTAGAGGTAGTGTTTTACAGGCTCGTGAACTTCCTTATATAGAGGCAGCTAGAGTTGCTGGTGCAGGAAGTTGGAGAATTATGTTTCGCCACATTTTACCTAACGTAATACAGCCGATTATTGTGTTTTTTACTTTTGATATTGGTGCTTATATCTTAGGTTTAGCAGGACTTTCTTTTCTTGGTATGAATCAATCTGTGTTGATTGAATGGGGAAATGATATTAGCGTGGCAAGAGAGAATCCTTATGATGCACCTTGGGCGGGTTTATGGCCTGGATTTATGATCTTCCTAACTGTTTTAGGTTTTATGTTAGTTGGTGATGGCTTAAGGGATGCTTTAGATCCACGATTGAAAAACTTATAATTAAATCTTACATTTTTTTTTAATAATTTTAACTATAGGAAAAAAGGGAATAATGGAAATAGTAGAAAATGAGAAAGAAGCCGTAGCTACTGCTAAAATTGAATCAAAACCTTGGAAAAAATTACTCGAAGTTAAGAATTTAAAAACATATTTTTATACTGAAGAAGGTATAGTTAAAGCAGTTGATGGAGTAAATTTTGACATTTATGAGGATGAAGTCCTTGGTCTTGTTGGTGAAACAGGATGCGGTAAATCTGTTACAGCACTTTCAATTTTACAACTTGTAAGAGCCCCAGGTAAAATCATTGATGGAATAACCATCTTTAAAGGAGAGAATCTTTTAGAATTAAAGGAAAATGAGATGCGTGAGCGTCGTGGTAAGGACATTACTATGATCTTTCAAGATCCTTTAAATTCTCTCAATCCTGTATTTACAGTCGGTAAACAAATTTCAGAGGTCTTCTTATTACATCAAGAAACAGATCTTAAAAGAGGACTTGATAATCGTTTATTAGAAAGAGCAAAAAAAAAAGAAGAAAAAAATAATTTAAAAGCATTACTTGAGGATGAAGAAAGCGGCTTATCAGAGGAAGAGAAGAACGAAATTAAAGCCAAAATTAAAGAGCTTAAAAAAGAAACAGCTCATATCCCCAAATTAGAAGAGATAAAATGGGAGTGGGCTGAAAAAATAATAACTGAAGTAGGGATTCCAGATGCAAGTGGAATATTAAAACGATATCCTCATGAATTAAGTGGCGGTATGAGACAACGTGTCATGATAGCTATGGCACTTTCATGTAATCCAGCACTTCTGATTGCAGATGAGCCTACTACTGCTTTAGATGTTACAATTCAGGCTCAAATTCTTGATTTGATGAAAGGTTTGAAAGAAAGATTTAAAACTTCAATCCTTATTATAACTCACGACTTGGGAATTATAGCTGAATTGTGCGATAGAGTTGCTGTAATGTATAGTGGCAATATCGTTGAATATGCAACCGCAGAACATTTATTCCAAAATCCACGTCATCCATATACAATAGGATTGATTGGAGCGATTCCAAGTATAGAAAAAAAGGATCAAAAATTACAAACTATTCGAGGAATGGTCCCAAATCTCATTTATCCCCCATCAGGTTGTAGATTCCATCCCAGATGTGATCATAGACTTGAAATTTGTGATAAAATCAAGCCACAATTAACTGAAATTGCTGATAGATATTTTGTGGCTTGCCATCTTTTTGATCCAAAGTATAAAGATTCACCTAAATATGTGTGGACTGAAGAAGAAAAAGAAGTTTCTTTGAGAGTATAAAATTGAAAATTCAATATTAATTACCAAAAAAATTGTCTAAAATGACTGTTCCAGAATTAAAGACTAAAAAAACTGAATTAGGAAAAACAAGAAAGTATAATAATAAACGAGATGCGATAATAACCGTAAAGAATCTTAAGACGTATTATCCTATATATGGAGGAATGTTCAAGCGTAAAGTAGGGGAAGTCAAAGCTGTTGATGGTGTCACATTTAATTTTTATAGAAATGAAACTTTAGGATTAGTTGGAGAGAGTGGTTGCGGAAAGACAACAATTGGGAATACAATTTTAAGATTAGTACCAAATACCGATGGAGAGATTTATTATGAAGACCTGAGAATTGATCCAAGAAAAGTACAAGGATTACTTGAACGATGGATAAGTAGATATAAGACTTTAGTACTCTATGCAATTCCAGGAATCTATGAAAAAAATAAAGAAAAATTTGAAAAGTGGATGTCTAGATTACCCTCATTTCTCTATAAACGATATAAAAGGCTTAAAATTGATATTAAAATACTTCAGAGAGATTTTCTTGTAGGTAAATTTATCCGTAAAAGAATTCAAATGGTTTTTCAAGATCCAGATGCATCCTTAAATCCTAGGTGGAAAGTAGTAAATATTATCGGTGAACCCCTCAAAATATTGGAAGGAATTACTAAAAAAAGAAAAATTCGAGCAAGGGTTTTAGAACTCCTTCAAACAGTATCTATGAAGCCTGAACACTTGGATCGATATCCCCATGAATTTTCGGGGGGACAAAAGCAGAGAATAGTGATTGCTAGGGCTTTGGCATGTAATCCTGAAGTAATTATCTTAGATGAGCCCACTTCTGCTCTTGATGTGTCCGTGCAGGCTCAAATATTGAATTTATTAAAAGAACTTCAAAAAGAATTTGATCTTTCATTTCTCTTTATTACTCATGATCTTAGTGTTGTACAACATATTGCTGACAGAATCGCAGTAATGTATTTAGGCAAATTTGTCGAAACTGGAGCGGTAGATGAGGTATTTTATAATCCGTCTCATCCATATACTAAAGCATTATTGTCTGCACGACCTACATTCGATCCTACTTCAAAAACAAACAGAATTATTTTAGAAGGCGATGTTCCAAGCCCTATTAATCCACCAGAAGGATGTCCGTTTCATCCAAGATGTCCTGAAAAAGACAAACATATCGGCTGTGGTGTTGAAAATCCAAGGAAAATTCATTTAGGTGGAGACCATTATATAGTATGTCTACCATTTAAGGATGAGAAAAAATCCTATGAAGGCATGGAATATATATCAGATTAAATAAATTCAAATCTTTTTTTCGATTTTTTTTTATATATCTATATCATATCAATAATTCTTATTTCTAATTATAAATTTCAATAATTAACATATTGAAATAATTCAATTATATGATATTAAAATAACATATTCTTTTTCTCATAAAATGACACGAAAGAATTCTCAAATATTCATAATTAAAACAACACCTAAAACAATTTTGAAGGATTACCAGAAATTAATGCACATGGCCAATTATCAACAATATTATGATAAAAATAGCAAAATTATTCTTAAATTAAACTTGAGTTGGTCAAAGTTTTTTCCTGCTTGTTCTAGCCCACCATGGCAAGTTGAAGGTGTGCTTAAAACAATGGTTGAGGATGGTTATGATTCGAAGAAAATCTATGGTGCTGAAAATAGAACTGTTGTTACAAATATTGAAAGAGGTTTAAAAGGAAATAAGTGGAATCCAATCATTAAAAAATACGGTGTTTGGTTTGTGCCTTTAACTAGGATTCCATTTGTTCCATATGATACTTTAAGACCTAAATTTTTAACATTGAAAAATAAAAAATTATTCGTATTAGATACTAAAATTTTTCCAGAGGGTTTTAGAATACCTAAATTTTACGTAGGGAAACCAATAATACACCTCCCTACAATGAAAACCCATGGACATACTGGAGCAGTAGGGGGAAGTTTAAAACATACAAAAGAAGAATTAAAACATGGTGGTATTACTTGTGCTATGAAAAATGCATTTGGTGGGCTATTAACAACAAGAAGGCATTTTTCGCATCAATTTATGTCCGAAGTTTTAGTTGATCTATTAATTATTCAAAAACAAATTCATCCTCGTATATTCGCGGTTGTTGACGGAACTGTATGTGGGGATGGAGCAGGTCCTCGAATAATGATTCCTCGAATAAAGAATTATTTACTCGCGGGGTATGATCAAGTTGCTGTTGATACAATTGTTGCTAAAATGATGGGGTTTGAACCATTAAAATTGCCTGCCATAAAACTCGCACATGATGAAGGTTTAGGATGTGGAGATTTCGATCAAATTGAAATAATAGGAGAAGATATATCAAATTTAAATTGGAATTTCAAAGTTAAACGTAGTATAGTTATTTGGGGAGATCAAATGGTACGAAAAGGGCCATTACAATTTCTTTATCCCTTATTTCGAAGCGATCTCTTTTTTTTAGGGCCGACTTATGCTTCTATGATATACCATGATATGTTTTGGTATCCTATAATTGGCAAGCACAGAATAAAGAAATTCTATCGTACAGAATGGGGTAAAATATTCAAAAATTATGAAAAATAATTTGGATCCAACTAATTATTGTGTTAGTTGTACCTTACAAAATGATTTAATTTTAAGATGTTTTTTATTTTCTTTTTAAAATCAAAGATTAAGCCAGATTCTTTCAGCTTTAAATGAATAAAAAATTCGATTGAGCCCTCTTTGCCTAATAGAGGTGATTTAATAACTTCATATGGATAAAATTGATTTTTAATACTCCATTGAATTAAATCATTGAGGATTTGAAAAAGTTTTATAGGATCCTCTATATTATCAAATCTACCTTTATTTTGGAATTCAGTCTCAAAAATCGGTTTTACTAAAACAATAATATCACCACTATTTTTTAGTAGATTCTTTATATTTGGAAGGATTGCTTTTAATGACGTGAATGTAACATCAATAGTACATATATCCGCCCTTTCTTCAATATTTAAAGAATTACGAGCATCTGCACCCAATATTGGAATTACTTTCCCTTTCATTTTCTCGCAACTTAATGATGGGTGGAGTAGATCAGTAGCAGTGTCAATAGCATAAACTTTTTTTGCTCCATGTTTTATCAAACAATCTGTAAATCCACCTACTGATGCTCCAATATCTATACATATTTTACACTCAACTGGAACAGAAAAATCTCTTAATGCTGCTTCTAATTTTAATCCTCCGCGACCAACATAAGGAAATCTCTTCGTTAACTGAATTTTAAGAGAATTATCTATTCTTCTTCCTGGTTTCACTATTTTTTTTCCACTAACGAATACATAACCACTCTTTATTAACCATTGTGCTTTTGTTCTGCTTTCTACTAATCTTCTTTCTACTAACAGAATATCAATTCTTTCTTTCATTGATTAAGTTTTATTCCTTATCTTTTATTTATTCTCTCTTCAATTTTCATTGTGATTCCGAGACTTAATTTACTAATTTGAACTTTTATTGATGCTGTTCCCTCCCAAATTTTATAGATAGCTCTTAAAATCAACCCTATAAAAATAAATGCCCCAAGAACAAAAAACCAGATATTAAAAACATTTAATTGATGTAAAAATAAAAAATAAAGTAGATTATGAGCTAAATAAATAGTAAGAGAATAGTATGAATAATAAAATAGAAATTTATAACTTTTTGTTGTTTCTATAATCTCAAATTTTTCAAACAATATTAAAATAGAAATTAAAAGAACATTTATTCCTAAAGAATAGATTATCCATGATAGACTCTCTCGTATTAAAAAATCTGGGAATGAATATAAAACACCAACAATTATTAAGAGAATTCCAACAATCATTGAGGGTGCTAAAAATTCTTTCTTAATTATACTTCTTTTATTACCATTCATTAATACTGTGTCAAAAATAATATCTCCAATAACAGTTCCAAATAGAAAAAAAGGAAAAAATATTATTATTGGATCTAGATGAATATCATTATATAAAATATGAAATAATAATCCATATATATTTGAATCACCCTGATAGGGTGTCAATAATAAAACAATAAATAGATGTGCGATAAGAATCATTATTGCAATTAAGATTCTAAAGAATTTTGGAGTTTTTAAAAGTGGCCAAGCTAAAAAAAGTGATATTGCTACGGTTAATAAAAAAAACCATGTCCAAACCATAGAAGGATCTTTTAGACTTATTGCAACTGCTGAATTATAAATCAAAGCAATGATTAATATGAAAAATGCTCGAAAAAGATATGAATTTCTTATCATTCTATAGTTATAAGTTTCTGATCTCTCTGCTTTAATTAATCTCTTTCTGTATGATAATGATGTACTTATTCCTGATATAAATAAAAATCCAGTAGCTCCGATAGGATCTAAAATTCTTATCATAATTGATTTCAACCAAATATATTCAGATTTCAACCACCAATCAAATAAATGGTTTAAAACCATCCAAGCCATACATAACCCGCGAAAAATATCAATACTCTTTAATCTTTTAAGTTCCATAATAATATTTTTTTTATTTTCTCTAGGATCTTGAATTCTATAAGTAAATCATTTCAAATTGAGAATCTATTATTCTTATTTCTTATCTTATCGATTCATATGATAAATTAAGAGGTATTTCATTATCTAATATCTTTTTTATTATATTTTTTAAATCTAATGGAAAATCCCTAATTTTTTTGAAATTATTTTCAGAATTAAATTTAATATCTGAATTTTGTAATTTGAACTGTTTAAGAATATTAAAATAATTTGATTCATTTACTTCAACTCCATGCCTTAGAGCCAAAATCAATGCTGAAATTTCATGTTTTGAAATTCTTTTATTTTTAAGTTGTAATTTCAATTTCGAGGATTTAGATTCGTCAATTAAAAAAACCTTCATATTTTTCCTATTTTTAAAAACACTATAGATTTCCTTTATTAATTCTATAGTTATTGATAACACACCACTCCCAAATTTGAAGGTTAATTCTAAGACATTTGAATTCTCATTTTGAAAGCAATTTACATAATTTTTGATAACTTCAACAAATTCTCTTTTTTCATAAAGTGTCTGAGACATTAAATAAAAATCATCTAAGAAAACGATAATCCCTACATATTTCGAACCAGGATCAATAGAAAAGATTAAATGTGAATATGATTCTTTATAACCTATTCGATAAGCAGCTAATACCTTTAAAATGTAATTTTTGAAACTAATCTTTTCAGAATAAGGTAGAAATTTTAAATTTTTATAAGAATTTTTAATATCGGAAATTTCACCTAATGTAGTAAGGATTAAGGATGAAATGTCTGGAAATTTAGTTCTTGTATTCAAAATCGTGAATTTAATACCAAGGTGCTTTAATTCCTTATTTAATCTGTAGAAAAAATTTAGGTTTTCTGTGTATATATATAAGGTTTTATTTCTCAAATTATA
Source organism: Promethearchaeota archaeon (assembly GCA_016840085.1). Classification (GTDB taxonomy): domain Archaea; phylum Asgardarchaeota; class Lokiarchaeia; order Sigyniarchaeales; family SOKP01; genus Loki-b32. The sequence continues at coordinate 124,971 of JAEOTA010000088.1, forward strand.
ATTATAAATATTAGATAAAATTAATAACTTTTAATTAATGAAATTTCCAACCTTAAGATTAAATACTTATTTTAATAAATTAGATTTTTCTGAAGGTGTTATTTCTGTTTGGGGTGATTTTGGTGTAGGAAAAACCACATTTGCACTCCAAACAGCATTTAATAATACTAAAAATAGAAACAAAATCCTCTTTTTTTATACTAAACCTAATTTCCCTACAGAAAAGATTATTGCCCTTTCTAAAAACTCAAAACAATTACTTGATAAAATTATCTTTATAACACCCACAAATTTTAATGATTTGTATAAAACTATTTTTAATTTAGAATTTGTATTTTTAGAACATCTTAAAAATAACAGGAATCAATTTAAATTAATTATCATTGACTCAATTACAGATCTCTATCGATTAGAATTAAATAGGGAGAAAAAAGAAAAAAATTACAGTTTAAATTATCATTTGAATCAAATATTAGCAAATTTGTTTTATATCAATAAAACATACAAAATTGAAATTTTAATCATTAATGAAATAAGTAGAAAAACTTTAAATGATCATATTGTTGAAGTCCAAGCAGGTGGAAAAGTTATGGAATACTGGATTTCATATAATATAAAAATAAATAGAACTGAAAAGCTCAACCAGAGAAAATTCATAATGAGAAAAGGAGAAAAAATAATATTAGAATTTATTGCAAATTTAACTAATAATGGTTTTGAATAACCTGAAGATAAAATAAACTAGAGAATCAAACATTTTTTTAAACCAATAATTTACCACCTCAATTTTTTCATTAGCTCTAAAGTGTAATTGAACTTAATTTAAATTCTAATTTAGAAGGTAGGCTTTAATGATCTTTAACTATTATTTTTATAAAAAATCTTAACATTATTATACATGATTTATTTAAATCAAATATTCAACTAGTATAATATTTATGTTTATCTTAAGATTTTACTAATATAAAAAAATGGAAGAAAAAGATTTAACCATAAAAAGAGAAGGTCTAGCAAATTTTTATATTCATACTATTGATAATAGTTTAATCCCGTCAAAGGCTATGAATGTCTTTTATAACAAAAAGATGGTAATTAATCGTGATATCACTAATCTCGCGATAAATGCTTATAATGAATTATATAATCCGGATTCAATTATAATCGTAGACTCTATGGCAGCATCTGGAATAGGATCGATAAGACTTCTAAAAGAGTGTAAAAATATAAAAAAAATATATATTAACGATATAAATCCTACAGCTGTTGAATTAATTGAAAAGAATATCAAGTTAAATAAATTGGATAATACGAAAATTCAGATTGAAATTTCAAGAAAAGATGCTAATTTTCTCTTCTCTGAAATTGCTCAAGTTAACTTTTTTAATTTAAATAAAAAAATTGAAAAACCAGATGTCATTATTATTGATCCTTTTGGAACTCCAAATCATTATATCCACTCTGCTTTTAAAGCAATAAAAAAAGTAAATGGTTTATTATGTATTACAGCTACAGATACTACCGTATTGTTTGGAATTAAACCAAAAGCATGTTTACGAAAATATATGTCAAAACCTCTTCATAACGAGTATTGTAAAGAAATTGGAGCGAGAATTCTACTTTATTTTATATCACGAATGGCAAATATAAACAATTTAGGAATCCATCCTATACTGACTTTTTATTCAAACCATTTTATTAGGGTATTTGCTCTAACTTTTAAAAAAAAAGAAAGAATTGTAAAATATATTAGAAAATATGGTTATATAATTCATTGCCGAAAATGTGGATTTAGAACTATCTCAAAAAATACATTTTTCGATATTTCACAAAAATGTCCTCAATGTAATTTTAAACAGGGTTTGGATTATGCAGGACCATTATGGCTTGGAAAACTTCACGATATTAAATTCGTAGAAGATCTTATTATTTCAAATAATATTTTTAAATTTGAAATGAAAAAAAGAATAAATAAACTCTTAAATTTAGCTTTAAGCGAAAATCTAATGCCGATATCTTATTATAATATTCATAGACTTAGTGAAGAAATAAAGCTACCTTTTATTCCAAAAGTAGAATCAATAATCAAAAAAATTAAGGAGAGAGGTTATAAAGTTTCAAGAACTCATTTTGATTTTTTATCAATTAAAACTAATATGGAAATTGAATTAATAAAGAATATATTATTAGATTTACAAAAAAAAAGAAATTTGAATAAGAGTGTCAGATAATCACCACTTTCATAAAAAAGAAGCATATTATAAACGGGCTAAAAATAATGGATATCGAGCAAGATCAGCTTATAAATTATTAGATATTCAAAAGAGATATAATATTTTCAAAAGAGCATTTTGTATTTTAGATTTAGGTTCTGCTCCGGGCTCCTGGCTCCAGGTTGCAAAAAAAATTGCGGAAGATAATTTAGAAAAATATAAGGATCAATATTACCATCGAGAAGATTATAAAATTATGGGTGTTGATATTAAATCCATAACTCCTGTTGAAAATGTAAAAATAATAAAAATGGATTTTACTAAACCTGAGTTTAATAATGAAATCGAATCCTTTTTTCAAGATAAATTGGATTTAATCTTATCTGATGCCTCAATATCTAAAATTGGGAATAAATTTACCGATCAATTAAGACAGATTAATCTTTGTTATGATATTCTTACTTTAGTCCAAAAATATTTAAAATATAAGGGTAATTTAGTAATGAAAGCTTTTCAAGGATCTGATTTTGATAAATTAACCAAAAATATAAAAACAGAATTCAAAATATTAAAAATTCTTAAGCCTCAATCTTCTAAAAAGAAAAGTAATGAAATCTATCTTATAGGTTTGCAAAAAAAATAATTAAATATCTCGCAGACTCGATTCAATTTCATCAAAATTAATAACATATTCTTTTCCTTTAGAAGTCAACTCAATCCATTCTGTTAACCAAGAACAGTGAAGAGGATTAAATTGATCTAAATTAGTATCATTACATTTATCTCGAAAAGGACAAATGAAACAGGGTTGTCTAGAAAACATATTCCAAATGAAATCCTTTCTTTTTTTATCAATTGTAATCTGTTTGACATCTGTATCAATATCTTCAAGAGAATAAATATGTTTTGTCCAAGAAGCATCAACTAACTCCCTCCTAAGTTTAATTTTTGATTGTAAAGCTAAGATTTCTACTATTTCCTCTAAATCATTCCGTTTTTTATCACTAAGTTTTAAAAGATCATTAAAATACAGGTCCTTTTCTCGATTTATAATATCAAGGATTATTTTCTCATCTTTTCGTAATGTGCGAACAAATTCTTTTTTCTTTTCTTCTATTCTTTCAATTCTTCTTTCAATATCAGATTTTTCATCTAAAGGACCTTCAACACGCTCTTTTATTTTGCATTTATGACGAGATAAATACGCAAAACTTTTCCCACAATAAGGACATATTTCCTTTTTCTTTTTTGCCATGATAGTAGGATTTTAGTATTTTTTTTGATAATAAGCTAATAAAGAATTTAAAATTCAAGTTGTTTAATATTAATTCTTATGATTATTTAAAAATTAAATTTTTGTTTTCAGTAAACTATTTTTATAATTTGTTCTATACTTTTTAATTATTAATTTCAAATTATTTTTAAATAGAAAGGTTATTAATAGTTAATAATGAATCTTCATGAAATTTTAGAAATTAAGCAGCAGCAGATACTAAATCCGCATACTATAATAAATAAATTCCATAAAGAAAAAAATAGAAAAATAGTTTTACCTCTGGGCTCAAATAGTTTTGATGAAATTTTAGGAGGAGGATTCTTGTCCGGTAAAAAATATTTGATCTTCGGCGCAAATAAGACTGGTAAAACACAATTATGTCATCAATTATGTGTTCAAGCGTATAAAATACTCTCGGTAAAATCAAATAGAGACAATTTGATACAAATATATTACTTTGATACAGAAAATACATTTCGACCTGAAAGAATAAATGATTTAGCATCTTCTTCCAATCTTAAATATGAAAAGGTATTAAAAAGTATAATAGTAGCTAAAATCATGAGTAGTTCTGCTTTGCTACTTTCTTTGAAAGATTTTGTAGAAAACCTTAAAAAAAATCTAGTTAGTGTCTTAATTATCGATACAATCAATAATTATTATCGATCTGATTTAAGCAACAATAACATTTCTTATAAAAAAACTAAAGAAGTTTTTTTAGATATCTTAGAAAATATTGATAAACTTACTGAAAAATATAATTTAATTACTATTGCTACAGCACAGGTTGCTCCAAACTTTACTGAAAATGCTATTATTAGAGAATTGCCAGTTGGAAACCAATTTTTAAATCATTTTTTTTCAGACTATATTTATTTAAGCTATAAAAATGAAAAAAAATCTTTAATTCAAATGATTAACTCATTGGGACTTTCTGAAAAAAAATACATTTTCAAAATTACATCTGCTGGAATTCAAGATTGCAAAATATAGATATCTCCTATTTTATGATATCTATAAAATCTCTAATAGAGAGATAAGTAAATCTTTCAGATATCGAGCTTGAATTTACAAAATAAATCTCGTTATGCATTTTGTATTTTAGCCATTTGATTAATTCTACAGCGTATTGAAGTTTTTTTTGTTTTATTGGACTTCCTTCTTGATCAATAATAAAGTTTAATTTTGAATATTTTCCAATGATATTTTTGAAATCCATTCCAATTAGAAATAGTTTTTGCATTGGCTTTAATAAAGGACGTAGGAAATAAAGAATTCTATCTCCATCTGTAAAACCACCAGGGTTAATAATATTATTGGATGGTTCAACTTGCGTTGTTCCAATAATGTTTTTAAACTTTAAGATTTCAGGTTTAAATAATTCTAGTTTATCTAGATTATCTCCATGTGCATGGATTATCATGAAATCAGTAGAATTAAATTCTTTAAAAGTAATTCCATCAAGATCTGAAAAAATACTATTTATTGGTATCCCCCTCTCTCTTAATAATATAGCAGCACCATCTGCAGTAAAGTTTAAGCACTCGCTAAATAGTCCTTTACCAATATTTTTTAATAAAATATCTACAGTAGATTCAAGGGAAGGACCACAACCATATATTAAAATATTAGATTTACTTCTAATCATAGTTTGGAAATCATTTAATATTACTTCTAGATTATATTTATTTACTTTTTTTTGTAATAAATTTGATAAATAATCACGAGATTCAGAATCCTTTTGGTAATCAAAACCAAAATCAGATGAAATCTTATAATACCACTCTTTAAATTCACTATAAAAATTTAGACGGGCTATTAATTTCGAATCCATGTTTTCTTAAAATTCCACATAATTAACTTAATAATAAAATTTTAAATTATTATTTTAATTAATAAAAACATAATAATAAATTCAAATTAATTTAAATTCATATATGAATTAAGAAAGAGTGGAAAATATAATGACTAAATACTTCACAAAGACGCATCAATGGTTTGATGATGGAACAAAAGAGGTGGGAATTACTCCTTTTGCCGCTGAGCAACTTGGAGAGATAAGTTTTGTGGATGTAGAAGGACTTATCGATGCTGAGCTTGAACAAATAAAAATGTCTGGAGATGAACCTGCAAGTGATCCTATTGATTGTACTGTAGAATCCTCAAAAGCAGTTGGAGATGTTTATTCTCCAGTTTCTGGAAAAGTTATTGAGGTTAATGAAGATTTGATGGATGAACCTGAAAAAATTAATGAAGATGCCTTTGCTGCGTGGCTTTTCAAGATCGAACCATCAAATTGGGATGCTGAAAAAGGAAACTTAATGGATGAATCTGCTTATAAAGCTTTTGCTGGGGAATAAATAATTCTTTAATTTTATTAATTTACACAATTTTTTCTTTTTTTTATTAATTAATTCATTGAATCGTATGAAACAATCCAATAAATTCACCATAGGCTTAATAATAAATCCTATCTCTGGGATGGGAGGAACAGTAGGTTTAAAAGGTACTGATGGTAGAGAAATTCTAAAAAAAGCAATAAATTTAGGAGCGATCCCAAAAGCAAATAATAGAACTATGGAATTTTTAAATGGATTAGAATCAATAAAACATGAATTGCTCTTTATAACCTGTCCAGGGATTATGGGTGAAAATATTCTAAAAGAATTGAATTACAATTATGAAACCATTCAAGATTCAATATTTGAAAAATGTAATAATATTTTAGACACAACCCCTGAACATACTGCGTTAGCAGCTCAGATTATGATGAAAAGCGAAAATGTACAAATTATAATCTTTGTTGGTGGCGATGGTACAGCTCGGGATGTTTTAAATGTAATTAAGAGAAGTAAACCATGTTTAGGGATACCTGCTGGTGTTAAAATCTATTCTAGTGTATTTGCACTTAATCCTATAGACGCGAGTAACCTACTTATACAATTTCTCTGGGATGAGATCCCCTTGAAAGAATCTGAGGTACTTGATGTTGATGAAGAGCAATATCGAGCAGGGCAGTTAGTTTCTAAATTATATGGGTATTTATACACACCCTTTAATCCTGATTTTTGTCAATTTTCTAAAATGGGGACACCAAAATCAGACCTAAATAATCAAGAACGAATAGCTAACAGAATTATAGAGATTTTAGAAGATGATGTCTATTATTTATTAGGACCTGGCACTACTGTTAAATTCATTGTTGACAAATTAAATCAAAATAAAACGCTTTTGGGAATTGATCTGCTCTTGAATAAAAATATTATATCTAAAGATTTAAATGAACAACAGATTCTTGAGTATGTTAAAGCTGAGAAAGTAAAAATAATAATATCTATAATTGGGAGACAAGGATTCATCTTTGGAAGAGGAAATCTACAAATTTCTCCTAATGTTTTAAAAGAAGTTGGTTGTAAAAACATGATAATAGTTGCTACAAAATTTAAATTACAGAGCATCCATAATAGAATATTAAAATTAGACACAAGAGATCCTGAATTAGACAAAAAAATGAAAGGTTTATATAAAGTAATTATTGATTATGATGAGATAAAAATTTGTGAAGTAAGATAAATGATTATTTTTATATTCTCATTGTTGTAAAATTCCTGATTTAATAGCTAAAATATACTGAAGTGCGATAAAAGTGATAACTGTCATTAAAACTCCGATTACTAAAATATATATTGCCATTTTTCGATTATAAACATATTTTGACGCTTGGTATAATAATATGAATCCAGTTGAACATAAAAATATCAAAATTGAAGCTACAATACCTTCAATGATAAAAGATTCATGAATATCGGGATAAATAAACATAGGATTTCCTTGGCTGTCCGCTCCTAGTGCTGGGGGCTCTCTAACTATAAAATAAGCTACTCCCGTTTGAAGTACAAATAAGATTATGAAAATAACAATAATACTCAAAGATCGTGCTGGCATTGGAAGTGATAATTTAGGAATTTTAAATTTTGGAAATTTTATTTTGGGTTTTCTTAACTTACTTCCAAGTATCCACGGAGTCTTTCTTCTAATTTTTTCTAAGACAGTCTCTGATCCAATTATTTCTTCTTTCTTAATCTCATCTTTAGCTGCTTGCTGTTTTTGCATAATATACTATAGTTAATTTATTAATTAATGCTTAATAATTTTTTCAAATAACTTTAAACAATTTTTGATATTTTAATTTAATTTTTCTAATAATTTTAATAAAAAATTCCAAATTTTTTCTACAGATTTTACTGATAAACGTTCATCAGGCGAATGAGCTCCTTCATTTTTTGGACCAATTGATATCATTTCCATATGAGGAAATTTTTTCTTTAAGATGCCACATTCTAGTCCCGCATGAAGCGCTTTCACAAGTATGTCTTTATTAAATAATTCTTTATAATTATCTTTAGTAAATGTTAAAAGGTTTGAGTTAAAATTTGGTGTCCATCCTGGATAATCACTATCAATTATAGTTTCAACATCTAAACCAGTTAATTGAACTAAAGAATTAGCCTTCTCCCATATCACATTTTTGAAATATTCACTTAAGCTTCTTTGACTTAATTGTATTTCAATCTTATCCTTTTCAGTTTTTATTACAGCCAAATTTGATGATGTAAAAACAAGATCCTTAATTTTTGGATGCATAGAAAGAGGACCGTTCGGAATTGTATACAAGATCTTAAGTAAGTTATCTTGAATTCTTTTTGTTAAAACCTCCTTATTATCATAATTTATTAATTTTTCAATTGATATATCGATTTCAGGGTCAATACCCTCAAAAAGAACCTTGATTTTCACAACTAGATCCCTAATAAATTCTTTAATATCTGAATATTCATCTTCCTTAGCAAAGAAAGTAGCACTGGCTTCTCTAGGTATTGCATTAGTTCTATTACCCCCATCAATAGAGGCAATATTCATCATATAATTTTCGTTTAATTTCCAAAGTATTTGTCCTATAATTTTTAATGAATTTCCCCTTCCTATATGAATGTCCACTCCTGAATGCCCTCCAATTAAACCAGAAATAAATAATTTTATTGGAATTAGGTTTTCTTTATTATTTATTTTAAAAGTATCTTTTTTTATATGAAAAAAAGTGACTATCCCTCCTGCACAACCAATAATTACAGCATTTTCATCTTCAGCATCCAAGTTGATAAGAAACTTACCATTGATTAAATCATTATCGATTTTAAAGGCCCCACGTAAACCCATTTCCTCATCAACAGTAAATAATAAATCAAATCCAAGTGATTCATAATCAAGTTCTCCATCATGAATTTTTTTCATTAAGGCTAATAAATAACAAATACCCACTCCATTATCAGCACCCAATGTTGTTCCTTCTGCAGTTACCCATTTTTCATTCTCAATTTCGATAATATTAATTTTTAATGGATCTTTAGAAAAATCGTGAATAACCTCTTCATTCTTTTCGCACACCATATCCATGTGACATTGTAATACTACGTTTTGCTTTTTTTTAGATTTTGCGGGAATTCTGACTACAAGATTTCCTGCATTATCAACTTGAGTTTTAAATCCTAATTTCTCTGCTTCTTCTTTTATAAAAGCTCTCACTTTTTCTTCATGTTCAGAACACCGAGGGATTTCTGTAATTTGTTCAAAATATTCCCAAAATTCAAGAGGTTGGCTTAAATCTTTTAAATTTAACAAAAAAATCGCTTCTAATCAAAATATATATATTAAAGTTTTTATAATAATTATAAAATAACACTAGATTCCTTATAATTTTATTTAAAGGCTGATCAAATGAGTTGGAAAGACCTTTATTCGGAAGTTAAGAAACGTAAAATGGAAGCACTTGATAAAAAGGATGTTGTGAAAGCAGTAGAGAAACATGGGAAAATTCTTGCTGTTAATGGAAGATATGAAAAGCCTAAAAAAGTTGTAGAACATATGTATGCATCTATGAAGAAAATAATAAGAGAAAAAGAGATTATGAAAGAAGATCTATCTCAATATGATGTAACTCTTATTGGATGCCCTGGTAGCGATATTCCCTATGCTGCTCATCCCAAAATAAAAGATTTTGTAAATAATGGTGGATGGTTAATAACTACTGATTGGGCGCTTCGAAGCATTGTAGAAATTATTTTTCCTGGATATATAAGATGGAATCATGCAAAAACTGCCGATGCTGTTGTTGCATGCCAAATTCTTGAACCAAATCACCCGTTTTTAGAGGGGGTGTTAAGTGAAATTCAACAGAGTAAATGGCAAAAGCAATCAGATAAAGGCACAAAAAAAAGTGAATTTAGATGGTGGTTAGAAACTCGCTCATTTCCTATACAAGTTCTAAATCCTCAAGCTGTAAGGGTATTAATAAGCTCATTTGAAATCCAGAATAAATGGGGAGAATCTCCTGTACTTGTAGAATTTGAATATGGAAAAAATAGTGGTCGAATTATTCATATGATTAGTCATACTCATTTACAGAAAGGCGGAACAAAAGGAAAATATGCCTCTGCTTTAATTCTAACTAATATAATAGACGAGAAAATATCTCAAAAAATGGGTATTTCAAAATCATCAACACCCAGATATGTTTCTGATTGGCAAACTTCTCAAATTCAACCACAACAACAAAATCAGCAACCTTCTTTAGAAGAAAAGTGGATATCTCCAGCTCAAGAAACAAATTATTTAACACCTGCCACTGGAGCAAGAGGATTAATGGAAACGTCTCAAATCATAGAAGTAGATGTCAATAATCCTAATTTTTCATTCGCAAGTAAATGTGTATATTGCAGCTTCGATTTTGCTGAATATAAAGGAAAAATTTATGTATGTCAATCGTGTAATGCGCCTTACCATGAGAATTGCATTAATACTCAAATTAATGAAGGAACATGTAAGAATTGTGGTAGAATCTTGTTATGGTAAATAATATCTTTTTTTCAGTAAAATATTTTTACTTTGTTTAAAAGTAAATTTAAACTAGTGCTAATTTTCAATATTAATAATTAGGAATTTCTAAGTGAATAATTAATATGGTAAATTTGCAACAAATATATGAAGAAGTTGATAATTTAGACAAAGATAGAATTATGGGAATTATAAGAACTCTTGTAAATATTAATACTGCTGTTCCTCCAGGTAATTCTTATAGAGTATATGTAGATGCATTATCACCTTATTTTAAGAATCTTGGTTTTTCTTTAGAAGAAGTTATCGTACCAGAAGAATATATTAAACAGATTCCTTATCCTTTAGAAGGACCTCGAATTAATTTAATAGCAACTAAAGAATTCGGTAAAAAAAAATTCATATCTTTTTATGGTCATATGGATGTAGTACCAGCTCCTAACGAAGGAGCACAAAAATGGCGATTTCCCCCATTTGAAGCTACTATAATTAAGAGTGGAAAAATTTATGGTCGTGGCGTTGGAGATATGAAGGGTGCAATGGTTTGTTTGATTTTAGCACTTCAAATAATAGAAAAACTAAATATTACTCCTAAATATAATATTCAGGTATTGAATTGTACTGATGAAGAATTAGGATTTTATCCTGGAATTCGTTATTTGACAGAACAAGGATATATTAAAGGGACCCTTTTCTCGATGGATTATACAGTTGAGCCTATTATTCTAATGGGTTCAGCAGGTGATCTAGATATAGAGATTCAAACAATAGGAAGAAGTTCTCATTCGGGTTTGAGTATACTAGGTGTCAATGCTTTGGAGGAGATGATACCAATTTTAGTAGAACTCAAAATATTAAAAGAAAAAGTAGAATCTCGCCAAAGTAAAGATATTCCTGGGTTTCCTGATCCTCAAACTGGTAAAAAACGTAATTTGACCCCTCTATTTAACTTGGATATTATAAAGTCAGGGGAAAAATCAAATATTATCCCAGATATTTGTTCATTAATAATTAATAGGCGAATTATACCAGATGAAAACATTAGAGAAGTAAAACAAGAAATTTTAGACGCTGTAGAAAGAGGTAAAGCGAAAAGTAAAGCATTAGATGTAAAAATTTCATTTAAGTATTCTAATCCCCCTTTAAAGGTAGATATTAACAGTCCAGAAGTTCAGAGGATTCAAAAAGTGATACAATTAGTTCATAAAATTCCTGAGGAAAAAATTCGAAAGACTGGAATGAATTTTACTTTTGATGCTGGTTTTGTATCACAAATTCTAAATACTCATGATATTATTCTTCGTGGGGTTGCTACTGGAGGTTCTAATACTCATGGTGTTAATGAAACAATTAGATTAAAAGATATTAAGAAATTTATAAAAGAAATAATTGTATTTCTATGTGCTGATTTAGACTAAATTTTAATATAAAATTACAAAGAAAAAATAAAAAAAAGAAATTAGATTTACCGATTATAAAAATTTAGTTTTCGATAATTTCTATGGCTTCTTCAGGGCATTGAGTTTCACAAGCTCTACATCCCACACAGTCTTCTCTGTTCTCTTCTATAATATTTACCTTATCTCCTTCAGGTTCGCCAAAACATTCAGAAGGGCATACTTCATAACATGTACCACACCCTGTACATGCATCCATATCTATTTTAATATCAAAGGACATTTTTTGTTAACCTCTTTAACCAATCTTTCTATTCCATAAAAATCATAGAACTTTTAACGATTTAGGTTTAAAATCTTAAAGTTTTAATTTTTAATTAATTCTTCTATTTATATTTTTTTCATTGATTATAATAAAATAATCCTACCTTAGATAATAGTATAAAAAATATAAATTTCGTTTTTATTAAGAAAAATAGTTATTGAATTATTACTTTTAAAATATGGATTTTCGATTTTTATGTCAAATTATTATTTGATATTGGAAAAAAAGGTTTAATATGTAATAAAGTACAAATAATAATACATTAAATCTCCACTCCCAATTTAAAATATTAATATATTATATTCAATCGGACTTTAATTCTTATTATGCTCGATAGAAAATTTATTGGATATGAATTTGAACCTAGTGAGATGACTATTCCAAGATGGAGAGTAACGCAATTTGCGAATGCTATCAGAGATTCTAACCCATTATATTATGATTTAAAAGAAGCAAAAAAGCAAGGTTACAGAGATTTACCCTTACCGCCAACATTCTTTACAAGAATGACATATTCTGGTAAGAAAAATTTTTATGCTACCTTGGGTATAGATTACAAAAAACTTTTAGATGGTGGAAGAGAATTGAAGTATTATTCTCAATGTGTTGCAGGAGATACGATAGTGTATCAAACGAAAGTAGAAAATATTATTGATAAAGAAGGTAAACGAGGAAAAATGGATATAGTAACTGCTGTAACAAGAGGAAAAAACAAAGAAACAAATGATAAAGTCTTTGATGCGATTATCACCTTAATTGTATTCCATTAAATTGATTAAAAATATAATAAAATAGAGAGATAAATTATAATGTCAAATAAATTATTGAATTTTGAAGAACTTACTGAAGGATTGGAACTACCTGAGGTAAAAAGTGAACCTATAACACGAAGACAATTAGTTGATTATGCTTCTGCTTCAGGAGACTATAACCTACTCCATTATGATGAATTATTTGCTAAAAATTCGGGATTAAAGGGATGTATTGCACATGGAATGCTTCAAATGGCAATGGTTGGGTCTTACATATTGAATTGGGCAAAAGGGGGGACATTAAAGAATTTTAAAATTCGCTATTCTGCGCCAGCTGATGAAAATGATATTCTTATCTTTAATGGAAAAATTATAAAAAAATATCAAGAAAATAATGAAAATATAATCGAAATAACTTTTATCAGTGAAAATCAAGATAAAAGAGTAACAAATCAGGGCTCAACTCTAATTGCTTTTAAAAAATAAAATTTTAGCCATTTATTAAAATTTTTTTCTTTTTATTCATCTTCAATATCGAGGAAGTATAGAATGGTTTTAATTTAATAATTTTTTAAAAATAATATTAAACACAATAAATGTTTAAATTTCATTTAATATAACAAAAATTATAAATACTTAAGGAGTTGACCTACAATAGCAAAAGATAAGGTTATTGGCGCCATTGTAATGATCATTGGTATTTTAATTGCCATTGTTTATACTATGGGGTCGATACTAGATCTATTATTTACTACAGTTTGGAAACCAGATACAGGTGAATGGGATGACTGGATTCACCTTTTTGATATCGATTGGCTTGATTGGAGGCTCTTTGTAGTCCTACCCATGTGGCTAATTGTTGTTCTAATTTCAGTTATCGCAATCTGGATTGGTTATTCAATGCTGACTACTCCTGCACCAGTTCCGCTTGAAGAACTAGAGGAAGAATTGGCAGCAGAAGAGGAAGCTGAAGAATCTGGAGAATAAAATAATAATTTCAAATCAACATTTTTATTTTTTTCATTTTTTGATCCTTCTTTTTCTTAGAAATTAAAAATAATAATCATAAATATCATATTATGATGATCCACTAATAGTTAATATGAAGATAAGAAATTTAATGATGAAAACAGAATGTAGAGTTTAAACCATGTTAGAAGAAACTGAGTATGTTCTAATAATTGGTTCAAGTAATATGGACCTAAACATCTATTCTAACCGCTTTCCAAACTCGGGTGAAACAGTTACAGGTGGGGTATTTAAACAATTTTTGGGGGGTAAAGGCGCTAATCAATCAGTTGCTTCTGTTAGATCGGGTACGAGAACAGTTTTTATTGGAAAGATTGGTATCGATACCTTTGGTGATCAGATGATTTCTCAACTAACTAAAGAGGGCATTAACATGGATCATGTTATTAGAGATCCTGAAGAGATGAGTGGTGTTGCATTTATCTTGATTGATGAAAATGGAGAAAATATGATTAGTGTAGCTCCTGGAGCAAATTTTAAATTATCTCCACAAGAAATTCAATCTAAAATGAGTATCATTGAAAATGCCGAATGCGTAGTTGTTCAAATGGAAATTCCAATAGATACAATAAAAGAAATCTTCGATATAGCTTCACATGGGGATAATATTAAAATCTTAAATCCTGCTCCTTTAAAATCATTACCAAAAGAGGTTTTAGAAAAAGTGGATGTTATAATCCCTAATAAAGGAGAGCTTTTTAGATTGCATTCTCTTTTAGGGTTTAAAGATTTAACTAGAAAAGAAAAAGAAAATATTATGCAGGCTTCAAAAGATATTGCTAGTTTTGGGATAAAATATGTAATAACTACATTAGGTGATAAAGGGTGTTTTATCTTTATTAGAGAGGAAAATAAGGCAATCGAAATTGCTCCCCCTGTAGTAAAAGCTGTAGACACTGTAGGTGCTGGAGATTGTTTTATTGGCGTTTTAGCAAGTAGGTTATGTAAAGGGGATACTATTATTAATGCTGTGAAATATGCTACTGTTGCAGCCTCTATTGCGGTAACTAGAAAAGGAGCACAAGCTTCAATGCCTTTTTTAAATGAAATTGAAGCTAAATTAAAAGAACTTGCTATAGAAATAGAATAGAAGGGTAGTTAAATTGAAAGAAGAAAGAGTTCTTGCGGGAAGAAGTACATTATTAAGAAAAAATAACTCTAAAGATTTATTTATTAATTTAAATCAAAACGACTTCAAAAACGTTTTTCTAATTAATGGAGTAAAGTTTATTACTAAGAAAGTTTTAAAATCCGATTTATTCGTTAAACCACATGATTTTTATATGATAATCAATAATAAAAAAACCCCAATCGAAATCACATATAATCAAGATATTTCTGAACACCAGATTATCTACGATCCATATAAATATGAACACTCAGACAGAATTAATTTAAAACCTGAAATGTTTTTTGAGAGATATAATGTCCCAAATAATTATATTAGTACGCTTCCTAAATGGTATAGTTTTAAATTTACATATCCTAATTATAATCTTATTTTTGTTCGTCCAGAATTCGGACTTTCAATACAAATTCATAAAGATAGAAATGAAATTTGGAAAATTTTAGAAGGAGAACCAATCGTAATTATTGGAAATAAAGTGCATTATTTTGTACAAAGCGGAACAAAGTTTCAAAATCCAAGAAATACATATCATTCTATTATCAATCCTAATAAGGAGAAAAACAAATTTGCTGTATTAAAAGAGAAATGGAGTGGAAAATTCGACGAAAACGATATAGAAAGAATTTTTAATCCCAATCATTATGAATAAGATTTTTCAAATAAGAATTAGCTAATTCAAAAATGTTTTATGATTTGAAATTCAAAATTTGATGAGATTCTCTTCAATTTACATCTAACACTTATAAGTTTTATGATTTTTGCTTCCTTAACCTAAAAGTTAAAATTAAAAGTAATACTAAAATCCTTACCGTAATAAGTTTTGTGAGAAAAAGTTTACAGAAAAAAATAATTGGAATAAGCAGATTGGTTAAAAAATGGCTCCTGACGAAGAAAGTAATAAGGAAATGGAAGAAAAATTAGAAAAGGAAGAACCTTCTGAAGAAATCGTTGAAGAGCTTGAAGAAGAAGAAGGAGAAAGAGAATTAGATACAGAAGCAGAGCTAGATAGATTAAGGTTTAAATATAGAGGTTACACTTTAGAGGAATTAAAGAAGATGAATATGGATCAATTCATTCAGTTATTACCAGCTAGATCAAGACGTTCCTTAAAAAGAGGATTGCCTCCAAGACAAAAAAAATTGCTTGAAAGGTTAAGACGGGCATATCGAGCTAAAAAAAGAGGTAAAGATTTAATTACAAGAACACATATCCGCGATATGATAGTTTTTCCTGAAATGTGTGGTCTTACAATTTCAATTTATAATGGAAAAGATTATATACCTGTTGAAGTTCGCCCAGAAATGATTGGTCATTATCTTGGGGAATTTTCTTTAACAAGAAGAAGAGTACAACACGGTTCACCAGGAATAGGAGCCACACGAAGTTCCAAATATGTTCCACTAAAATAAATTAAGATAATAAATGATTGAGATGAAAAAAAATGCCTAACTGGGATTATTCATTCATTGAACAAAAATACGATAAAGAAAGGTTAGCAAAAGCTTCAGGTCGCGATCTCAGAATAAAACCCAAACATGCTCGAGAAATCTGTGCTGTAATAAAAGGAATGAATGTAGATCGAGCTAAAAGATTTCTTGAAGCTGTAATTAACTTGAAACAATCAGTCCCATTTAGACGACATAAGAAAAAACTTGCCCATAAAAAAGATTTAAAACAATTTAAATGGTACGCAGGAAAGTACCCTCAAAAAGCTGCAGCAAGAATCTATGAAATCCTTTCTTCTGTAGAATCTAATGGTGAATATAAAGGATTGGATATTGATATGTGTAAAATTATTCACGCAGCAGCACATAGAGGAAGAATAATAAAACGATATATTGAACGTGCTCGTGGACGTAGCACTGCATATTTTAAACATCTTACTCATGTAGAACTTGTAATTTACGAATTTCCAAGTTAGGTAAAATTATAATAAATTATAATAATAAAATTAAAAGAATAATAAAAAATGAATTGTATTACAAATGAAAGTATTGCATTGGTGATTTAATTGCCACTAGTGAAAAATTTTATAGAACAAGGGATTAAATTGATGCAAATAAACGAATATTTGCGATCAGAATTAGTTAGAGCAGGATTCGCTGGCGTTGATGTACAAAAGACACCGCTTGGAGTGCGTATTACCCTAAGAACCTCAAGACCAGGTTTGGTCATTGGTAATTATGAGTGTCAATTCGACAATATAGCCAAAAGGGGGAAAACGCATCCAAGAGATCACGGACGTTCTTCAAGATCGATTTGGGCTGGAAAATTAATTTCTGTCTAAGAAGTTAAGCCTATTGCCCCAGATCGAAGTCGAAGAGGTTTCTAATCCTGATTTAAATGCTCAGATCATGGCGGAAAGATTGGCTTACAGTTTAGATAGGGGGCGTCACTATCGTAGAGCAGGTTACTACATCCTTCGCAAGATAATGGACTCTGGTGGTGCTCTTGGCGCTGAGATTCGAATTAGTGGAAAAGTCACTAGTCAACGTGCTAGAACCCAAATATTTAGAGCAGGCACTATGACAAAAAGTGGCTTTCCTGCCCAAGAGGGTGTAGATAAGGGTGTAGCTCAATGTATTCAAAAATCAGGCGTATTGGGTATAATTGTAAAAATTTTTCACGCTGACACAAAGATGGGAGATGAAATAAAAATTAAAGAAGAACTCTTAAATCAAGCACAAGCAGAAGCTGAAGCCAAAATAGCTAAAACAAGAGCAGAGTATGTTATTGAGGAGGAAGAAACAGTAAAAAGTGAAGAAGATAGACAACTAATAGATGAAGTAGATGAAGAAGCTATTTCCGAAATTTCATTAGCTCCCGATAAAAATAATGATAAATAGATTGGATAAAAATAATGGATATGATTAATCATGGTTGATATATTAACTGCTGAAAAAATTAGAGAAATGGAAGAGAGGGAGGTAGAAAGAGCATTAGTTAATTTAAGAGAAGAATTAATGTTACTTTATTCAAATCAAACTGGTGGAGGAATTTCTGATAATCCATCTAAAGCAAAAATAATAAGAAAGCAAATAGCAAGAATTTTAACTGTGATGAATGAGGAAAAGCGATGATTAATCCTAAATATTTAATATATCATGATTTAATTGGCATTCATGCATTCGCAAAGCTAAAATCAAAATCCATAGATATACAATTCTCTGATATAGGAATAATAATTGATGACACAAAAAATATATTAATTACTGAAAAAGGGAACAAAATTAAAAAATATATTAAGAAAGATTATGTGTTTAGGTTTAAAATTCCAAAATATAAAAATGAAGATAATGAGTATTATTTAGAAGTTTATGGGAATAAAATAGTTGGTCATCCATTAAATAGATTAAGAAGCTTAAAAAAGAAGAGATGGGTAAAAAAATGAGTAGAAATATTGGAATTCCTGGTGTAACTCCTCCTAAAGCTAAAACAGAAGAATGTAATGATCAATTTTGTCCCTTTCATGGCACTACAAGGATAAGGGGTAAAATTACTCAAGGAGTTGTAGTAAGTAAAAAATCACAAAATACTGTCATTATTAGACGTGATTATGTTCAATTTGTTAAAAAATATCAAAGATACGAGCGTCGTAATATGCGACTTGCGTGTCATTTACCTGAGTGTTTAAACAACGAAATTGAGATCGGAGACCTAGTAAAGGTAGGAGAATCTCGTAAAATTTCAAAGACGAAAGCATTTATCGTTTTAAGCAAAGTATCAAGCGGTGAGATATAATTGGGGACTCGTAGAAAGCTTGGTAGGAAAAAGGTTTCTAAACCACGGACTAGTTACGGTGTGTATACTTGCTATATGATATTTGAGCATTTACTCCTATTATGCATCCCTGTGCGATGGATTTTTTCTATATCATTAAGGTTCATGCAAATATTCACCCAAAGATCAGCTCTCGAACATAATTTACAGTCGATATACCCCCATCGCTATGCAACGTAATCCCCCACTCCTTCCATTGTCGGAATTGTTTTGCTAAAAATTCAAATGTTTCTATAAAATCATCTATCGTTGTCGCATGGGCGGTAATCCATTTATTCCTCCATATTGTTATATATATTTCTCTTGGCATTCTACTCCTCTCTATTTTTTTGGTCTTTTAAAATTAATATAATTGCCTACCCTTATAAAGAAAAAGCGATATGTAAAACAGAAAGAATGAATCACGAAATCTCATTCCAGTAATGAAACCATATATTCACTCATACTATTTTCGGTAACTCCTAAATGGAATAATATAAAATGTAATATCTCATGGGTAAGTGTAGAAATCCACATCTGTATATCGAGATTAGATGGTTTTCCTAAAAGCATTATCCTATTTTGTGTTGGTCGTACTACTCCGTTATACTCTTTAGGAGCATATATAATCCCCTCTGAAGTATAAGAAAAAATAAACTCTCCTGAATCATGTTCCTTTTCTTTTAACTTATACGGTAAAATTTCAATATCTGCTAAATTCTTCATATCTACACCATAATAGGAATAAAATAATAGAAAAAAAAAGAAGTTAAAAATAATTTTACAGATTTGTTTTAGCCAATCATATCAAGGAACTCTTGCTCAGTAATAATCTTGGTGCCTTGGTCTTGAGCCTTTACATATTTAGCGGTCGGCTCTGTGGAATTGGTTACCAGATAGGATAAATTCTTTACTACCCCACTTTTAGCTTCTCCGCCATGCTCTTTTACCAGTTCTTCCGCTTCAGCTCGTTTCATGGTCTCAAGTTTTCCTGTAAAGCAAAACGTCATACCCTCCAATTTACCTCCCATAGTTATGCCCTCCTTTATTTTTATTTTATTGGTATCTAATACTGCTTTCATTTCAGGATAAAGTGTGTTGACACCTTCGAGTAAGTATGAGGCGGTAAGTTCCGCAAACCCGTCAACCTGCGATAATTGGTGAACAGACGCATTCTTGATTTTATCTAACGTGTCAAATCCCTCATCTACTACTCGCTGAGTCAGATCTTCTCCAATGTTTTCAATGTCAAATCCCCCAATAAATTTGGCTAACGAAACTTCTTTTACTGCTAATAAGTTGTTTAACGCTTTTTCAGCCGAAATTTCCTTCACTTGATCAAATCGGGTTAAATCTGAGACTTTTAAGCTATATAAATCGGCAATGGTTTTGATGTTTCCATTATCAAATAAGGGTTTCAGCATTAATTTTTCGCTGAAGTGTTTCACCTCTAATTTTTTTATCCATTTTACAATGCGATGATACAGTCTTTTTGGGCAGGCTTGATTTGGACAATATAAGCGTGTGCCCTCATTAGTAAGAGGAGTATTACAGACTTCGCAAATAGAAGGTATTGGGATTTCTTTAGCATCTGGTGGAGTATTTATTACTTGTTCTATTTTTGGAATAATTTCTCCTCTTTTACTGATAAATACTTCAGAACCAATTTTTATCTTAAGTTCCTCAATTAAATTAGGATTGGCTAAACTTGCCCTAGAGACATTCGTGCCCATTAATCTTACAGGATCGACAATGGCGACGGGTGTATAATTCTGGCCACTGATACTCCACTCCACGTCTCTCAAAACGGTTTCTATCTCTTCTGCATGGAATTTAAAGGCGATTTGCTTCATGGGTCTTGTACGAGCCATATCCCCAAGGTCGATTTCTCTTCCCTTAATAACCAGTCCGTCAATATCATAGTCTAACGTGTCTCTAATATTGTTCATCACATCTTCTCTTACCTCAATAACTTCTTGCGGGGTTTTTACAGTTTTTGTTTTAATAGTGTCGAATCCCTGTTCCTTCAACCATTTTAGCTTTTGAGTTTCAGTAGTAAATACAACCTTATCAGTCGTGCTAATTGCATCATAATAGACGAGGTTCAAATCTCCGCTTCCTACACTATCTTTTCTTCTTACGAGTCCAGCCGCAGCATTTCTACAATTTTGCTTATCAGAATATCTCTTTTCAAATGTCTCATGGAAAAGTAGGATTTCAGCTCTCACTGCCCCAGTAAATGGAGCTCTTAACTTAGACACAAATCCTTTCATATTTACGACATTCGCCGATACATCATCACCTTTTATCCCATCTCCTCTGGTAATCGCATATTGAAAGATGGCCTCTTCATACTGTAATTCGATACTAATCCCATCAAGCTTGAATTGGATAAGAAAGGTTTTATAATTCCGTTTTCGTGCCCACTTCATGAACTCTTTGGAATCAACTACTTTATCCTGAGAGGTCATTGGGATGATATGCTCTCGCTTAGTAAATAATTCTGAACTATCCACCCCGATTTTAAATAAGATTGGATTGTCAGGATCACGTTCTCGCAGTTCATCTTCTAAAGCGTCATAATTTGCGTCGGAAATCTCTGGCTGTTCATTATAGTAGAGATATCTGTGGTGTCTAATTTCCTTAACTAGATATTTAATTCTTTCTTCCTGTCCTCTGGTCATCTTTTACCCCTCACGAAATGAATTAAGCAGGTATGATACATAATATTTATGTTTTTTTAAATTAAAAGAGGCTTTGGAATTATTATCATTTTAATTTGAAAATTAATGATAAATTAAAGCATTTTTAACAATAAAAATATCATATCTTAAATGTATTCCACTCTTACAAGTTATTTCTTATTTTAAAACAAAAATAATAGAAAAAAAATGAAGTTAGAAATTATTTTTAATTATCAGTTATTCATATTGTCTTAAAATGGTAATAGGGCTATTACAAACGGAACATTTTTTTGCTAAGGTATCTACAACCATTTCACAATTTAAGCATATTCTTACAATTGCTCGCTTGGCTATTCCGTTGAGATCATAAATCCAATGTTCACAATTATCTTCTTTATGTTTCTTGGCGATTTGATTAAGTCTTTCTTTATTACATTCTTGTAATTCTTCAGCAGAAAACTTGGCTGTATTGTGAAGGATCTCAAGAATCAAACTCTCTTTTTCTGCATCGTGTTTATTCAAAGAATCGAGTTCCAATGTCTTATGCTCAGAATGGGATCCTCTAAATACTTTATAAAACGCGACATAATCATATTCTATTGGGATTTTTGTATTAACATATCTTTCTTGTGTAATATTTTGACTCATATCTTTACCAACCCTCATATTGAGTACTTAAAATGAATCTATTATAAAATTAAAAAAAATAGAGACAAGTAATTTACTAAACCAAATTAACCCTTCCAATTTATGTGATACAAAATCCTCATACAGCCTTCTGTAGTCCTCTATAAATCTTTAACTTTTCTTTTATCTCTCGATACTCATCTGTGCTGATGTTATAGACAAAATTGGATTTTGGAATGAAAACTTCTCGTCCATCACTTTCGAATTTCTCAAGAGACACCTTAACTTTCTTTCGAGAAATATACCTTCTGTATATTTTATATGCATCTTGAATTTTTTGAATATCACTTTGGCTAAGCTCAGAGAAGTGATCACTATTCTTTCTCTCATGGGCGTTATACTCCTCTATTTCTCTCTCCAATAAATTCGAGATCTTAAGTGCCATACTTCTAATGCTTACAGAAGTCTGGTGAAATAGTGGTGAAAGCTGCTTTCCTATTTTCCATGTCGATACTTTAGTATATACCAAATAATAAATAATATAGATATATTTAATAACTAAAAATCTGTTCTCCTCAGTGATATACTTCTCCCCTAATTGTTGTAATATCTTTTCAGGAATAATATCACGTGGTGCTTTATTATTATGCGTTAATTCCTGATAAATCAATCTTTTTAGATGCTTCTTATAATGATTTACCCTTTTCCCTGTGCGTAACGTCCACATGTGAAAATATAACTCTTCGTTATCTACAAATTTCTTGGTATATTTTTCGACAACTTTACGCTTAAGTCCAAACTTATGCCCTATCGCTTCATGGGTGGGTAGTGTGTATGAAGGATTCTTCTGAAACCTTTCTTTCTCTTCTTCTATAAAAGATCGTAATTTATCCAAAATTAATTGAGGAGTTTTATCATTATGTGGATACATTCTGGCATATAAGTTAGTAGTGCTATTCTCAGGTTCTACTATTTCTTTTGCATACTTTGTTATAGTCCTTCTAGCTATTCCTAGCTCAGAATGGATGCCTCGTAATGAACGTGGCTTATATTGTGGATTTGCCAAAAATTTAGTTTTCTCTTCTTCAATAATCACTTTTAATTTATCTAAATTTTCTGAATTCAAATCTTAATTATCCCTCCTTTTTTAAGATTAGTCCTATGTGAAAAATAATATCTTTTGGGCTATTTAAATCAGAACAATAGACCAACTTAGTAATTTGTAGGTGAACTGATATTTTCATGATCTTATTTTATCATCTCTACTATTCTAACAAAAGAAAGAATATGAACCTATAAAAAGAAAAAAACATTTCTAAAGGAAAAGTAAGAAGGGTATGTTTTTGGGTAGTTACAAAATTAAGTGATTGTGTTTAAATCTTTCGCTGACCTTCATTCTTTTTTTAGCGCGAAATACTTGTTCCAAATCTCTTGGTACTTGCCAAACCATGTATCAAGCTTCTTAAA
>JAEOTA010000089.1 GCA_016840085.1 Promethearchaeota archaeon
AAGTGAGATATCTTCATCCTCATCTATTCAATTATTTTCGAAATGTTATAGCATTGAGGGCAACTGATGCGAGAGATATTGCAGTATTAAAAAACCAGATGAACTTACAAGAATTACAAGGAACAGGTTATTATAGTTCTAAACGAAATAATACTTACCAAATTGATTACTTAATGAACATGAAAGATGACGAAATAATTGTGAAAAGAAAAGATATTTATCAGCCTTTTCCAGGAATAATACATTATGATAAACTGATTACTACAAATCTTTTCACACATGAGGAAATATTAGCCTATATGGAAAATCAAGGATATAGATTAAGATTATCAGAGAAAAAAGTCTTAGATAGAGCTAAAAAGACTATTTTTGAAAAAGCATATTGAGAAGTCAACAGACCAAGAGATCTCTAAAAAAATTAAAGAAGAACTACAATTTTTAATTCACCAGTACACCAATAACAATAAGCTTTTAATTAAGCATTTAAAAGAGCAAAATCCGAGATTTGATGATTTTTTTAAAGAATTAAAACGTTCTCTAGCAATCTATAAGGAATATAAACGTAGACACTATGAAAAAAGTTTAATTCCTGAAGGAAAAGGAGTAGTAAAAAAAATAGCTCATCAATTAGTTGAAATACAAAAGAACTACATTTTACAACAAATTTTTAATGAAAATAACCCTGATGTTCAAAATTTAAAGGAGATTTTAAAGGAGAATTTATATAACAATACAATTTTGACCTTAAAAGAAAAAGCAACAATAATAAAAAGCATTCGAAAAGATAAGCTTAATGAAGAAGATAAAAACAAGCTTATATCTGTTTTGAGCAAACTTCCAACAGATGATTTAATTTCTTTATTAGGAAAAGAATATTTCAAGCAAGTCAATTGGCACGAAATTTCTGATAATTGGGTAATTCAAGTGTATACCGGTACAGGATATAAGACAATTACATTAAATCCTTATCAAGATTGCTCAAAATCAAATCCTCTATACATGCATGAAAAGTGGCTAGAATGGGTTTATAACAATAAAGAGTTAAATTTGAATGATCTATCGATAGCTGAAATATGTGGTTTAAACAATAAGACAATCGGTAATTGGCGTAAAAAATTTAATATTTCAACAAAAATAGTTGGTCATTATTTCAAGAAAGGTTATAAATTTTTAAATATGCCAAAAGAATATAAACACCCTGAATTAAACCCAATGGGTGATAAAAAAGTTTATAGAGCAGAACATATTATTATGATGGAGGAATATCTCAATAAAACACTTACTCTTAAAGAATTATCTCTTCACCCTTGTTTAATTAAAAATGATGGTAAATATTATATTAAAAAAAGTTGTGTTGTGCATCACAAAAATCATATTCGTCTGGACAATATAATCAAAAATCTGTGGTTGTATAAAAATAAACATGAACATAGTAACTCAAACATTAATATGTGTTTTAGTGACTTGATCAAGCTAGGTCAAATTTTATTTACCAAAGGTGTTTATTATTTAAATCGTGGTTATGATTACAGGAATTTAAAACCCGAAGAAATTGATAAAGTACGGAAACAAAACGCGTTTGTTGATTATGAAAATTTGGATTTGGTGAGAAAAACAATTAAAAATATGGACTGGTCGAGTACGAGTATGAACTGGGATATTGAATATCAAATAAGAAATAATGCTCCGATTGAAAAAATACACCTTAATCCTAATAAGATTTGTTCAAAAGAGAATCCACTATATCGACACAGAGGATGGGTTGAGCGTGTTGTTCGCGATAAGAGATTCTTTCTAACAGATCGTAGATTAAGTGCATTATGTGGGATTTCAGAAAGATCAGCACGTAGATGGCGTTGGGAGAAATTTAATATTCCAGCAGAGTATTGGGGTTTTGATAGGTATATAGGTGTAAATAGCAGTGGTAAAAAGATAATTTTTAAGAAGGTGTCCAAAGATTATGGAAATCCTTTTGCCGTAGAAAAAGTAAATTCTGCTATAATGCAGGAAAATCGTTATATCATGGAACAGCATTTGGCACAAGATTCCGAATTAAATAAGAAATATCTCATTAATGGCAAGTATTTAAAACCAGAATATCTTGTTCATCATATTAACCTCGACAATTTGGACAATAGGTTAGAAAACCTTTATCTATGTAAAAATCATTCTGAACACAATAGGATTCACTCTTCGTTAATTAAACTTATTGATGAGTTATTAGGATTAGGACTAATGATTTTCGATAATGGAAAATATTTTTTGGCGTGCCCATAATTTGTCAATTAATATTTTATATTATTCTTACTATTAACAATATCGATTTTTTAAATAATCAATAATTCTATCTAAATTTTCTCCAGTTAAGGCGTTAGTTAAATATAAATCCTCATCTCTTAAACTAAGTTTTCTTTTTAAATAATCAATTTCAGACGAACTGGAGAGGTCTTTTTTGTTAAATACAACAATCATTTCTATTTTTCCTTCTTTTGTAAAATTTTCTTTGATCTCTTTAAATAGTTTAATTTGTGAATCGACGGTATAGCCTGATGCGGGAGTAGGATCAAAAATGAAAAGGATTAAATCAGATATTAATCGTAGAGCTAAGATTGCCTGTAATTCGATACTATTTCTTCTTGAAATTGGTCTGTCTAATATCCCAGGAGTATCCATAATCTGGATTTTTATTGTATCAAAACGTCCTTCTATTGCTAAATGCCCTAATGCTAATTTCTTTGTAGTGAAGGGATATTCTTGAATTTCAACTTTTTTGTTCGTTGATATATTTTTTACAATGCTACTTTTACCTACATTAGGATAACCTGCTACCACTATACATGGTGTCGTGTAATCAATTGAGGGAATTTCCCTCAATCGACCTCTGATATTATTTAGATATTCAAGATTTTTATTTTGTTTATTTATTATTGATGATATCCTCCCAAAAGCAGCTCTCCGTAATTGATCACCCTCTTTTGGAGATTCAATTCTGTTTAATTTATTTAGATATTCTCTTTCAATTTTACTAAGAACGGGTAAAATTCCATTTAATTTACCAAGTGT
This sequence comes from Promethearchaeota archaeon, assembly GCA_016840085.1. Taxonomy (GTDB): domain Archaea; phylum Asgardarchaeota; class Lokiarchaeia; order Sigyniarchaeales; family SOKP01; genus Loki-b32. The sequence continues at coordinate 3,064 of JAEOTA010000089.1, forward strand.
TAACTTTAATTCATCAATATTGACTAAAATACAAGCTAGTTCTTTATAAAAATCAGGAATATCGTCTATTATTGGAACATGTTTAATAATATTAAGAATCCTATTTATGAGGGCATTAATAGCAACCTTTATTCGTTTTGATTCTTTTTTTTTTGCTTTGATGATAATCGGCGCATTTTTAGAAACTTGGGCGGAACTCTTCATAGCCCTTTTGAAAGCTATGTCTAATAACTCAGAAGATGAAGGTACATGATAAAATTCATCGAAAGGATTCTTCATAAAAGTTCAAAAACAATTTATTTAAGATGAAAAGATATATTTTTCTTCAAATTTTTGTCTTGATGAGAGATAACTTCTTCTCAATTTCCGAAATCTCATTTGATAAATTAATTATTTCAATTGGTATTGATCTATACAATTCTAAAACATATTCATATCTCCCTATTGCTCTTGGATAGTTTCCTAATTTCTCTTCCCTTCTAGCTTTTTCAATCAATAATTTGATTTTTTCAAGTGTGGTTTTTACTTCAGAGGGGGGAACTTTCTGTTCTGCTAGCTGTCTTTCTTGATACCTTTGTTGTTCTGTTTCAACCTTCTTCACACGTTTATCAAATTGATCCTGACTTTTTGTTATTGCAATAGTACCTTGTTGTTCATGTTTAATCAAATTTTTTACTCTAACAATCCTTTGGTTGAGCATTCCGATTTTTCCTTGAAATCCTAGTTTTCTATAGATCTCTTTTGCTTCTTCTAATAAGGAAACTGATAGAATAAAATTTTTTTTATTAAATTCTTCTTTCGATTGTTTTTCTAGTCTTTCAGCTTCTTTTTCAATCTCATTAAAAGGTCCTGGCATAAGTATCAAATTTTTGTTATAAAATAATATACTTTATCAAATAAGTTAATGATTTCGATAACAATAAAGATTCTAAAGATTAAAAATTTATTAAATTTAGGAGATTTAGTAAGTAAAACTTTTAAGCTGATTTAGATTAAAATCTCAAAATCAAATGATTATTTTTATAGTAAAAATAAAATTGTGTGTTTTAAATGAAAAAGTTAAAGATTGGCATCTTAGGCGCTACAGGAATGGTTGGTCAAAATTATATCAAATTACTACAAAATCATCCTTGGTTTGAAATAATTGATGTTGCCGCATCCCCTAGATCTGCAGGTAAACGTTTTAAGGAAGCTGTTAAGACAAAATGGCAAATGGCTATACCAATTCCAGAGGTAATTGAGAATTTAATAGTAAGAGATGTTCAAGATTTTGATTCTATTAGTTCAAATTTAGATTTTGTATTTTCTGCAATAAATATGCCAACAAAAGACCAAATTAAAGAAGTTGAATTTGAATATGCTCAAAGAGGAATCCCTGTTGTAAGTAATAATTCTGCTCATAGATGGACTCCTGATGTTCCAATGATAATTCCTGAAATTAATCATAATCATATAGAGATAATACCACTCCAACAAAAAAACAGGGGTTTTTCTAAGGGTTTCGTTCTAGTTAAGCCAAACTGCTCACTTCAAAGCTATCTTACACCCATTTATGCATTAGAAAGAGAAGGATATAAGATAGACAAATTAATAATAACCACTCTTCAAGCCGTTTCTGGTGCAGGATATCCGGGAGTAGCTTTTTTAGATATAGTAGACAATATAGTTCCGTATATTAGAGGAGAAGAAGAAAAAACAGAAAAAGAACCATTAAAAATTCTAGGAAAAATTGGTGAAAAGGGTATTATAAATGATGATTCCATTCAAATAAGCTCTACTTGTACCAGAGTTCCAGTCTCTGATGGCCATACAGCTTGTGTAAATTTGAAGTTTAAGGATAAAAAACCGATTAAAGATGAGATAATTAAGATATGGAAAGAATTTAAATCAATACCACAAGAATTAGGTTTACCGTTCGCGCCAAAGCAACCAATACTTTATTTAGAACATATTGATAGACCTCAACCAAAGAAAGATAGAGATAATGATAAAGGAATGGCAATCACAGTTGGGAGATTACGAGAAGATAATATTTTTGATTTTAAGTTTGTAGCTTTAAGTCATAATACAATAAGAGGAGCTGCGGGTGGAGCCATTTTAAATGCGGAATTGTTAGTAGTGAAAGGGTTTATAAAATAAATTGTTAGCGTAGTGGCACACTCCAATAAACACCTTAAATTATCTCCACTTATCTTTAATATATCATTAAAATCTTTTTCGTGTTTTAATAATCTACTTGTAAATTTTATTAATAATATAATATTGCTAGGGGAACAACACTATTCATTAAAAAATGCAATTGTTTCTAGAATTTAAAAAGTGTGTCAATACAATTCTTATTTCAGATTTATAATAAAAATTAAAATTTAGAATTATATAGTTCATTGATAATTAACTTAAGTATGAATAGAAAAATAAATTATTTAGAGAAAAATATTAAAAACACATATTAGTGGGTTATAGAAAAAATAATAAAAAAATCCAAATTATATAAAAAGAAGGAATTAGAATTTGTAGCTAAAAATGAGATGTTCAATTAATGGATGAAAAACAAATAATTCATGTTTTACATGAAATTGTAGGGAATGATTTTGTGTCAAACCGACCAGAGGAACTTTTTATATATTCCCAAGATTCGGGAGCTTCAGAGCCGAGATCTGTCGATTATGTTGTTATGCCCCAAAATATAATTGAAGTTCAAAAGATAGTAAGACTAGCAAATAGGGAAAAAATCCCGATAACTCCAATGGGCGGTGGTTTAACACTTAGTGGGTTAGCTATCCCGGTGAAAAAAGGTATTGTCATGGACATGAAAAGGATGGATAAAATTATTGAAATTAATGAATTTAGCCGTTATGCGGTATTAGAAGCAGGAGTAACAACTGGAAAAATCAAAGCTTATTTAGATGAAAATCACCCCGATTTACAACCTCCTATTCCAGACGCACCGCCTTCTGTCACAGTTGCAGGAAATATGTTAATACATGGTTCTGGGTATTTATCTCAAAAATACGGATGCCATTCTTCTTTGATTAATGGTCTTGAAGTTGTAATATCCACCGGAGAAATATGCAGGTTTGGTTCTTGTGCCGTTTCAGATTATTGGTTTTCAAAGGGGCCTATTCCTGATTTAATTGGGTTATTCACAAGCGCTTTCGGAACAATGGGTATTATCACTAAAATATCCATTAAATTATTTCCAAAGCCAAAATTTAGGGATCTAGTTTTTGGTTTTCTTGAGGGTTTCTTAGATTTACCAAAAATTATGTCTAAAATAACTTTTACTGAATTAGCTGAAGATATTATGATCGGAAAAAGTGATGTCCAAGAGGCCTTCAAAAATTTCGCATCCTTAATGGTTTATATTGTTGGAAATTCGAAAGAAGAACTAAACTTTAAGAGAAAGACTATAGAACAGATTTTCGAAGAATATGATGCTCGAGTTGCACCCCTTTCAGGGAGAATTAGGGATATAATGATGTCACAACCACAATATGGAGCTGCATTAGCAGCAGATTGGAAGAAAGGTGGTGGATTTGAATATGTTGGGTCGTTTATACCATTAGAAAAAATTCCAGAGGCCATTGAAAAAGGCACAAAAATATCTAAAAAATATGGACTTATTCCTTCTCTTCTCTGTAGGTTAATTGGTAGAGGTCATGCGGTCATGTTTTCTGTAACTTTTCCTTTTAATCGTGCAAACCCTAAAGATATGATAAATACAAGGAAAGGATTGGAGGAAACTAATAAAATGATATTGGAAATAGGGGGAATTCCTTGGAAATCAGAATTAGGAGGTCAAAAATTAATAATGGAGAAAATGGATCCCAACTTTAAAAAAATATTTAAGAATATTCGAAATATATTTGATCCCAACGGAATTATGAATCCGGGGAACTGGGATGATTAGTAGAAAATTATAAGAATAAAATAATTTTATATTTTGGTATAAAGAAGGTTATATGAATTTTTAAAATTCATGCTTATCAATAACAATTGGAAGTAGTAATTTCAAGAATGACATTGTTCCTCTTCTTTTAATAACCTCATAAATTGGCAGTTCAGGATAAATATAGAAATAATGAGTTTTTTTTAGCATTTTTAACGTTTTTAATTTTAAAAGCGGAGATAATTTTGTATGTTCTACAATAAAATTATTCATTAAATTTTTAATCAATGATTTATCAAGTATTATAATTGCTGATATAAAACCAAATTCCTCAGAGACATTTGTTCTAATTAAATCAAGGGAGTTATAAATACCATCAGAAAATATTATTTCTTTTTTAAGAGGTAATAAATTGATCAATGTGCTCTGTTCAATTTCTAATAAAATCGCATTTTCAGTTGTAGTCTTTAGATAATCCATTTTTTTAAAATTAATCTTCTTATACTTATCTACATCGGTTAGAATGATTAAGACTTTAGAATTTAATCCAAAATTAGTATCAAGGAAGTTAAAAACTAAATCTGGTATAACCCAATGAGACAATTTTCTAAGATTTAAATTTAGACCGAAAAGACGCAACATAAATCTTACAAGAGTGTTAAATACAACTGGTCGAGGAATCATATCCCAATATTTTTCAAAGCTACGATATCCAAATAAAATTTTCTGCATTAAAAATTGTAAGTTCTCTTTTTTCAGAGGAACAGTAAGTTCAGTCAAATCTGATAATAAAGAGATGACGATATTTTGATCTACACAATAAATATTGTCTGTATTTAACTTCTCTTGAATAAGGTTTAGAGTTTCTTTCTCACTTAATTCATTATCATTAATTCCTAAATCAAGGGGAAGCAACACTCTGAATTTAAATTGAGGTTTTCCTAATTCAGAGAGGCGATTTTGTAAGTGAAATATTAAATTCATATTTTCTGAGGTAATTAAAAAAGAAATGTTAAATTCAGGCAAAATACCGTAGGATACACCAACAAGACTTTTTAATTGAACAGTATTTAAAAATAAGGTAAAATCCTTTAAAGATTGGTATAGGGTTGGTTCAGGATAGATAAAAAATAAATCTTGTTCAAATAATTTTTGAAGTAATTCCAGAAATTGAAGAATAAAATCATTAATAGATAAATCTTCAATATTTTCACAATATTTATTTATAATATCAATAGCGCTTTCCTTAAATAGTCGAATAGAAGAGATTCTTACGTCTTTCCTTTTTAATAAATCATCTTGCATTCTATTAAAGATTCTATCAAATTCATCAAAATGTCTATGCTTATACTTAACTATATTCAATGGTAATTTTTCAATAGAATCATGAATCCCTGCCTTACTTGTTTCATACAAATATAAGCTGAGAAGTTCCCTCCCATCATCTGATATTATTATATCTAAGATGTTGTTTTGGTCACTTAAAAATTTGGGGTACAAGAGTTCAAAAAAATGATATAAAATATGAGCTTTAATTCTGATTGGAGATAATGGAATTCTAACTTCTTGTTCCATTAACTTCGATTTATCTAATAAATCAATTTTAAAATTAAAATCAATAATTTTTTTCCAATTAGTATAAAATTGTTTATTAATCAATTATTTAGAGAGCCTCCCATTTCTTCAATTTTTCTTTAATTTTCCCATTAGTCCATATTTTAACAACTTCATTATATAATGTTAAATTAGGAGCATTACTTTTTCCATAATAATCTACCATCAATTCTATGCATTTAAAAATGTCAGGTGGACATCCTGGCAATTCTAATATTTTTTTATTTATTTTTTCTTTAATTTTAATTTTTTCTTCAGAATTAGATTTCTTCAAAACTATATCTTTAGCATCATCAATAATACTTTTACCTTTTTCCTTCTTTATCCTCCTAAAATCACTATTTTTGGTACTGTTTATTGCACAATTGCCAAATAAAATGATATTTTCTAAATTTTTAGGTTCTGGTGGATTTTCTCCAATTAAAAAAGAGTTAATCGGATTATATTTTAAATCTTTAATCATAATTGTTTTCATTAAATTTAACAAATGATAGCTTTGCTTGAAACATCCAGAGCAATATAATCCTGATCCAATAAAGAAATTCCTTAAATTAATATCTTGTAGGTTTGGCACGCATAATTTTATATCTAAATTATCATCCATTTCGCCAAAAATCTTAATTTTTGATGTATCAGTTATACCTATCCCTCTTTTTTCTGCTTCTAATATTAAATCATGACTATTTGTATCAACATTTAGCATCTTTAAAGTAATTAAATCTACAGAAACTGCATCATCTCCAATAATTAAAGAGCCTGTTTTTTTTAAATTGGAATCTCTATAAATATAAGGACCAGCTCCTTCTAATAAAAAGAATAAATCGTTTATTGCCAGATCTGGCTTTTTTATAGAGTAAACGTCTAAAATGTTAGATATTAATTCTTGTTTATATTCATCATGTATAATATAATCTTCTTCTTCAGGTAATCTTTTATTAACTTCTTGATTATGTACTGGAACATTTGAATAACAATTTAATAAGGATAAATTACTCTTGAATATTGGATTCACATTAACTTGGTTTATAGAAATAAATTTATCTGAATCAACTATTACATGAGGTACTAAAAAGTATTTATCATTTACTTCAATCTTGTAAAAATTATTATCTTTAATCTTTTTTAATTGCTCTAATTTTATCCCTTTTTGCTCGAAGTAATTACTATTATCTAAAAAGGCTAATTCTGCTCCTAGATTTTTAAAATATTCTTGAAACCCTAATAATTCAGAGAATTTTTTCATACAAATCCCCTTAAAAAGAAAACTTCCAACATAGATCTTTTTTGCTCCAGCTTCTTTACAAGAATTAATTATTGCTCTAATTACATCAAAATTTGGTATTACTGGAAAACCATTAGGTAAACTTAAATTTATTTTTATAAATACCTGATCTCCTTCTTTAATGAATTTACCTACCCCTCCTAATCTTTCGATTCCTTCTAGCACACAATTCTCTGGTGTAGTGCCTTTAATTATAGTAACACTAGCCTTGTCGGATATTAAATGATTTTCCATTATAAATAATTATACAAAATTCTTTTATTATAGTAAATTAGTTTAAAATTAATTAAATTTTTAGTTAGTGATATAAATGGCTTTAGAAAACTTAATAAAACTTCCCTTAGAAGAACATTTATCTTATTTCCCATCATCAACCGTTGGAATCGATATTGGTCAGAGCCTGAGTAAATTAGTATGCGTAAAGGATAATAAATTACATTTATCAATTAATCCTACTGAAAATAATCATTTAAAAATTAAGGAATTTATAGAGTCTAAAAAGAATATATTTACAAACTTTAATTTTACAGGAGGAAAAAGTTATGGTTTATATCAACAATATTCAGGAGATTTCAACACTCGATTAATAAATGAATTTGAAGCGAATGTTAAAGGCGTTGAGATTTTCTATCGAATAGAAAAAAATAAAGACTTACCACCATCATTAGTTGTTTCAGTAGGTACTGGCACCTCAATAGTTTTGAAAAAAGATATGTTTGAACATCTAGGGGGAACAGCTATGGGAGGTGGGCTCTTTATGGGGTTAATTAAAGCTTTATTCAACATAAATGATTTTCAAGAAGCTATAGATTTAGCCAAAAAAGGAAATAGATATAATGTTGATTTAAAAGTTTCTGATATATATGATCCTGAAGATGAAAGAGTTGATTTATTATTCAGGGAGTTTACAGCAGCATCACTGGGAAAGATTGATCTAAATTTTAATATGAATAATTTGGATAATTTTTAATTTACCTTCATCGACAAAAATATTTATAGCTTTTGGAGGTTTAATTAAATCACGCTTTTCCTAAACGATAGACTTAAATTCGCCTAATCCTCTAT
>JAEOTA010000013.1 GCA_016840085.1 Promethearchaeota archaeon
TCATTAAATATTAGTATATTGTTGGAAATAAACAAAAGTTTAATCTGAAAAAAAATCATCTTACATTTATTAGTTCTTTCTAATAAAATATAAAAACAAATTTAAAATTAAGCCCATAACTATGATTTGTTAGAAATTATGTCATCAGACGTTTTACTTTCAGTTAAGGATATTTCTATTCTCTCGGAAGATAGGCAGTGTAATATTGTTGATACAATATCATTTGATGTGATGGAAGGAAGCATTCATTCGATAATTGGGCCGAATGGAGCAGGAAAATCAACCATAGGATATGCAATAATGGGAATTTCCCATCCATGTAGTGGTAAGATATTTTTTGAAGGGGAAAATATTTCAGACTTGACTATTACAGAGAGAGCAAAGAGAGGAATTACACTTGCTTGGCAGACTCCAGCTAGGTTTGATGGTTTATCAGTTTATGACTATATTGGTGTCGGTGTCAAAGATAAAAATCTAATTGAGCAAAGAGTGGCAGAAGCGTTAGAAATAGTTAATTTAAATCCGGACATTTATCTTAAGCGAAAAGTAGATGCAAATTTGAGTGGAGGAGAGAGGAAGAGAATCGAATTAGCTTCAGTAATCGCGATGCGTCCTAAGCTTGTTATTTTAGATGAAGCAGAGGCGGGAATGGATTTAATTGTTTTAGAGTCTTTTATGGACATTTTCAATAAAATTAAAGAGCTCGGAATGACCATCTTAATAATTACCCACCGAGAAGATATTGGAATGGTTTCGGATAATTCAACACTGATTTGGGATGGAAAAGTCTTGGCAAATGGCTCTTTTCGGGATATTATGGTCTTATATTGCCAAAAAGCGGGATTAAAAAAGATTTGCAGCAGAACATTGTTTAATCAGTTTGATGAATGTGTAGATAAAATTATTGAAGAGGAAACACGGGAAAATAAAATATGAGTGAAAGAAGTGATTCTAGTGAAATCTTAAATAGCTTAGAAAAGTATGATCTTGATATTAGTGATTATCTTCCATCTCATAGTGGTCCAAAATTAGTTCTTAATTTTAATAAGATAACAACCGTTAGTGAAGTTGAGGGTATAATACTCAAAGGTCGAGAGATTGAGAATGGAATTATAGCTGACATTGTGATTAAAGAAGGAACTGTATTTGAAGATCCTATCCATTTATGTTTTGGAGTCAATAAAGAAACAGGGCTCCAAGAAATTTTTCCTAGAATCATCGCAGAAGATAATAGCAGCGTGACTTTACAGGCTCACTGCTCTTTTCCAAATGCAAAAAACCTAACTCATAAAATGTTTGGACACATCTACGTTGGTAAAAATTGCAAATTCGTTTATAATGAAACACACTATCATGGTGAGCAGAATGGGGCTACTGTAGCGCCAGTATCTTATGTTTATGTTGGAGAAAATAGTTATTTCGAGAATAATTTCTTTTTAACACAGGGAACTATTGGTCGTATGAAGATTCAAATAGACATTTATGCTTTTAAGGATAGTAGAATCAATTCAAATGTGAAAGCTTTTGGAAAAAATTCATTGGATTCAATTCGTGTAAGAGATGCAGTCTTTTTGGAGGGAGAAAATGCCAGAAGTATAATAAAAATGAAAGCTGCAGCCATTGGTGGAGGTGAAGTAATGATGTTCGGTATCACAGAGGGCAATGCAGCGAATACAACAGGTCATGTGGATTGCACTGAAATCGTAAAGGACCGAGGATCTAGATGCCGAGCAATCCCCCTTATTAGGGCTACTGATGAGAGTTGTCATATAACTCATGAAGCAAGTTTAGGTAAGGTGGATTCGGCACAGTTAAATGCATTAATGGCTCGTGGTTTGGATGAAGATGAAGCAACAGATTTAATTATAAAAAATATGCTTTAACGAGGTGTCAAAACAGTGAAAGAAAACACAAAATATAATATGCATAGATTTATAGGGAAGCAAATTATAGATGAGATTCAACCTTGGTTTGAATTTTCTACAAGCTTACCATGGGACGAAAGAAGTCCTCCGTGGGTATTTGATAATAAGGTAAGAAGGCAAATATTAGTTATATTATCTGAAAGTCCTTTAACTTTTGAAGAAATTATCGAACGAGTATTGTTTAAACCAGCGCCATTGATAATAACAAAAGAAGAATATGAGCCAAAAATAATATATCAATGGGATAAAAGAACGATTGAGAATCATTTATTTAATTTAGAATGGTATGGACTTGTTAGAAAGAACGTTGATAAATATGAAATTAACTTTCCAATTATTAATAAAGAGCAACTAGACGATGTTGAGAATTACGTTATTAAATTTGCAGAAAATTGGGTAAAAGTAATTGAGGAATCCAAGGAAGAAATTTTAAATAAATACCAAGGATTGCATAAGAACCCTCCAATAATGGATATAATTATTGAAAAAATTATTGAGAAATTATGGGAAACTCTTAAAAAGAAGGGATTAGTTCCCAATAAACCGAATCTCAAGCATCTATGGGGAGAACAGTTGAGAAAGACTAAATTCAATGAATGGGTCTTAAAAAATTTTAAATAACTATAAATTTCTTATTTTATGCATTCATTTTTTATTATGAAGTAAGGTGAAATTAAAATGAAAATATTACACAATGGTTTAACATTTCGTTCTAAAGAAGAAAGCGATAAATTTCTCATAGATTTTCTGGGTTTAGAAATAAAACGTTCTTTTACAGGCGAAAAATGGCTAATGAAGGAATGTTTTGGGATAAATAAAGACATTGAAATAATTCACTATGGAAATGAAGAAGCCCTATTAGAAGTATTTATAAATGATAATGTTTCAGAAAAAAAAGATAAAATTGTTCATATTTGTATAGAAGTCGATGATCGGGATTCCTTATTAGATAAAGCAGCTGCTATGGGAATCGAATCAATAGTTATTCCAAGAAAAGATAGTGAGAAAGGTTATTACTTATTCATTCGGGATTCTTCAAATAATTTATATGAGATCAAATAAGTTTTAAATTGTTATTTGATTTTGAGAAATTATAATGCAATTATATTTCATATCAGATAGAGGATTTTTAATAAAAATAAATAAATATGATTTTTTAGATGAGGACGTTTATGTAACTGATGATGGCAGCACTGTTTATATCTGGTATGGCCTAA
>JAEOTA010000014.1 GCA_016840085.1 Promethearchaeota archaeon
TAAAATTTCGGAAGGTTTTGCGGGCATTAAATAAAATAAGGATTTCACAAAGATAAATCTTTCTGTTGCTCTTGAATCGTCTAATCAATTTTGTCGGGTGAGTATGGATTAACATTTAAGTTTTTTTAGAAATTATTACTAATTAACGCTTAAGGGTTCCTCTAGTAATTAAAGGGCTTCAACCACAGTTGAAATACCCACACCAGCACCGCCACACATTAATTGCACACCGTATTTCTTATTGTTATTCTTCAAGTAGTGTACCATTTCTGTGAAATAAACCACTCCACTAGCCCCTATCGGATGTCCTATTGCGATTGCCCCGCCTGTAGGGTTTACTCGGGGATCATCAAATTCATATCCGAAATCCTTTGCAAATGCCAAACATGGGCTTGCAAAAGCTTCATTAGGTTCGATTACATCCATATCATCTATTGTAAGATCAGCACGTCTTAAAGCTTTTCTCATGGCGGGAATTGGTGCCAAAAGCATGATAACAGGCTCACCACCAGCAACTGCAGTTGATAGTATTCGAGCCATTGGTTTTAATCCAAGTTGATCTGCTTTCTCTCGCGACATTAACAATACTGCTGCTGCTGCATCAACTATCTGTGAAGAATTTCCGGCAGTTACTTTCCCGTGTTTTTCAGCGGACCTGAATACAGGTTTCAAACTACTTATCATCTCCCATCCTTTTTCTGGGTTATCCAGATACACCTCACGTACAGTCTGATCTGTTGTTACTGTGACTTCTTCTACTTTCTGTTTTCCTGTTTTTTCATCTTTAATAGGATTCATTTCTTCATCTGTATATCTCTTTAAATAAGTAACTGGAACCACTCGTTTGAAGTACTTTTCCTCATTACGCATTGCTTTAGTAGCCTTTTGATGGCTCCACATGCCAAAATGATCAAGTTCTTCTCTTGTAAAACTATATTTATCGTTTATCAACTCTGATGAAACACCTTGGGGAACCATTTTTCTCACCGGATCTTCCCTCATTTTTTGTGAATAAATCACAGGATACTTTGGAATACGTCCAAAAATTTGCATGTCTGAACCCATTGCATAATGTGTCATTGATTCGACTCCTCCAGCAATGCAAATATCACCGTCACCAACTTTTATCGCGTTAGCCACTGTATTGACGGCTTGAAGTCCTGCATTACAATATCTATTAACAGTTGCTCCTGCTATTTCTTCAGGTAATCCTGCCATTAATAATGCAAACCTTGCAATATTGCCACCTTGTTCTCCTATTTGTGATAAACATCCCACATGGCAATCTTCAATTTCTTTTGGATCGAAATCTGGACATATTTTTTTTGTTCTTTCAACAATCTGCTGTAACACTGTTATTAATAAGTCTTGCGCTGAGCATTCTCTAAAAGCACCTCCAAGTTTTTTCATTTGCGCTCTACTTGATTTCCCTACGGGTGTTCTAATAGCATCAATAACTACACATTCTCTTAATTCTTTCATTTTTCATCACTCTATTATAATATTTTCTTCTTTTACTACTTTATTTGGTAGATTTAAAATTATTTCTTTTGCCTCAATCATAATACCTTGAATTAGGTCATGAACTGTTGGTATCGAGTGAATTCTTCCAGTAACAACTCCCGCGTTCATAAGACTTTCATTTTCATCTTCATCTACTAGTTTTCTAAAACCTCGTTCTTCTAATTTACGAATTTCATCTGTTGAAGGACAATGTTTCCCACGATAAAGATCTGAAGCACCCTTAATAGTTTCATCCACAACCTTAAGAGAAGCAGGATTCATTAGAAATCTCATGGGGCCAAATATTCCCCTTCCAACAATTGTATCAAATTCAGTAGCCTTTACCAATTGTTCTTTCCACATTTGTTCAAAATCACCTTCTTGAGTTGCTATGAATCGGGTACCCATTTGAATTCCAATAGCTCCTAAAGCGAGAGCAGCAGCTAATGATGCACCATCAGCAAAGCCTCCAGCACCTACTACAGGTTTATTAACCGTCCTAACTACTTCAGGAAGAAGAACCATGGATGATGTGTCTCTCCAAGCACAATGCGCTCCCCCTTCCCTTCCTGAAGCAATAACTATATCTACACCAGATCTTTCAGCCCTTTTTGCCCCCCTCACATTTGGACAAACATGACACCATATTAATGTAGGCAATTCTTTCTTGATTTCAAGAAACGACCGTTTTGAACCCTTTTCCTTCGCATCTACAGCCCAAGGAAGCGGATCTCCAGCTGATGTGACAACAACCCTTAATTGTTTCTTTACTTCTGGTGTTTCTTCAAAAATCTCGATAACAGCTTTCATGAATTGCCTTGAAACCATAAAAAATTCTTTAGCAACTGGTATATTGACACCAAATACAGCTTCTGGATAATCCTTGAGTTTCTCATAAACATACCTTATTGTTTGTTTGAGGACATTTTTGGGACTGCCACCAACTCCGAACTCAAACTTTCGATCTTCCTCAGGTATGAAATTCACATCCAGTCCTGCCATACCTATTGTTGAGATTAAACCCAATCCACCCTCTTTAGCCACAGCTATGCATAATTTAGTTGTGGCGTAAGGACCCACTCCATAACCTTAAGTAAATCTTAAGATTTTTCCGGCTTGAATAATTGGGTATTTGGTCCCGATAATTTCTTGGAATTTAGTTTGTATCATTTCAATTCGATTATTAATTTTTTTAATTATCAATCTAAAATGTATTTTATATATTAAATTATATCGTTTCTAAATCAAGCTTCTTTATTTATTAAATCTGACTATATTGTTGGATTTATTTTGTATGACTTTAACTCCCATTTCAGTAATTCTTTGCGAAAGTTCAGATATTTTCCACTTTTCATAACCTTTTACATATGTGGAGAAAGAATCTTGTAAAGGATCTTTCCATTTTGAGGGAATTTTCTTCGCACCAAGTTGAACACCCAATATTGTTCCAATATTGCCGCAATTACAATCTGTATCATATCCCATCATAGCAGCAACACAAATGGACTTTCCAAAAGGATCTTGCTTATCTTGGGCACCATATAAAAGAGATAATATAATTATTCCAATATTTGGTAATACATGTATTCCTCCTAGACGAGTATTTAATAATATTCTTCTTTCTATTGGGAAAACTAAAGAAGAAATAAGCACTTTTTCTACCATCTCATCTATCCAAAATTCTCTTATTAAAATCTTCCTGGCAGCTCTAAAATCGTTTGGATTTTGTTCATATATTTTTATTCCTTTTTTAACCATCTGGGTATATAAACTTTCTTTTTCAGAAGGGAGATATTGAAGAGCACTATCAATATTATATCTAATATCCGATTCAAAGAACGCTTGCGATATTAAAACTGCGATGAAAACTTCTCCTTCAATACCTATTCTATCATGAGAGATTGAACCATCAATTTCAGCATAACTTTTAGCAAGATCTGAACAACCCGGGGTTATTAATTCCCATATATCTGCTCTCATCTGAGCACCTATGAAATCATAATAAAAATTGTTTAAAATCCCTGATTTTGGAGGCATAATGCCTGCTTTAAGATTGTTTAGAGCAATTTTTTCAGCAGTAAAAACGTAATCCTCTCTATTAAGGAGACTAACCCATTCTTGAGCAATTTGTTCTGCTGTTATTTCGATACCATATTTTTCTAAAGCAATTAATGCAATGATCTCATACATTTCATCATCATTGACATGATTTAGATCTATTGGCTCGGGATAAACTGAAATATCACCATACTTCTCCTTAATATTTTCATAAGATCTTAATTCTACTGGAATTCCAACAAAATCTCCCGCAACTCTCCCTATCCATGCTCCTAAAACTTTATTATAATATTCTTTATAACTTATTTCCATCATGACATTCTCATTTTTTTCTTTCTATTCTTTATTGATGGATGAGTAAAAACTTATAGAATTAGTATATTTACAGTTTCTTAAAAAAGAAATCATATATAGTTCTTCATTCATCCTTTTTTGATTTTGAATTTATGAATTCCTTATCTTTATTTATGTAGTAAACCCATGCATTTCGAGACATTAAACAATAATCTTCAGCAGCTAGATTTTTTAACAGTTCAATACGTAATTTCCGCGCTTCAATGATTTCTGAATCTGCTTGAATTAAGACATTTAAGACTTCTAATGCTAATTGTGCTTGATCTTGCTTTAAGAGTTCTTTTGCTCTATTTAAAATTTTATCAGAGTCTCCTATGAGATTGAAAATTTCACCCATGACCTCCTTTTCTGGTCTTGGTAAGAGATGAGCAGGATTATCATCAAAATAGCCATGATACCAGCGATATACATTAAACGCGAAAAATTCTAGTCGGGAATAAGAAGGTCTTAAATAAGGGCTATCTTTGAGGTGATCAGGAATTTTTACTTTATGAATCATTTCAGTAATATGCATTCCCTCATTAATGAAGTCTACCACTTGATCATGCAAATTTCGAATAACTTCGATATTTGCGTCTAAAGCTTCGCGTGCCTCTTCCCCTTTAAACATTACAGCTGCTCCATTGCAAAAAATATATTCTGGGTTTATCGTTCGAACTTCCTCCAATGCTTTAGCCCAATCTAACGCAAAACGGGTCGGTTTCCATGGGTTACCTATATTTGGAAAAGTTCTGCCAACGATAAGATCTCCTATAAACGCAACATTTAATTCAGGTACATAGACCCAACAAACATCATCTGTCTCTGCTCTAGCGGTATGAAGTTCAAAGGTTTTATCTCCAAGTTTTATCGTCATATTTCCTAAGAAGGTTTTTGTAGGATACACAAATTCCATCGGTATTACGACTTCAGGAATATTAAATTGAACTGCTGAGATGTGAGCTCGATGAGATGCAAGCATTTTATACCTATCTAATCGATCTGGTAAATATTTACTTGCAATAACCTCAGTTCCTTCATCCATAAATTCACTAGCACCCATAACATGATCCATATGTCCATGAGTGTAAATTATATACTTGATTTTGTCTTTAATTTGTTCCCTAGCTTTTTTTGCCGCACCACGGCTTATTAATGTATCAATAACTACAAACCCCTCAGTTGTATCAATCCATGCACATCCCGCAATTGGTAATATGGCAATATGAACGTCTTTTAGAGGATTTTTAAATTGAACCTTCTGTCCTCTTAAAACTTGAATACCTGACATAATTTTCAACTACGAATTTTTGCTTAGTTAATTTTTTTAATAATTTGTTTATTTATTATTTTCGTGAATTTATGAATTCTTTGTCTTTGTCAATAAAATAAACCCAAGCATTACGAGACATTAGGCAATAATCTTCAGCAACCAAATTTTTTAACAGTTCAATACGTAATTTCCGCGCTTCAATATTTTCTGGATCTGCTTGAATTGGGACATCTAAGATTTCTAATGCAAGTTGGGCTTGATCTTGATCTGAGAGTTCTTTTGCTCTCTTTAAAATTATTTCAGAGTCTCCTATAAGCTTGTAAAGTTCCCCCATGACCTCATTTTCTGGTCTTGGTAAGAGGTGGGCAGGATTATCATCAAAATAGCCATGATACCAGCGATATACGTTAAACACAAAAAATTCTGGTCTAGAATATAATGGTCTTAAATAAGGGTTATTCGCAAGGTGATCTGGTAGTTTGATTTCATGAATCATTTCAGTAATATGTGTTCCTTTATTGATGTGTTCAACAACCTGGTCATGAAGTGAATATATTGCTTCTATGTTATAATCTAAAATTTTGAGTGCTTTCTCTCCTTTATAATAATAACCCGCACCATTACAAAATACATGCTCAGGATTGAGAGCCCTTACATCTTTTAAAGCTTTTGCCCAATCTAAAGCAAATCGAGTAGGCTTCCATGGATTACCAATATTTGGTAAACCCGCAATGATAAGATCTCCTATAAACGCAGCCTTAAGTTCAGGAACATACACCCACACCGCATCATCGGTTTCTGCTCTTACACTATGAAGTTCAAAGGTTTTATCTCCAAGTTTAAGTGTCATATCTCCTAAAAAAGTTTTAGTGGGATACACAAATTCTGGGGTTCTAACAATTTCCGGAACATTAAATTGCACTGCTGTAATATGTGCGCGATGAGGAGCAAGCATTTTATATTTATCTAACCGATCTGGTAAATATTTACTTGCTATAATTTCTGGATTATCTTTTAAGTATGCTGCTGCCCCTCCAACATGATCGCCGTGTCCGTGAGTATAAATAATATATTTAATCGTCCCTTTAATTCTTTTGAAGATTTCTTTTGCTACAGAAACTCTTGCTATTGTATCTATAAGTACAACTCCATCAGTAGTTTCTACCCACGCACATCCTGCTATTGGTAACTTAGCGGTATAAACATCCTTCATAGGATTTGTAAAGCCGGCATTAGGGGCTCCCAAAATTCGAGTACCTTTTATTTCATTCATCTTTGATTCTCCTATTTAATTTTATAAATTGGAATTTTTAGTAATTAATATTAATTTCTAATTGTTGAGATTTTTATTGATTTCTTCCCACACAGTTTCGACAGGTAAAGGTTGATAGGGTTTCATCTCAAATTGTTTCTTACTAAGCTCATAGATTACTCTATTATATGGAATTTCAATGTTTAACGAATCTGCTAATTTCACAAGATAACCTGTTAATGATTCAAGCTCAGATTGATTTTTCTGACGATGTATCATATCTTGAGCCATGCTATTTAACCATGAATACTTAAGGTTTCGCCTAAAATTGTTTATTGCTGTCGCTTTATCAAGATTTCTACCCAATTCCATAACTTTCCAAGAAGGTAATCCTTTTAGTTCATATTCCTTATATCCCGCAGCTTTTATAACATCTACTCCTTCGAGATAGACATTCATAAAAATATTCCAAAGCAGGAAAATTGAGTCATCGTCTCTAAGATCAGGACTAATTAAAGTGAAAGTTGAATTCGAAAGGTTTATAATCAATTTTGAATGAGCTGCATCTTGAAATTCTTTTGTCATTCTTGTTGGGATTCCAATATTAAGAATTTCAACAATTTTTTCAACAATTCCTAGATTCTTATTATTGGGGGTTCCAAGAGTTAAGTGTCCTTTACCTCTGGTTCCAAAGATTCCAGGTTTATCTCGCCAGCCTGACTGTACAACTACACAATAAACAATTTTCGTAAAATATTTTGGTAAGACTTTTTGATTCTCAAAACCATTTTGTAATCCTACGATAATTGGTTTATCTTCTAATTTCTTGGAAATATCCTTGGCAACTTCCTCTAAATCATAATTTTTAACAGTGATTACTACAACATCAATATTAGTAAGCTCATTTAAGTCTTCGATGATTTTTACTGATATAGGTGCTGGATTATTATTTTCCCTTTCGTAAAGAATTAAACCGTTAGTTTTAAGCGCTATTGCATTTTCACCCCGAGCTAATAAGTATACATTTTCATTTTTTTGTGATAACCACCCTCCAAGAGTGGCACCTATTCCACCAATCCCATAGAATACAATAGTTAAATCATCATTAATTTTCTCCACTAAATTCAACTCGTTTAGGAAATTATATTCTTATCTCGTAATTGCTTAAAATTAGCTCGAAAACTATAATAATATTTCTTAATCAAAACATAAAAAAATTTTCGATTTATAAAATGAGCAAATTAATATTTTTTTTCAATTTTTCTAATATTAATTTAAATTAAAATAATTAATTAGTAAGAGAGTCTAAAAATAATATGGTAAATGTTAAAAATATTGTAGTAATCGGTGTTGGCTTAATGGGAAATGGAATTGCCCAAATCTCATTAATGGCAGGATACAATACAACTCTTGTCGATATTTATCAAGGAATCATTGATAAAGCTGTAGCTAGCATTGAAGGTGGATTGAATAAACTTGAATCCAAAGGAGTATTAAATGCAGCAGAAAATATGGCACGAATGAAAACAAGTTTAGATTTATCTTCTGCTGTAAAAGATGCTGATTTGATTATAGAAGCTGTAGTAGAAGATATGGATGTGAAGAAAAAGATCTTTAAAACTTGTGATGAAAATGCTCCACCTCATGCTGTAATCGCTTCAAACACATCAACGATGTCTATAACTGAAATGGCAACTGCTACAAATAGACCAGATAAATGTATTGGTATGCATTTTTTCAATCCAGCACCTTTAATGAGGTTAATAGAAGTTATTGCCGGTGAAAAATCTTCTGATGAATCAATGGAAATTGGTGTGAAAGTTAGTGAAAGTTTACCGTGCCTTAGAGGAGATAGATACATTGCGAAAGTCTTGAAAGATCGTCCAGGATTTATAATAAACAGGCTAAATGCTCCAGGATCAATTTATTCTAGTTATCTCCTTGATCAATGCCTCGAGAAAGGAATTCCCTTTGAATCATTAGACGCGGATTATGGGAGTGGTGGACCTATGTCCCCCCTAGTTTTATCTGATTACACTGGCATTGATACAGGATATCATGTGCGAAATTATTATGCTGAAACATTACATGAAGATTTCAGACCAGGAAAAGTTATCACAAAAATGTTTAAAGAAGGAAAATGGGGTAGAAAAACTGGACAAGGATTCTATGATTGGTCCAAAGGAAGGCCACAACCAGATTTCTCTAAAATCCAAAAAGCTGGATTGGCAGACCTTAGAATTGGTCTTGCTATACGTCTAAATGAAGGATGTAGGATATTAGAAGAAGGTATTGCTTCCGGTTGGAAAGTTATTGATGATGCGAATATGGCTGGTATGAACTTCCCAGGACCCTTTGAATATGGAATTAAAAATTGGCAAGGACTCGTTAAAGTATTAGAAGAATTCGCTGAAAAAATTGGTAGTGAATATCTTAAACCATGTGAATTGTTTAAGAGCGGGAAATTTGTAGATATGAAATAATACTTTTTTATTTTATTTATTTTTATTTATAATAGCAAAAGATTGCTAAAGATGATTTTTGTTCCTTTCTTAGTCTCTTAAAGATACCAGTAACAATTTTTTCGATATATTGGCGTCTTTCAGAGGTTTCTATATATGGGTTAGCTAACTTTCCAGCTTTTTCAAGTTCATCTGCTTCTTCCTTAGACACTATTATATTATCACCGTTTTCTTTAGTCACAACGCAACCCGAATTTGTTAATATACGATAGTTTTCAGCAGTTTCATCATGATTACCCCAACAAATTAATTGGCAATTACCACATGTTAATATAAAATTCTCAGTAAACCTATTTGATGCAATTTCCCCTGACGAAATATACTCTTGAGCAATTTTGTCATGTAATAATTTGGATTCTGCATAACTTCCTTCCTCTCCTACAACCCGTAAATTTTTAATAGGATGAGTAAAAAGATGAGCAAAAGTCTTATCAGCATCTTCTTCTGTTTCAGGATATGGTGTTCGCCCTGGAGACCAAGTAGACTATTTTCGGGTTTTATCCATGCCTGATAATCCCCCACAAACAGTATAACACCGAGATACGTTATTCCGCTTTGAAAATGAAAAGGAGTATCCGCCTAATGTGTATGAATCTTCTTCTTTTTTATCAAACATCCTAAAAGCGCAGACATTCACACAGAGTTTACATTTATCACATGATGACTCTTCAGGTGGGATAGGATCAGTGGGGTTTAATTTTGCTGAAGTAACAAGCGCACCTAGCAATACTGTTGCGCCATATCCTTTTACTAGAATATTACCTGACCATCCTATTGATCCGACGCCTGATCGGGCAGCAACCAATCTAAGGGCAAGTAGGGGAGGTAATTTAGTACGCCAATCAGGAACATCTTCGCGATATTTAAAATTATTAATAACTGGAGCTGATTTATAACCCTTTTTCTCCAAAAAGTCTACTGTAAGCCTCGCAATTTTATAAGCTTTTAACTACGTATCCCCATTATCTATTACATGGTCAAAACGACCCCTTGGAGGTTCTTTTCCCAAATAAGAGCGTATTTTTGACTTATCCAAAGGAACTGCGAAACAAATCGCAGTTTCTGCTTCTGGTAATATATAAGTCATATCCGTGGTGGGTGGACCGCCTTCAAGTGTCTTTTTTGTAGCGAATCCTACACTCACAGCTCCTTGTTCTAACAATAAACCTTTAATCTCATCATTTAAAGTAATTTGAATCTCACCAAATTATAAATCAAGTTATCCCCAAATGCATTTTCTTGTTTTTATTTCATAATTCTATATAAAAATAGTTTACGTTTTTATGAAAAAGGTTAATAATTTCACAAAATTTTGAAACTCGTATAAATGATATTTAATATTTATATGAAAAAGAATAATTTTTATTTATAACTTACTAAATATGCTAAACTTTAGTGATTACCATAAAACCAATCAATAAATTTAAGACATATAAGTATGATGCATCCCCATTCTTCTTTTTTATCGATATCTTCCCTCCAGATTACACTAATCCTAATAATCCTCATTTACTTCACCTCATAGAGAGCATAAAGAGTAATCCAATTATGCCATTACCGATGCGAGTTGACCGCGTATTTAATGGTGAAAGATCAATTCTAATTCGTCCTCGAGAGCCAATAACCTTTACAATCACTGATGATAAAACCGCAGTGATCAATCCAAAACCTTTTCTACAATATGGAGTAGAAAAATTACTATATTTCACAGAAATTCGTTCTCGTGAGAAGTTTTCTGTCCATTTCACATTAGAAAGAGCTATAAGATGGTGGAATTCGACGAGATTTCTCTATGGTAATTTAATCCATCTAGAAGAAGACTTTTCAGCCTTTTCGAGAGCATATTTACATACAATGGTAAAAGCTATAATTCTTGAGGAAGATCTTATAAATGCGGCAAAAAATTATTGCCAAATGATTGCAGATATATGTAGAAAGAGAATGGAAGAAAATTCTATGCTTATAGAAATAAAAGGCAAACAGCAGAGTGTAAACCTTTACAAGATAAAAGATTTTACTTATTATAAAAAATTTAAAAAAGTAAGTGAAACCCAGTATCATCCTGAGCTTATAGATATTGAATTTTTCGATCTCATGGAGAAAGGATTTTCAAAGCAAGAAGATGAGCGGACTAAATTAGGAAATGAAATGAAATCAAAAGAATTAAAGTATATTCCCTTATTATTTTATGATGATTTACTCGAATGTATGCTTCAGAATTTAAAAAGCCTTGAAGATGGTGATGATAGTTTATTAGATCCATCCTTTTTATTCGAAAAAAATATAATAATCGTGGAAAATCCTAAAGAATTAGAAGAAACTAATATTCAGAAGTATTCATGGTGGAATAATTTTGATGATTTAGAGTTAGAATCTGTTATAAAAACTATTGAAACAACTCTTACAGAATTTTTTCTTGCTTATAAAGAGAAATTCCTTGATACTCAATAAAGTTAAATATGATTAATACAGATAATTAGATCAAGTTTAATAAAAAATTCTCGACTATACTATTTTTATTTAACTCATTAATAAACAATCTTAAAAAAAAACCTAGTTACCTTTATTTTAAGATAAATAAAGATGTTTATGAAAGTTGTGTAAATGCTCTACAAGAAAGAAAGACCAGCAATTTTAATGCTTCAAGACGGACGTTATTTTCAAGGGATTGGTTTTGGAGCGAGTAAGAAAGTCGAAGGAGAAATTGTCTTTACAACAATTACGGGTGCGGGGTATGTTGAAACATTAACAGACCCCTCCTATAAAGGACAAATTGTTGTAATGACTCATCCTCTTGTTGGTAATTATGGTGTTCCTGCTTGGGAAAAGGATAAGTTTGGAATCCATAAATATTTCGAATCTGATTCCATTAAAATGAATGGTTTTGTAATTAATGAATGTTGTAAAAATCCAAGTCATTATGAAAGTATAAGAACTTTAAACGAATTTCTCCTTGATGAAGATATACCTGGAGTTGAATGGATTGATACTAGAGCAGTTACAAAAATATTAAGGGAAGAAGGTGTGCAATTAGGTCTACTAGCAGTTTATCATCAGGGTGAGAAACCTAATATTGAAGAATTAAGAAATGAAGTGAAAAAAGTTGAAGATCCAAATCTTAGACATTTAGCAAGAGAGGTATCTACAAAAGAGATTCAAAGATTTGTCCCCTCGAATCCCATTGATACTGTTGTTGTTATGGATTTAGGCGTGAAAAACAATATTCTCAGAAATCTAGTAAAAAGAAATCTTGAAGTAATTCTCGTTCCTTATGACTTTACTTTTAAAAAAATTATGGAGTTGGACCCAAGTGGAGTTTTAATTTCTAATGGACCAGGAGATCCTGCTATTTATAAAAATGCGATTGAAGTTGCTCGTAGTTTAATTGATAGTAACATCCCTACAATGGGTATTTGTTTAGGAAATCAAATTATTGGTTTAGCTGCTGGAGGCGATTCTTATAAACTGAAATATGGCCATAGAGGTGGTAATAAAACAGTAATCAATCCAGAAACTCAGAAATGTTATATTACTTCTCAAAATCATGGTTTTTGTGTTAGAAATTTTGAAAAGGGCGGATTCAAGGAATTTCTTAGAAATATTGATGATAATTCTAATGAAGGTTTGATTCATAAAAATAAACCTGTATTTGCAGTTCAATTTCATCCAGAAGCGTCTCCAGGACCATTGGATTCTCTATATCTTTTCGATAAATTTATTGAACTTATGGAGTCATAGTTAAATGCCATTAGATAAAACTATTAAGAAAGCATTGGTCTTAGGATCTGGAGGGATACGTATTGGTCAAGCTGGAGAATTTGATTATTCTGGAAGTCAAGTATTAAAAGCACTTAAAGAGGACGGAATAGAAACCATTCTAATTAACCCGAATATCGCCACTATCCAAACTGATCCAGAACTATCTGATAGAGTTTATTTATTACCAATAAATATTAAATATGCAGAGGAAATAATTAAAAAAGAAAAACCAGACGGAATTTTATTAGCATTTGGCGGCCAAACAGCTTTAAATGTAGGTGTTGAACTAAAAGAAGCAGGAATTCTGAAGAAATATAATATAAGAGTATTAGGAACACCAATTGAAGCAATTGAAGCTACAGAAGACAGAGATCTTTTTATTAGGGCAATGAAAAATTCCGATGTTAAAGTATGTAAAAGTCAAGCAGTAAATTCTTATACTGAAGGTCTAAAGGCTATTAAAGAGATTGGATTTCCTTGTATGATACGGGTAGCTTATACATTAGGTGGAAGAGGATCAGGTATTGTTAACAATATGAAGGAATTCGAAAGAATGGCGAAGAAAAGTTTAGCTCAATCGAGAATTAATCAGATCTTAATCGAAGAAAGTATATGGGGTTGGAAGGAGATCGAATATGAAGTAGTAAGAGACTCTAAAGATAATTGTTTTATTAATTGCAATATGGAAAACTTCGATCCTGTAGGACTTCATACAGGAGAATCGCTTGTCGTTAGTCCAAGCCAGACTCTCACAAATGAGGAATACCATATGCTCCGGTCAGCTTCTATTAGAGTTATACGGAACCTAGGGATTATAGGAGAATGCAATATTCAATATGGATTAGATCCTTTTTCAAAAGAATTTCGTGCAATAGAAGTTAATGCTCGGCTTTCAAGATCATCAGCACTTGCTTCTAAAGCAACAGGGTATCCATTAGCTTATATAGCTGCTAAGCTAGCAATAGGGTATACATTGCCAGAATTAAAAAATAAAATTACTGGAATTACGACAGCATGTTTCGAACCGGCATTAGATTATTTAGTACTTAAAATTCCAAGATGGGATCTTACCAAATTTCAAAGAGTTGATAGAACCATCTCAAGTCAGATGAAATCGGTCGGAGAAGTCATGGCAATTGGCAGAACTTTCGAAGAAGTATTACAAAAAGCTATTAGAATGCTTGATATAGGCATGAAAGGTTTTGTGGCAAATAATTTAGCACCTATTGGTGATACAAATGAATTGAAATATGCTTTAAGAAATCCCACAGATTTAAGGATTTTCAGAATTGCTGAAGCGATAAAAAAGGGGATTTCTATAGACGAAATTTATCGTTTATCACGAGTAGATAAATGGTTTCTCTATAAATTAAAGAATATTATTGATATTGAACATCAACTCCAAAAGCTTGATTTATTGGAAACTACAGATATAGAAAAAAGTTATTGGTTGGAAAGAGCTAAAAGATTTGGATTCTCTGATGGACAAATTGCTAAGATCATGGGAGTTGATACAATTTTCATAAGGCAGATGAGAAGAAAATTGGGAATCCATCCTTTTGTTAAAAGAATTGATACTTTAGCTGCTGAGTGGCCAGCAGCTACTAACTACTTATATCTTACCTATAGTGCTTCTGAACACGATATTGATTTTGAACAAGAAAATAGCTCAAATCTGAGAAAGATTATTGTTTTAGGGTCGGGGACTTATCGTATTGGTGCCTCAGTTGAGTTTGATTGGGGATCTGTTAATTGTTTATGGGGTTTAAAGAAATTAGGTATTGATCAAGCAATTATGATTAATTATAATCCTGAGACCGTCTCTACTGATTATGATATATCAGATAAATTATATTTTGAAGAAATTTCTGGTGAAAGAGTGCTTGATATTTGTGAACTTGAAAAAGCAGCTGGTATTGTAGTTTCTGCTGGAGGGCAAATAGCAAATAATCTAGCAGCGAAAATCTCTAAATATTCTGAATTTTTTAGAAAAACTAATTTGAAAATTCTTGGAACTCATGGTTCAAGAATAGATATGGCAGAAGATAGAAGTAAATTTAGCGCTTTATTAGATCAGCTAAATATAAGACAACCAGAATGGAACTCAGTAACAGAAAAAGAAGAGGCTTTAAAATTTGCTAAAAAGGTCGGGTATCCCGTATTAGTTAGACCTTCATATGTATTAAGTGGAGCAGCTATGAGAGTATCATATGATGAAAAAACACTAAGGGACACACTCGATCTTGCTGCTTCTGTTTCTAGTGAATATCCAGTTGTAATTACTAAATTTTTTACAAATGCCAGAGAAATTGAATGTGATGGTATCTCCGATGGAGATAATGTATTAATAGGAGCGATTGTTGAGCATATAGAAAATGCGGGAATTCATAGTGGAGATGCAACCATGGTAATTCCGCCTCAAACAGTCCTTAAAAATGTTATTGAGACAATTGAAAATTACACAAAAAATATTGCTTTAGCTCTCAAAATACAAGGTCCATTTAATGTTCAATATTTAGTTGAGAATGGAGAAGTGTATGTAATTGAATGTAATTTACGTTCAAGTCGTAGTATGCCTTATGTTTCAAAAACACGAGGGATAAACCTGATGAGATTAGCAGCAGAGGTAATAATGGGTAAAAAAATTCCTGAAAAACTTCTTAAACTTCCTTATGGAGAATATGTTGGTATTAAAGCACCTATGTTTTCATTTATGAGATTGGATAAGGCAGATTTTCGACTTGGTGTTGAAATGGCATCAACGGGTGAGATCGGGATAATAGGAGAAGATTTCCAAGATGCATTATTAAAAGCTTTAGAAGCTACTGAAATGAACATACCTGTTGACGGGGGAAATGTTTTGATTTCTGTAGGTGGTAAAAAATTGAAGAAGAAAGTTATTCCAATAGCAAAGAAGCTAAATCATCTAGGATTTACAATTTTTGCTACAGAAGATACTGCGCAAGCCTTAAAAAATAATGGTATTCATGCTGTAAAACTGTATAAAGTTCATGAATCTGGGATGGAGCCGAATATTATGGGATGTCTACAAAATGGGGCGATAGATTTAGTTATCAATATCCCAATACCAACTACCATTGAAGAAAAATTTAAAACCATTATGGAAGATGAATATAAAATTAGAAGAATGGCTGTGGATTATAACATTCCTGTTATAATCAATTTACAATTAGCTGAAGCAATTGTAGATGCAATTGAAAAAGTGCGTACTAAAAAAGTAGAAATTAAATCTCTAAATGAATATCATAAGACTTTAAAAGAAGTTTATTGGTAAAAATTAATAATTTATCTAGATTATTTACTAATTAAGGTGTTATATTATTTATTATCGGGGATATATCTTATTCAGACTAAAAATCATCGGTACTCAATGGAAAATAGCTGAAAAACTAAAAAGTTTAAAATCTACTGAACCAGATGAGGATTGGAAAATCACATATGCAACTCCTATTTATGGTGGATGGGATATATTAGCTGAATGCTCTTTTTCTAAATTGGAAGATTTAGATAAAATTCTTCATTTCTGTAGAAATGATAAAGAATTATCTCAATGGTTAGAAGCAACTACGACCCTTATAAACACTAAAAAGAATTACCCTCATTGAATATAATGAAATTTTTAAAATTTCATTAAATGTTAGCACTTTTTAAATTGTGAAAGATCTGAAAAAGATAAATAAAAATAAAACTAAAGTTCCTTTAGAAATTTAAGAAAACTTTGTTTTAATGACGTATGATAATGCTTTGGTTGAATTTGTAATTCTTCATTCATCCATATTCTTAACTTTATTTCCTCTAATTGTTCTTCCAATCTTAAATCGTAAGCAATTTCTCTTTCCGACACAATTATTTAATGAAACTTATCCTATTTAAATTGTTCCGTAACAAAATATAACTCTTCTTTATTATTAATGGGTTAATACATAATCAGTGAATAGCTTATAGAAAAAATTCCATAAAAATCTCATCTTCATAGTGCCCATCAATCTTAACTTGTTTTGAAAGCACCCCTTTCTGTATAAATCCTAAATTTTTATAAAATTCTATTGCTCCTGTATTGTTTGCTCGTACATATATAATTAGCTTTTCATATCCCTTTTCACGAGCAAATTGAAAAGTTTTAATAGCTAATTGCCGTTCAATTCCACATCCTCGCCATTTAGGAAGAATAAAACTACCAATTGTTCCAACGTGATCAAATGAATCTGTGTATTTTGCCCACTTGTCTAATGATTGAAAACCAAAGATTTGATCTTTTGTTTCAGCTATAAAAATACCTTCACGATCAGATAAAGATAGTATATAATCTTTTTCTTGTTCAGGTGTGAAAGGATGGTTTACAGCAGAATACTTCCTCTCAGCACATATAACTTTCCAAATATTTGATATTTCTTCAGCATCCTCCACTTGAGCCTTTCTAATAGTAGTTTGTATCATTTATGTCAACTCTTCCTTATTGATTTTAAATTTATCTATAATTTTAAAAAAAACCATCCTCTCCTTACTGAAATAATAATATTAATAATTTATATTTTGAAGGTAAAAAATCTATTAACTATAAAATACTTCAACAAAATAACTTGAGAAATAATTTCCTATCATTATAATTGTATAAATATGCAAAGTACACAAGTAAAAAAGATAACTGCTAATTATGTAGAATTTAGACCAGGAAAAGATCCTTTTGAAAAAGCACGGCAGAAAGGTTCAAGAAGATGGATATTATCCCATATTTTTTATGGATCTAATAAAACCTTTATATTAATTGTGTTAATTACAACTATTCTCACAGCCAATTTATCCTCAGCAATTTTAGTTGTTATTGGAAATGCTATTACAGATTTTTTACTGGGAAAACAATCAAGTTTACTATTCTATACAATATTTATACTATTATTAAGTATAGGGACTCCTTTATTGCGCTTAATTAATTATATGCTACGTGAAGTTATAGCACAGAGATTAGAAAGAGATTGTCGAAAAGAATTCTATTCTAACCTCCTTGGTAAAAGCCAATCATTTCATGATCAACAAAAAATTGGAGAATTGATGGCTCGTGCTACAGATGATGTTCGAACAATGAATTTTTTAATTAGTCCCGCAATCTCCTTAATATTTGAGTCCTTTACCTCGTTAATAATCCCTCTTTTCTATATTATCGCTTTTTATCCTACACAATTAATTTTAACGCCATTAATTTTTTCTGTATTATTCTTCTTTTCTTTAAAGTCATATATTAGAAAAATTGGACCAGTTACGGGGAAATTACGTAGTTTTTATGGAATGATGAACGCAACATTGAATGAAGCGTTAACTGGAATTGAAGTTGTTAAAGCAACTGCCCAAGAAACTAAAGAAAGTCAAAAATATTTTGACAATGCTAATAATTATAGAAATGCATTTGTTGAACAAGGAAATATTGAAGCAAAATATCTCCCAATACTAATTTTAGCCTTAACAATTACTGGTGGTCTAATACATGCTATTATCCTTAATTTTATGGGCCTGATGAATATTGGACAAATAATTGGTTATTTAGGTTTATTAGCATTGTTACGTTTCCCTACATTTATATCTATCTTTGTCTTTGCAATCATACGACTAGCGGTTTCAAGTGCTCAGAGATTACTTGAATTAATGGATAAAAAAACAGAAATTGATGAAAATGTTGAGGGTTATAAAAAGGAAATTGAAGGTGCTATTAAATTCGAAAATGTCACTTTTAGTTATCCTGGAACTGAAAAACCTGTATTAAAGAATATAAGTTTTGAAGTTAAGCCTAGTCAAACTTTAGCAATAGTAGGAACTACTGGATCAGGTAAAACTACTTTAACAAAATTAATTTCACGATTATATGATGTTGATGAAGGTAGAATACTTATTAATAATGTAAATATCCGCGATTATGCTTTAAAATCGTTAAGAAATCAAATTTCTTATGTAGATCAAGATGTATTTTTATTCTCTACAAGTATTTTCGAAAACATATCATTTGGACGTACAGGTTCAATTGAGCAAGTCATTGAAGTGGCAAAAGAAGCTCAGGCACACGAGTTTATCTCTAATTTACCAAATCAATATCATTCTGAAGTTGGAGAGAGAGGTGTGCAATTAAGTGGAGGTGAAAGACAAAGAATTGCTATTGCTCGTGCTTTTCTTGTAGATCCTAGGATTTTAATCTTAGATGATTCTACTTCGGCGATAGATTCCAATACAGAGGATAAAATTCAGAAAGCTATTCGAAATATCCTAAAAAATAGAACAACAATTCTTATCACACACCGTTTAAGTCAAATTCGATGGGCTGATTTAATAATTGTATTGAAAAAAGGAGAGATTGTTACAAAAGGAACTCATGAAGAATTATTAAAGACTTCAGAAGAATATCAACGAATCTTTATCAAAAAATTTGATGTTGAGATTGATACATTAATTAAAAAGTGCGAGGAAGCTTAAGAAAATGGCATATGGGTGGGATTTAGAAGCTGAAGAATACGATCGAGAAATTTCTGATAGGGTATTATTAAAGCGTATTTTATCTTATTTCCGTCCATATAAGCGTTCAATGACAATAGTTATTTTTTTTATAACCATCGCATCTATTACTTCTGCCTTTGTCCCAGTTTTAACCAGTGTAATTATTAATAATTTAGAGACAAATAGAAATATTTTCTATATAATCTTAATCATAATTCTTATTCTTATTTTTAATCTATTCAGTTGGGTTTTTAATTATTTTCAGCAACGACATGCTTTTCGAGTCATAGGTGGGGTTGTTTTAGATCTGAGAAAAGATGCAACAGATGCGGTTTTAAATCATGATCTTTCTTTTTTTGACAGAAATCCAACAGGTAAAATAGTAAGTCGAGTTAATTCAGATAGTGAAACTTTCGGAACAACTGTCGATTTGTCTATTCAATTAATATCATCAGTCTTGATTATTTTTTTTTTACTTATTATTATGTTCTTTATAAATGTTATATTAACATTAGCAATAATCATTGCAGTTCCAATATTTTTTGTATTAGCGTTATCATTTCGAAAAATAGCTAGAAAAAAGACTTTATTGGGGCAAAGAGCTTTAGCTTCTGTTAATGACTTTGTTAAGGAGAGTTTTTCTGGTATTCAAATAGCAAAAACATTTCGTCAAGAAGAAAAATTATTTGAAAAATTTAATAAAGTAAATGATACTTCTTATAAGGTCAATCTAAGAAGAGCATTTATATTGAACGCCATCTTCCCGTCCTTAGGAATCATACAAGGAATTGTTATAACTTTATTAGTACTTTTTGGAGGTAGTAACGTTTTAGGAGGCACGATAAGCGCTGGAGACCTAAATCTATTCCTCCAAGGTGTAAATTATTTATTTTATCCTTTATTATCGATTGCTGCATTTTGGCCCACATTTCAAGCCGGAATGGCTGCTTCTGAGCGTATTTTTGCTTTAATAGATACTATACCATTAGTTATTCAAAATGATAATATTAAGCCCTCTAGATTAAAGGGGAATATAGAAATTAGAAACTTAATATTCCACTATGAAAAAAATAAAAATATTTTTAATAACTTTACTCTATCAATTAAATCAGGAGAATCTATAGCAATCGTTGGACACACAGGTGCTGGAAAGTCTAGCTTAGCTAGACTTTTAGCGAGATTTTATGAATTTCAAGGAGGAGATATTTTAATAGATGATATTAGCGTCAGAAATTATGATCTTAAAGAATACCGTAGGCAAATTGGTATTATTCCTCAATCACCATTTCTTTTTGCAGATTCAATCAAAAATAATATAAAATATTGTTGTATAGACGCAAAAAAAGAAGATATTCATAATTCATTAAATGTCACCAGTGGTTCTGATTGGATTGAAGATTTACCAAAGGGATTAGAAACTGATGTTGGTGAAAGAGGCAATTTAATTTCAATGGGACAACGACAATTAATAGTTTTTGCGCGGGTTCTATTAGAAAATCCTGCTATTCTTATCTTGGATGAAGCTACTGCTTCAGTGGATCCTTTCACAGAAACTCGCATTCAGGATGCATTACAAAAAACAATTGAAGGGCGAACATCAATTATAATTGCTCATCGTCTTTGGACCGTGCGCCATGTTGATAGGATTATTGTACTCGATCATGGGAGGATTGTAGAAGAAGGTGGTCATGATGAGTTAATGGCTAAAGGAGGAACTTATGCTGAGCTCTATAATACTTACTTTCGCCATCAATCTTTAGAATATATCGAAAAAATGAAAGAAATTATATAATAAGATAATAAATTCAAAAAAAAATAAATTAGAGAAAATTTATTATACTTATTCAGCAAATTTAGCAAGAATCCATGCGAAAACCAAAACTCCGCCCACAACCATTATCATAATCATTCCTAACCCAATTGTAAATGTTAATTCAACTCCAGGGTAATTATCGGCTATAAGGTCTGGAATGAGAAATAACAATAAGGCGATTACTATAACTTGACTTATAATCCTAGATAGACCTCCTGTCAACCATCTTTTTCTAGCCTTCTCAAGTTCTTTATTTCCAGTCATAACTCTAATCCCACTAATAAAAAGCAATAAAGCATCAAGGCCAAAGAAAATCGCAAAAACAATTCCAACCCAAAAAAAAGCTGTTTGAAGTTCTCCAGCTTCGGGAACTGTAGCAACATAAGGGTCAAGTTCATCCATGATTCCCCCTCCAAGAGGCATAACATCTCCAGTTATAGCGGGATCTATGACTCCAGAACTAAAAATACTTAAACCCATCACTGGTAAAAACAAAGAAACAATTAACAACAATACACAAATAATAGGAAAAATTCCTATCCATTTACCTCCCATTTTATTTTCAACTCTCTTCTATTTTTATAAATTCATTACGATAACAATTATTAATCGTTATTTTTTAAAAAACTTATATGTATAAATTGAACTAAAATGTAAAATTAACTTACCTGAAATAAATATTTTTAGGACTTTAATTATGTTTATTTTGATTAGAGTACAAAGGGATTTGTGATATAAAAACTGGTCTCTATAAATTACTTATAATAATTTCGATTTATTTCACATAAAGAAAAAGAAGATTTAAACAGATTTTATAGGTTTGAGTTATTTTAATGAAAGTTAGTGTAAAATATTATGAAATCTTAGAGAAAAACCTAAGAGAGGAATTAGAGTGGCTGAAAGAAGAATTTAAAATCTTATTTAATTCTAAAATAGAAAATTATACCGAAAAAGATAAGAGAATGGCAAATAATATTTTAGATTATATTATAGAAAATGTCTATATATATGATAATATAATCTTACAAACTTTATTCACTGAAGCTATGGAAAATATTGAAAAAATGTACCCAAACTTATTTTAGTCAATCTTTTTAATCAATTATTCTTAACCAATTATAAATTTATTTTCTTTAAAACAGGATATCTTCTCCCAATTCCAAAAGCGCTTTCACTAACTTTAATTGTTTGAACTAATTGTCTGCGCTTAAATTCTGAGTTTAAATAAAGTTTTCTTACTTTATTGATTGTATCTGGTTCATAACCTTTACTTGTTAAATTGTTAAATTCAGAACCAATCCCATTATCAATAATCTCCTCTAATATTACATCAAGGATTTTATAAGGAGGTAATGAATCGCTATCTTTTTGATTTTCACGGAGTTCAGCAGTTGGAGGTCTTTCAATAATCCCTTTAGGGATTATCTCTTTCTCTTTGTTAATCCAATTACATATATCATATATTTGAATTTTTAAAAGATCTCCAGGAACATTTTTACCCCCACAAGTATCGCCATATAAAGTACAATAACCTACTCCAATCTCGGATTTATTCCCAGTCGATACTACTAGCCAATTGAATTTATTTGAATAATACATTAAAATGTTTGCTCTAATTCGGGCTTGAAGATTCTCATCCGCTATATTAAAACGTAACTTTCCTAGATTCTTTTCTATATTAGTCTCATAGACGTCAAATAAATCATCAATAGGATGAATAATATATTTAAGGTTCAAATTCTCACACAAACTACGCGCAAGATTAATACTCTCTTTTGAAGTGAATTTTGTGGACATCATAATTGCGGTTATCTTATCTGAACCAAGAGCTTTCGCGCAAATATAAGCAGTAAAAGTTGAATCAATTCCTCCACTTAAACCTAAAACGACTCCATCAAAAATTCCACTTTTATTATAATAATCATATAAATTCAATTTTAGAGCATTTATTACTTCCTCTCTCCAATCCATTTCATAATCTTTTTCTTCAATTAGCTGAACATCATTTAAAGGTATTTCAAAAAGGCAGATATTTTCTTCAAATGCTTTTGCTCTAAAAGTTATTTGACCAAATTTATTTGTAATAAAACTTTGACCATCATATACTATTTCATCAAGACCACCAACCATATTTACATATATGATAGGTACAGAAAGAATCTTAGATTTTCTTTTAATTAAATCTCTCCTTAACTGAAATTTATTTATATGATAAGGAGATGCATTTATAACGATTAAAAATTCGGCTCCATTTGCTACTAAATTCCTTGCTACTTTTATATCATAATGCTTATCCCATATATCTTCACAAATTAATATTCCTACGTTGTATCCTTTAATTTCCACAGGATCGTATTTATCATCAAATGAAAAATATCTTCTCTCATCAAATACATCATAATTAGGTAATAAGCGTTTATTCACGTGAGCTTTTATTTCATTATGATCAATAATAACAGCAGAATTATAAAACCGTTGGATTTTTCCCTCTAATTCTTTTGGTTCTGTAAAAGTTCCTAAAATTATTGTCGCTTCCGTTTCAATTTCCTTGATTTTTTTAATAGATTCAAGATTTTTATTTTTAATTAATGGATCATGGATATGATCCATAATTGGATAGCCAACCAGCACCATCTCAGGAAAAACTATAATATCACATTCTTGATTGTTTTTTATAATATTGGTTACTTTTTTAGTGTTATACTCAATATCTCCTACAATAGGATTAATTTGAGCAATAATAATCTTTAATTTTGAATTTCGCATCTGTCAATCGCTCTAAATAAATTATTTGTTTTTTTTTATAAATATTTTGTACTTAGAAATAAGTTTTAAAAAATTTTTAAATTAATCTTTAAAAGATTTATAAAAAAGATTTAGAAAGTAGATTACAAACGAGTAATATATCTATTTCTCTCCCATTCACTTACTATTACTCGATAGGCATCATATTCTTCAAGCTTAGCATAATAATAATTTTTAAATGCCAATTCTCCGAATACCTCCTTCATGAAATCTGAATATCTAAAATACTTTAAAGCTTCATTTAGACTTCCCGGCAATGAAATAATTCCTTCTTTTTCCATTTCTTTTGAAGATAAATGGTATACATTTCTATCAGTTGGTTCTGTAATTTCAATATCTTCTGATATGATTCCATCTAACCCTGAAGAAAGAAGTACAGCAAATTGGAGATATGGATTCCCTGAAGGGTCAGGACAACGGATCTCTACCCTAGCGGCGCTAGACTTACTATGAAAATCTGGAACCCTAAGTAGGGGGGACCTATTTCGGAAACCCCATGCTAGATAAACGGGAGCCTCATATCCAGGAACTAATCTCTTATATGAATTTGGCCAGCTACTCAAAACAGCACACATTGGAATTGCATGCTTTAATTGCCCTGCAATCCATTTTTTCATCAAAAGTGAAATATTATCATTATCATTTTCGTCATAAAAGACATTATTACCGTTCTTCCAAAGCGATTGGTGGACATGCATTCCAGAACCGTTAATTCCTTCAAATGGTTTTGGCATAAAAGTTCCTATTAAATTATGTTGAGCTGAAACTGTTTTAACAATAGTTTTAATTGTTATTGTATTGTCCGCAGTATTAACCGCTTCATCATATCTAAAATCTACCTCATGTTGACCGAATGCAACTTCATGATGTATACATTCAACAGAAATCCCCATAGCATCACAATATTCCGCTATTCGATATCTTATCATTTCATTTATATCATAAGGATCATAATCGAAATACCCTCTCATGTCTGAGGGTTTAAACGCCTCCTTAGTGTCTGGAGTTAATATGAAGAACTCCATTTCTGGAGCACAATAATAATCATACCCTAGTTTTTTTGCTTTATTAACAGCTCGTTGTAATATTCCGCGAGGGTCACCTTCATATCGTTCTCCATCCGGTTTATAGATATCACAAATCACCCTCGCAACCTTATTTTCTTTTCTCCATGGCAAAAGATAGAATGTGCTTGGATCAGGAAGCGCGACTTTATCACTCTCTTCAATCGCTCCGTACCCCGTTATCGAACTTCCGTCGAAATTTTCACCTACCTCAAAGATATCCTCAATCCTATTTGAATTTATTTCAAAAGATTTAATAAGTCCATGGATATCAGTAAATTGAAGATAAATAAATTTAATATCTTCCTCTTTTATCTTCTTGATTACTTTATCACACATCTCTTTCCTTTTTGGATCATCTTTTTCAATCATTTTCTAACCTTTTATCATTCTTTATATTTTATTATTACACGATAGTTTGAAGATTTGAATAATAAATCCTGATTCATTTTTATTATATCGTTTAATTTTTTATTCATAAATCAATAAATTATTTGCTTCTCTTCCAAAAATCCTTGAACTTTCAGTCCTTAAATCTTTACGTGGTCTCAATTGAGAAAAATAATCTTTTTCAGTGCAATAATTATTAAATCTAATATTTGACTTACAATTCAACTTAAAATCTTTTCTGAGTTTAAATTTCCTAAACTTTGGCTCAGAAGCAATTTTAATATATGCATCATTTACTTTTTGCTTTCCAAATACTATGGAATCAAACCCTAAAAAAACACCAGGATTCCATTTTTGAATATAGAACTCATCTATATTTGTTAAATTACTGTATTTTGAATAATCTTCACAATCTTGGCAAATTTTACGGTCATAATAATATTTTTTTCCACATATAGGGCATCTTAATGACATTATTTTCATATCCAAATCTTTTTCTATTATACTTATGAGAATCATACCCAATAGTTTATTCTATAAATAGAATTATGATCATATATATATAAATTTTAACCTTTTTTAGTTCAAATGTTTACATAAATGGAAGATTACATTTATAAATGATCACTAATATTTAATTAAAATGATCGATTGATTAATCATACGATTTTTGTCGCAGTAAAAAATGATCATTCGGTCGATTTTTAAGTTTTTCTATGGCCAATTGCATACTTTTATAATTATTATATAACTTTTTAATAATATGACTGAACAACCTACCCATGAAGATCCTTCTGATTTAGATATTGAGATTCTAAAAAAACTTAGTGAAGACAGTAGAATCTCACTTCGCCAACTTGCAAAAGATCTAGATGTGGGATCTCCAGTTACAATTAAGAAACATGTTGAGGATTTGGAGAAAAATGGTATTATCATAGATTATGGTGCTAAGATTAATTTTGAGAAATTAGGATATGAAATCATGGCTATTATTGAGGCAACTATTTCTAAAGGAAAAATGTTTGAGGTAGAGGAAAAGATTGCTGAAAATCCTAATGTTTTTGGCGTCTATGACATCACAGGAACATATGATGCTCTTATTTTAGCTAGATTTAAAACACGAGATGAACTAAGTAAAATGATAAAGGAAATTCATAAATCTCCTAATGTAGAGCGTACAAATACTCATTTTGTATTAAATACCATCAAAGAGGGTATTTCTTTTGCTGCCTTAAAAGAAAAAGAAAATAATAAAAAGTAATATACTAAAAGGCTTCAATTTTTTATATTTTTTTATTCATTTTTTAGAATTTTTACTCTATTTCTGAAATCCTTACGCTCTTTTATCCCAACCTTTACCATGAGCTTAAATCTGCCAACATCAATTTCCCAAGCATTGTTAAATTTATTTGGTATCCGATTTTCCCAGTATTTATCTATATTCTTAAGATAGTTCGATAAATCTTTTAATATATCTTTAGAGACACCATAGTCTTCGTGAGAAGGATATATTTCGTTAATATTTTTTTCATTGCAAAGTGTAATTAGTTTCTCAATACTGTTTACCATGAGTGAAATATCATCCTTAGGAGGAAGAGGGATAAAGCCATAATGAACGAGATCACCGGGAAAAAGTTCACCTTTATCTGTGTATAAAGAAATAGATCCTGGAGAATGTCCTGCATTATGAATATATCCAACATCAATCCCTCCTAAATTGAAAACTTCACTACCACTCAACGTATTAATCTTTTTTGTAGGTGGTAAAATCAAATTTATATTGCTATAGCGATTTACAACTGTATTTGGTGCCTCTTTTAGAAATGTTAAATCAAGATTATTTTTAATAAACATTTCCTCATTTTTATGGATGAAAACCGAATCAAATTCACCATTTCCTCCCACATGATCAAAATGAGAATGTGTATTCACCACTTTTAATCTCTTTCCATTTAAAAATTTTTCAATAATAGGTTTGAGTGGAAAGAGACCACAGCCGGTATCAATTAATAAACACTCTTTATTTCCTATAATCAAGAATAAATTTGTATACTTTGTTAGATAACGAGAATCAATCTCGTCGAGCTTTTCTTTAATTATAATTAAATGGTCCTTTTCTTTAATTACTTCATACCAGTCCTCAGAAATCATATTAATCATTTCGTTTTGTATAAAATGTATATTATAATGAAAGAATGATCTATAGTGACTATATTGTTAGTTGGAAATATTTATTATTATTTTAAGGAACGTAATTAAAATGAAAAGATAATTTAAATAAAAATTATCTCTTTTTTTTTAACAAAATTTTTAGGTATAGCTTATTCTTGGGTTTAGTATTGCGTATATAACATCGGTTAGTAAAGTTGTAAATATGAAAATGATTGTAATCATAAAGACTAGCGCATTTAACACCCAATAATCGTATAAGAGTATTGCGTTAACAAATAGACTACCCATACCAGTTAAGTAAAATGTAGTTTCTGTAAGAATAGCTCCTCCTAATAAACCAGTTACTCCTAATCCGATAATAGTGACAGTTGGAATTAAAGCTTTTTTCTATTTCCGCAATTTTGAGAATTTTTTTCAGTAAGAATAGATTTGTTTAACCCATATTTGATATTTTTATATTTAATTCTTTAGTTTATATTCGAATTTTTCTTTAATATCAGATTGTTTTATGATATCAATTTGATTTTCGATTTGTTGATTGTTTTTATTTCTCACTTAATTGGTCCAAAAAATGAATATATGCTTTCATGAATTTAAATCCTTTATTGAAATTCCATTAATACGCTAGATAATGGTCATTTTTGAATATTTATTAAAAAACTAAAAAATTTCGATATTATTAATCAATTAAAAGGAATTTATTATAAACTATAGTTTTTTGAAATTTGTTTATGATGCTTACGTAAAATTTAAATCAAAGATAAAATATAATGAACATTATTTAAAATAATCACTTATTTTCAACAACTTTTTTAAATGATAAATTTGTTTTTGTCGATTTATCTAGTAAAATTAATTAAAAAATACAATAATGTTCACATAAATTTATAAATCAGTAAGTATATCATTATATAATAGATAATGGGATCTGGTTCCCATAATTCTCATAAAATTATAACAAATTAGATCGAAAATAATCTAAAAATCGTTAATAAGAAATACGGAGGAATAAAAAATAGTGAATGAAACTATCCTAAGAACTTGGGAAGAGATTTGTCTAGACAAACTAAGAGAGATTGGAGCAGCATCTGCGCAAGAATGGGCTGCGGCATTAGGATATGAGAATAGAAATGGAGTTGTACATGTCATCAATAGAATTAAGAAAAAAATGCCTGAAAAATTAGAAGTCTATTATGACAAAAGACCACGTTTATATAAAGCAATCTAAATATAGAGTATTGAATAAAAATGACAAAATTTTCGATGATAACTCATCAGTCAAGTATGATTGGCTCGAAAACTCGAGTTGAGGATTCTTGCGAGTCTGGATTATGCCCAATTTGTATTGCTGATTGTCCCGTTTTCTGTGAAGTTTCAAAATCAGCTCTTCGCGGTCGAGAAGTGCTGTATCCTCGAAGAGAGTTTTTTGGGAATTCTACTGCGGGTTCCCCAAAAGATTTTGGTTTTTCATTTAGTGATTTTCAAATCCAATTTGAATGTCGAGGAGCTCAAGGGATTGAAGCTCATGAAGATAAAGTGATTTTTCCTAATGTCAATATCAAAACTAAATGGGGAAAAATAGAACAGGAATATCCTTTTGTTATCGCAGGTTTAGGAAGCACATATGTAGCAAAACGAAATTGGGATGGATTGGCAATAGGGGCATCGTTAGCAGGGATAAGTATCACGGTTGGAGAGAATGTAGTTGGGATGGATCCCGACGCAAAATTTGCTAACCATGCTCTGTATCCAAAAGTGATTGATACTGTGGATATGAAAAATCGTGTTGAGACCTATAGGGAATTTTGGGATGGGAAGCATGGGGATATAATTGTCCAAAAAAATGTTGAAGATACAAGATTAAGTGTTTTTGATTATGTTATATCAGACTTAGAAGTAAACTCACTTGAAATAAAATTTGGTCAAGGTGCAAAAGCTATTGGAGGTGAAGTAAGGTTAGAATCCTTGGAACGCGCCCAATTACTACAGGAAAGAGGATATCTAGTCTTTCCAGATCCCTCAGATCCTATTATTATTGAACAATGGAAAGCAGGATTGATTCCCGATTTTGAAAGACATAGTCGAGTAGGATTATCTTCTACTGAGGATGTTTTAGAGGAAATTGATCAAGTTCGCTCAAGTGGCGCAAAAAATATTTTTATAAAGACAGGAGCATATCGACCAGCAGCAACAGCCTGGATCCTAAGGTTAGGTATTGAAGGGAAAGTAGATGGTATGACATTTGATGGTGCGGGTGGAGGTACTGGTATGAGTCCCGTAAGTATGATGAATGAAGGATCAATTCCCACAGCCTATTTAGAAGCACTTATAGTTGGATGCCTTGACATGATTAAAGAGAAAAACCCAAATGCAAAAATCCCCTCTATCGCAATAGCAGGCGGTATTGCAAACGAAACTCAAATTTTTAAAGCGCTTGCCATGGGTGCTCCTTACATAAATTGTATCGCTATGGCAAGAGCACCAATTACTGCAGCTATGAAAGCGAAATATATAGGAGAAGTTATTGACAAAAAGGAAGCCACACCAGCAATGTTAAAGAACCTAGGATTCCCTAAGGATAAAGATCCTAAAAGTTTAACCTTAAGTGAAGCATTTATTGAATATGATAATTTAAGCAGAATTAATAATGGACATCGTATTCCTCCTTCGGCGATTGGAGTTTACACTTATTTTGCTAGCAAATTAGGTATAGGTTTAAAGCAATTGCTAGCTGGAGTTCGAAAATTTAAATTAAATTTAGTAGATCGTCAAGATATTGCATATATATCACAACGAGCTAAAGATGTATGCAAAAAATGGAAATTAGGTATTAAATCTCAGGAATCATTAGATTATGAGTTAGTAAAAAAAGAAATATACTCTGGAATCTATAAATAAATCTTTTTTTACTTTTTGGGTAATTTTTTTAAGTTCTCAACAAATTTATTTTTCTACAAATACAAATAAGTGATATGATTCTCCAAACTTAGAAGATTCTTTTATTAATTTAGACCAAATAATTTTAAGTCCAATATTTCTAAGCATTTTAATATTGAAATCTTTATCAAACCCACTCCAATACATTGGTATCTCACAGCCAAAAAAATCTTCAGCATAAGATTCTGGATCATCATTACTATGAAAAGTGAGGAGACTAACACCGTGTATTTTTAACATACGATAGAAATTTTTTAATGAATCATATTGTTCATCTCTAGGAACATGAATTATAGCATAATAGGATAAGATTCCATCAAAAAATTCATCAGGAAAGTCAAGATTAGTCATATCCCTGCAAATAAACTCCGCTTTTGGAGCATTTTGCTTTGCTAATTCGATTTGTTTCTCCGATATATCCACACCAATCACGTTAAACTTTTCACTTAAATAGCGAGAATATGATCCGTTTCCACAACCAGCATCTAATATTTGACCATCTAAAGGGATTCGAGCCATAAATTCATAAAAAGGTTCCATTTCCTCCAATCCATCTCTTTCTAATCCCCATATTTCTTTAATTTTTTCAGCTGCTTTATTATAGCCTTCGCGAACTATTTCTTTCTTTTCCATATAAAACACTTTATCAATTAAAGTCTAATAGAATCTTATAAAACCGGATATAATAAAAAAATACTTGAATAGAATATAATAATAAGGTTGCCGTAATATACTTTTTAGTAGTAATCTACCTCATTAACTCTTCTAATTGATTGACAAAATCTGCATATTGTTTAATTCCTAATTCCCAAAAATCTTGTTTCGTGATATCTAATCCAACAATCTTTCCTAAATCTTCTGGAGATAAACTGCCTCCTGCTGCAAGAAGTTTTTTAAATTTTGGTACAAATTCCTTTCCTTCCCTTTTAAATGTTTGATATAATGCATAAACAAATAATTGAGCATATACATAGGGATAATTATAAAAGCGAAAATTTGGGATAAAGTAATGCGGTTTCATTGTCCACTCCCAGTCCATCTCTTCAAACCATTCAACAGAATCTCCATATATTTTGTCTCTACCAGCACACCAATATTTAGAAATCGTTTTCCCATCTAGGTTTTCACCTCTTTCAATGGCTTTATAAAGTTCTTGTTCAAACCATACTCTTGCACTCACTTGGAACGCAGCTTGTCCTGCGTCGTCTAATACATGTGCTAAAATCGTCATTTTTTCTTCTTTTGAATCTGCCGTATCAAGAAGGAGATCTGTTACTAATAATTCTCCGAAGGTTGATGCTGTCTCTGCTACAGTATACCCTGGATGAATATTAAAATATGTATGTTCTTCGATCGCTAAATAATCATGAATACCATGTCCAAGTTCATGAATAAGTGTAAAAATCTCATTTAATTCTCCAGTATACGTCATAAGAATAAAAGCAGATTTACCCTTATACCATGAAGCACAATTTGCTCCATTTCGCTTACCTTTTCTAGGACTAGCATCAATGTGTTTTTTATCAAACATGTCTTTTACAATTTCAGCAAATTCCGAATCAAACCTTTCATAAGCTTGAATTGCAAGGTTTTTTGCCTGTTCCCATGAATATTTCTTATGGGACGCAATTGGAAGCGGAGCACGAACATCAGCACAGTTTAAAATTGGTAGATTTAAGATTCTTGCTTTAAGATTTAAGTATTTGTGATAAACTCCTACTCCTCCTTCTATTGTTCTCATCAAATTATCGATTATTTCTTGAGTGGTATCATTTACTAAGAGACTATCGTGCATAGGGCTATTATAATTTCTTCTCTTGCTATTTTTTATCCAATCTCCACAAATACTTTTAAGTGCTGAAGAAAAAACATACTCCTCTTTTCCTAACAACCCATAAATAGATTTATTTGCCGAAATTCTAGTCTCACTATCTGGGTGGGTAAATAAAGCATTAGCTTCTCCATATGACAGCTCTTTATCTTCACCCTCAACATTAACTAG
The DNA here is from genome assembly GCA_016840085.1 of Promethearchaeota archaeon. GTDB lineage: Archaea > Asgardarchaeota > Lokiarchaeia > Sigyniarchaeales > SOKP01 > Loki-b32. Next base: position 32,382 of record JAEOTA010000014.1, read on the forward strand.
TATTTTTCTGGTATTCAACCATTTAGATTGTAAATTACTCCATGCTCTAATACCATATTGATCTTTCTCAAGGATTAGTTGCTCTTCCAATTCAGATAAATAATGAGGATAAGCTCTTTGTATCTTTTCTAACTTATGTTTGTAATTAGTAAGAATTTGATCATTTATAATATTAATATTTTTCTCTACAAATTTTGCGACCTCTAATTCTAAGAATGCTAAATCCTTTGATATGTTTGTTACAAAATCTTCGACTCGATTTTTCAATGTTTCACTTTCTGGTATTGTCATATTTGCACTATATAATCTATTTGAAAAGAGTTTAATTTCATTGAGATCTGCTTGAAATTTTTCTTGTTTTTCAAAAAGTTCTAATAATTTTCCAGAATTAAACTCAGCATTATCAATTTTTCCTTTATAATCACTTATGAAATCATCGGCTTCTTTTGAAAGGTTATTCATAGTTTCAGTGATTTTTGGGTCATTATGAGTAGTAAATATTTCAGTTAAATCCCATGCGATTTCTTTTTCAGTCATTTCAATCAAGAGGTTTAAAATTAGAAAAATTAAAAACCTTTTCTTTATTTGTAAAAAAATTCTATAAGAATTGAAAAATGAATTTGTCTTCTATAAATGTTTTAAAAATATAATAATTTTTAAGTGATATTAGTTTGTTTTAAAGTTAGTTCTAATTAATAATGGAGTAATTTGTAATGAAACTTAATAATTGGAAAAAATGGGTGTACATATTCCATATGATTGGATGTGCCCAATTTATATTATTTACAGTCTTGGGGATGGTGTTTTATACAGGAGGTACTTATAATAACCCTACTACTCCGGGTTATTCTTTTTTTGCAAACTTTATTAGCGATATAGGTCGAACTGTATCACATTCAGGAGAATCAAATTTTATTGCTTTTCTTTTCTTTAGTATAGCATTTTTCATAGTTGGCATCTCATTAATGCCCTCATTTTTAGCATTTCCAATTTTCTTTAAAAAAGAACATCGATTAAAATGGATTAGCAATATAGGATCTATTTTTGGAATTTTCACTGCTTTTTGTTTTGCAGGAATTACTTTTGCTCCGTCTGATATAAATCCTGCAGGACATATCTTTTTTGTTTATGGAGGTTTTCTTTCAGGGCTGGTACCGTCAATCTTATTTACAATCATCATTTTTCTTAAAAAAGAATATCCTTCACGATATGCTTTTAACTTTATGATATTTGCAATAATTCTAGTTGGATATGTAATACTATTATTTGCTGGTCCTGATAATTTGGTAATCCAAGTAACGGGGCAAAAAATTGTACTATATAGTTTTGCTATATGCTTATTCATCCATGGATATGGTACATGGAAGTTTGAAAAAGAAAGAATTACTAAAGAATAACAGGAAATAGCTTTTTTTATTTATTCATATTCTATTGTACTTGGTGGTTTATTAGATATATCATAGACAACACGATTAATGCCTTTTACTTCATTAATAATTCGAGTTCCAATTTTTTCTAATAGATCCATATCAAGTTTAGCGAAATTAGCAGTCATGACATCGAGAGATTCGACTGCTCTAATGGCACATATATACTCATAAGTCCTATAATCTCCCATAGTGCCTACAGTTTTTAAGGGGAGAAATACGCAAAATGCTTGCCATAAACTCTCATATACCCCCGCATTCTTTATTTCTTCGATCAAAATCTCATCTGCATCTCTTAATATCTCGAGCTTTTCCTTATCTATTGGACCAATAATTCTAACTGCTAACCCAGGTCCAGGGAACGGATGTCTTGTGATAATTTCTTTAGGAACACCCAATTTCATACCAATTCTTCTAACTTCATCTTTATATAAATCTTTCAATGGTTCGATAATTTCCAACTTCATATTATCTGGGAGAGTTAAGTTATGGTGTGATTTTATTTTTGCAGAAGCTTTACTTGTGGCACTAGTTTCTACGCGATCAGGATAAATAGTGCCTTGGGCTAGATACTTAATGTCGGGATACGTTTTTTCAAGTTCAATAGTTTTATGTTCAAAAACTTCAATAAATGAATGACCAATAATTCTACGTTTTTCCTCTGGATCTTCAATATCTTTAAGTCTTTCTAAAAACAAATTTTCAGCATCCACATAATGGAAGTTCTTAAAATTTAGTTTGCTTTCAAATGTATTCTGGACATCAATATGTTCATTTTTTCTTAGAAGACCATTATTTACAAAAATAGAATGTAGTCTATCTCCGATTGCTTTATGTATTAAAATTGCTGTTACTGAGGAATCTATGCCCCCACTTAACCCTAAGATTACTCTATTATCTGAACCTACTTCATTTATAATGTTTTCAATTGTTTGTTCAATCCAATTTTCCATTTTCCATTCTTTTTTACAATTGGCAATTTTAAAGATGAAATTCTCAAGAATTATATTTCCTTTAGGAGTATTTACTACTTCAGGATGAAATTGGACCCCAAATAACATTTTTTCTTCATTCCCATAAGCAGCAATAGGGCAAGTTTCTGTTTTAGCATAAATTTTGAATCCATTAGCCATTTTTGTAATTTGATCTCCATGAGACATCCATACAATCTCTTCCTTTCCTAATGTATCAAATAATAAATTTTCTCCCAGAATTTTTAAATTAACTTTCCCATATTCTTTTTTTTGCTTCTGTTCTACTTTTCCTCCTAAAATTTGCATAATTACATGATGCCCATAACAAATTCCTAAAACTGGAATTTTATTATCAAATGTAAACTTAAAAAAGTCTTTAGATAAATTTGGACTGTTATCTTCATAGACACTACTAGGTCCACCTGAAAGGATTATAGCTTTTGGTTTAGTTTCCTTAATTTTCTTATAGTTGATATCAAAAGGTAAAATTTCAGCGTACACACCTAAATCTCTAACTCGTCTGGTAATTAAATGAGTATACTGCCCACCAAAATCTATAATGAGAACATTATCCATAATATTTACAAGTTTTTTTATCCGATTTGAAAATTAAGCAAGATAAATAATTATTTAATTGAAAGTTTTTTTAGGTTTAATATTTAATAAGCAATCTAAAAAAAATAATTTTTCCAAATAATCATATACTTTTTCTAAGCTAAAATCTTAAATAATTTGGATATTTAAAAATGATTAAATATATCAGAATACATAGAATGTGATTTTATTTATTCGCAACGCTAAAATTGGGGAACTAATTCCCGTGACCATTATATTTAATAATTCAATTTTTTTAAATTGAAATATCCCTTCAGTTATATGATAAATCTGTTAAAAGTTATTTATTAATTCAAATTTAAATTTAAGATGATTAATAATGCCATATAAAATATTAAAAAAAATTCGACTTGGCAATAGTGGTACTTTATATGAAATTGATATCGATGCTCCATTAATTGCTATGAAAGCATTTGCAGGCAATTTTGTATTAATTCGAATTAATGAGAAAGGCGAAAGAATCCCTCTAACCATAGCAGATTATGATAGAGAAATGGGAATTATTACAATTGTTTTTCAAGTCGTTGGAAAATCTACATTATTACTTTCTCATCAAAACGTCGGTGATGAAATCTTAGATGTTGTTGGACCATTGGGGAACAAGCTCCATATTGAAAAGTATGACAATCCAATAATTATAATTGGTGGTGGTGTTGGTATTGCTTCTTGTTTTCCTCAAGCAAAGGAATTGAAGCAAGCAAGTAATAGGATCATTTCGATATTAGGGGCTAGAACTAAAGATCTTTTGTTTTGGAAAGATAAAATGGCTAAAGTTTGTGAACAAGTAATTATCTGTACTAATGATGGAAGTGAAGGCATAAAAGGATTTGTGACATATCCCCTAAGAAAAATACTCACAGAAGAAAAAATAAGTTTAGTTATTGCTATTGGTCCTATGATAATGATGAAAAACGTTGCAGAACTAACAAGTGGTATTGAAGGGTTACCAAAAGTAAAGACTAATGTATCACTAAATACTATAATGATAGATGGTACAGGCATGTGTGGAGGGTGTCGATTCCCTTCAAAAGATGGAGAGATCCATTTTGCTTGTGTTGAAGGTCCAGATGTTGATGGGCATATAGTTGATTTTGATATTCTGTTAAACAGAGAAAAGAGATTTACGGAGCATGAAAAAAAATCTTTTGAATTATATAAAAAAGAATGTAAAATCCTAAAAGAATTTGAAACTAATTAAAAATCTAAAAAGGGACTTCTATGGCAAAAATACCACCAAGACAAAAAATGAGGGAGCAAAACCCTAATAGTAGAATATATAATTTTCAAGAAGTTGCACAGGGCTTCACTAAAGAAATGGCTATAAAAGAAGCTGAGAGATGTCTACAATGTGATGAACCTAAGTGTATAAATGGATGTCCTGTTAATATTGATATTCCAAAATTCATTAGACTCATTAAAGAAAATGATTATTTAGAAGCAATTCGGAGCATTAAAGAATACAATATATTACCTGCTATATGTGGTAGAGTCTGTCCTCAAGAAATTCAGTGTGAGAAAGCATGTATTCTTAGTAAAAAGTGGGACCCGGTTGCGATCGGGGCTCTTGAGAGATTTTTAGCAGATTGGGAAAGAAAAAATCAATTAAAAGAATGTCCCGATTGTGAGGTTCCAAATCATATTAAAGTTGCTGTTATTGGTTCAGGTCCCGCAAGTTTAACTTGTGCTGCAGACCTCGCTAAATATGGATTTGATGTAACCATCTTTGAAGCATTTCACACAGGTGGAGGTGTTTTAGTTTATGGTATTCCAGAATTTAGGCTCCCCAAAGAAATTGTTGAGAATGAGATAGAAACCTTGAAAATGTTAGGTGTAAAAATTGAATATAACATTATTATTGGCAAAACTTTAACTATTAATGATTTAAAGAATATGGGTTTTATGGCTATTTTTATAGGTGTAGGGGCGGGTGTACCTTTAATACCCAAGATCCCTGGATTAAATCTAAATAGTGTTCTTACTGCAAATGAGTTTCTTACTAGAACAAATTTAATGAAAGCCTATAAATTTCCAGAATATGACACCCCTATAAAAATTGGAAAAATTGTTATTGTTGTCGGTGGTGGAAATACAGCTTTGGATTCTGCACGTGTTGCCCTAAGACTTGGTGCTGAAAAAGTAATAATAGCATATAGAAGAAGTGAAGCTGAAATGCCCGCAAGAAAGGAAGAATATCACCATGCTGTAGAAGAAGGGATAGAATTCAAATTTTTAACCAATCCTGTAAAAATTTTAGGAGATAAAGACAGCAATGTGAAAGAAATTGAATTTATTAAAATGGAATTAGGAGAATATGATGAATCTGGACGGCGAAGACCTATTCCTATAGAGAATTCAGAATTCAAAATAAAATGTGATACAGTGATTTTAGCGATTGGTGCCCTCGCAAATCCAATACTAATAAAATCTATTCCCGAAATAAAATTAAATAAAAGGGGCTATATCCAAGTGGATGAAAACGGAATGACTAATATAGAAGGTATTTTTGCGGGGGGAGATATTGTATCAGGATCAGCAACTGTCATAAGTGCTATGGGTGCTGGACGTAAAGCAGCTGAGGCAATAAATCGATATTTAAAGTCGAGTTTAGAATAAAATTCTTTCAGTAGACCTAGACTTTTTTATTTTTGATAAGACATAACTATTTATATTGTGAATAAAATTGAAATTTATTTAGATTGTTTATATAAATATTAGGTTTATTGAAAAAAGACTAATATATGTGAGATGAAGATGACTGAAGAATTAGATCCTTTTAAGATTTCTCAAAAACAACTGTATAAAGCCTGCACGGTTAGTGGATGTGGAAGTGAAGTGTATACTGCCTTGAGTGAACCCGAAAGATTTATTGAAGTAAAAATCCTTATGAAAATGGACGATGGTTCATTAAAAGCTTTTAAAGGTTTTAGATCTCAATATAATTCCGCTAGAGGACCTATGAAAGGTGGTATCAGATGGCATCCTGATGAAAGCGCGTCTCTTGTGAAAGCATTATCTGCATGGATGACTTGGAAATGTGCGTGTGTAGACATTCCGTTAGGAGGCGCTAAGGGAGGCATAATTGTCAACCCGAAAGAAATGAGCGGTAGGGAACTTGAATCACTAGCTAGAAATTATATAAGGCAAATTGCAGATTTTATTGGACCGAATATTGATGTACCGGCTCCCGACGTTTACACTAATCCTCAGATCATGGCTTACATGATGGATGAGTACGAAAAAATCATGCGAGTGCATGCGCCCTCAGCTATTACGGGTAAACCTTTGCCGTTAGGTGGTAGTGCAGGCAGATTAATCGCTACAGCTAAAGGAGGTTCTTTCTGTATTAGAGAAGCGGCAAAAGACATCGGATTGAATCTAAATGAAGCGAAGGTCGTCATACAAGGATTTGGAAATGCAGGTTCGTGGGCTTCAAAAATTTTGATTCGGGATTTTAATTGTAAGGTAATTGCGGTATCTGATTCTAAGGGAGGAATATATAACAAAAATGGGCTTGATCCAAATAAAGTTATAGATCATAAAGAAAAAACATCTACAGTATTAGGTGTAAAAGAGACTCAAGAGATTACAAATGAAGAATTATTAGAATTAGAGTGTGATATATTAATTCCTGCCGCGTTAGAAAATGTTATTACGAAAAAAAACGTAAATAATGTACATTGTAAAATCCTCGCAGAACTTGCAAATGGGCCAACTACGCCTGAGGCAGATGAGGTTTTATTTAATAATGGGATTCTCGTAATTCCTGATTTTTTATGTAATGCGGGAGGCGTTACTGTTTCATATTTAGAAATGGTTCAAGGCTATTATCAATACTTTTGGTCTGAAGACGAGGTACTTGCAGCTTTAGATCGTACGATGACTAAAGCATACCATGAAACTGTTGAAAAAGCAAAAGAATATAATACTCACAACCGACTAGGTGCTTATACAATAGCAGTTGATAGAGTTATAAATGCTATGGAATTACGCGGTTGGATATAATTAGAATAAAAATTGCTGAAAAATTTTTATAAATTTATAGGATTTATTAGACAAATTACTAATTTTTTATTACTATTTCTTAATATTATTAAAAAAAATTTAATTTTAAATATTTATCAAAATATTAGCTAATTATAATAGAAATAATTCGTGTTGTAAAAATTTTGATTGATATTAATCCGTTTGAAAGTGCTAAAAAGAAACTAGATATTGCTGCAAGATTAATAGATCTAAATTCAAACACTTTAGAATATCTAAAAAAAGTAGAGAGAGCATTAATCGTTTCTATTCCTATTCTTATGGATGACGGTTCTCTTAAAATTTTTGAAGGATATAGGGTTCATCACTCAACCTTAAGAGGTCCAGCAAAAGGAGGTATAAGATATTCTCCAGATGTTACCCTTGACGAAATTAAAGCTTTAGCGTTTTTAATGACCTTTAAAACAAGTCTTTTAAACTTACCTTTTGGAGGTTCTAAAGGTGGTGTTTGTATAGATACTAAAAAATTTTCGAATAGTGAATTAGAAAAATTAACTAGAAGATATACTGCTGAGATTATTAATATGATTGGCCCCGATATAGATATTCCGGCACCAGATATGTATACAGATTCAACAATTATGGCTTGGATCATGGATACATATAGTATGCAAAAAGGACGAACTATTCCGGGTGTGGTAACTGGTAAACCTATTGAAATTGGAGGTTCTGTAGGAAGAATTGAAGCCCCTGGAACAGGAATAACATATTTGCTAGATCACTTGTGTCAGAGATTAAATTATGATTTAACAAAAATGAAAGTTGTAATCCAAGGGTTTGGGAAAGTAGGATCTGTTGTTGCTAAGCAATTATGTACAACAAATTGTAATATAATTGCAGTTTCTGAAAAAGAGGGGGGAATATTTTCGCCGGATGGCTTAGATATTGACGATTTAATTTCATGGAAACAACAGGGAAATCTATTAAAAGATTATGAAGGAAAAAATATTAATCCAATAACTAATGATGACTTACTAAAAACTAAATGCGATGTTTTAATTCCTGCTGCTGTTGAAAATCAAATATATAGCAAAAATGCGGATAAAATCGATTGCAAAATTATATTGGAGGGTGCAAATAGTCCAACAACATCCCAAGCAGATGCAATCTTGAATGAAAAAGGAGTAATTATCGTTCCAGATATTCTAGCAAATAGTGGGGGCGTATGTGTTTCATATTTTGAATATATACAAGACATCCACAGCTATTTTTGGGGATTAGATCGTGTTAATAGAGAAATGAAAAATATTCTCATTAAATCTTTTGAAGATGTCTATATAATTTCAAAGGAAATGCATACAACACTCAGAACAGCAGCATTTGCTATTGGAGCAAAAAGATTAGCGAAAGCACATGAATTAAGAGGTTTATTTCCATAATCTTTTATAATCAAATCTTAAAGATTGATTAAATCTGTGATTTAAATAAATTTTAATATGATTAAAAAGGTATTTCAAAAAAAAATAAGTAAAGGTTACCAGAAAAAAAATCTAAAAATACAGTTTAAGAAATTGAATAATATTAAAAATATTGGAGTTAAATAAGATGGAAATAAATCCTTTTGAAATAGTCCAAAAACAGATAGATGTAGTCTTAGAAGAAATAAGCTTAGATCCTAATACTGGTCAGTTTTTAAGAAGAATCGAGCGTTCATTAATAGTTTCGATCCCAATTATGATGGATGATGGGAAAATGAAAATTTTTGAAGGATATAGAGTACATCATTCTACAATACGAGGACCAGGAAAGGGAGGTATAAGATATTCTCCACATGTTAATCTCGATGAAGTAAAAGCTCTAGCAACTTGGATGACATGGAAAACAAGCCTTTTAAACTTACCTTTAGGAGGCGCTAAAGGAGGTATATGTGTGGATCCCATGAAATTATCTAAAAGAGAATTAGAAAGATTAACAAGAAGATATACAGCTGAAATAATTAATATTATTGGACCGGATATAGATATTCCTGCTCCTGATATGAATACTAATGCTCAAGTTATGGCATGGATTATGGATGTATATAGCATGCAAAAAGGAAGAACAATTCCAGGAGTTGTGACCGGAAAACCTATTGAAATAGGTGGATCTGTGGGTAGAGAAAGTGCTACGGGTATGGGTATGTTTTATGTGCTTCAAGCATCATGCAATAAATTAGATATTGATTTAAAATCGATGAGGATTATAATTCAAGGATTTGGTAATGTTGGAGGTTGGATTGCTAATATATTATATGAAAATGGTAGTAAAATTCTTGCAGTTTCAGATATATCAGGCGGAATTTTTTCTGAAAATGGGCTTAATATTAAAGAATTATTAGAATGGAGAAACCAAGGAAAATTATTGAAAGATTTTCAAAAAAATAATCATAAGCATATTACAAATGAAGAATTACTTACACAAGAGTGTGATGTTTTGATTCCAGCAGCCTTAGAGAATCAAATAACTGAAATTAATGCCGATAAAATAAATTGCAAGATTGTATTAGAAGGCGCAAACGGCCCTACAACTCCAGATGCGGATAAAATTCTCTATAATAAAGGAATCTATGTAATTCCTGATATTTTAGCTAATTCTGGTGGTGTTTGCGTATCTTATTTTGAATATATTCAAGATATTCATAGTTACTTTTGGGATTTAGACCGTGTGAATCAAGAACTTAAAAAGATCATTGTAGACGCATTTGAGAGCGTATATAGTGTCTCAAAAGAAAGAAATCTGCCCTTAAGGACAGCCGCTTATATAATTGCCCTTTCTCGTGTAGCAAAAGCCATTGAATTAAGAGGTATTTTTCCATAATTATAATTTCACTTTAGATTAAATTTAAAAATCTAATATATGATTATAAATCTAATTATAAAATTAAGATATTTAGAATGGAATTATCCTTTAAAGTTATTATTGTTGGACCTGGTGCGGTTGGTAAAACAAGTTTACTAAACAGGTTTGTACATAACGAATTTAATTTAAAATATAAATTAACTATTGGTGTTGATTTTTTAACTAAAAATTTAGAATATAAACCATCAAAATTTGCTAAACTCCAAATATGGGATATAGGAGGTCAAGAAAGATTCAAATTTTTACATCGTAGCTTTTATGATGGTGCTTTTGGTGCATTGCTTGTATTTGATCTTTCAAGACAACATACATTTTCACGTATGAAAATTTGGCTTTCAGAAATGCGTAGTATTGTTTTAAATGATATACCTAAAGTAATAATAGGGAATAAATCTGATTTAATTCCTGAAATTGGTCAGATTATAGATCGGAATGAAGTAGAAAAATATGCAAAAAATGAAGGTTGTTTATATATTGAGACCTCAGCTAAAACGGGGGACAATGTTGAAAAAGCTTTTCTCGAACTTACGAATCACATAGTAAAAAAGGAAGAGAAAAAATAAAGAGAAATGCGAAGTAATGCAAGGTAATTTTATTTTTTAATATCTTCTCTCTTTTATTTATTAAACAAAAATTGCGGTTAAAATCATTAAGTAGATCGCTGCTAGTCCAATATGTATGAAAGCAAAAATAGCTCCAGTAATAAGTAAGCGTTTATAGTTTAGATTATCTACACCTGAATCTTGAGCAATTTTTAAAGTCATCATATCACAAGCAGCACCTTGAGGAATAATATTTCCCCCAAGATTTATACCAATTATAAAAGCAAATAATAAAGGGACTGATTCAAAATTAAAAGGGGCTGCCATTAATGTCATGATTATGGTACTAAAAATTAATGCAGTTGGAGTATTCGCAACAAACCCACTCACAAAACTTATAATTATTAAAATCAAGAATGATAAGAGTATTGGATTCAATTCTTGAAAAGGTAAATTTGCAAAAATTTCGGTAAATCCAGCTTGAACTAAACATTCTATAACTACGTACAGTGAAATAAAGAAGAATATTATTTCCCATTCAATATCTTTTAAAAGTTCACTCATAGGTTTTTTAGTAAACTTCCTATTGACTAGGACTAAAATTAAAGTCGAAACAACAGCAGTTAAATATAAAGGCACAGGTAATGCAACAAATAAAATAATCGTTATAATAATAGCTATGCTATTAAGATAAAACATCTTTTTATTTTTTATCATAACATCTGTGTCTATTAAATCTATGACAAATCTCTTCTGTTGTTCCTCTATTTTTGGTTCTTTTGAAAGAATAAACCTATCTAATAAAAATATGGTTAAAAAAAGTAGTAAAAATGAAAAAATCCAAAAATATTGAATAAAGTAAAGTGTATCAAGGTTAAAAGCCGTTGAGATGATAATATTTTCCCCACTTGAAAACGGAGTAATGATTGATCCAATATTTATACAGATTGTCATTCCTAAAAGATATGTCCCAGATCTTATTTTTAAGAAGTTACAGAGACGGATTACAATAGGCGCTAATATTAACACGACAACAACATCGCTTATAATAGCTGCTAATAGTGTTGTTATTATACATAGAAGCCAAAAGAAGATTCTTTGATCTCCCTTTGATATTTTAAAAAGTTTCACGGCAACATATTCTAAAATATTAGAATCCTGAGCAATTTTTGTTATAATGCTCATACTTAATATTATAATAATTGCGGGCCATTCAATACTAATAATAAATACTTCTAAATCTGTTCCCTTTACCAAAAATGTAATTGAAGCCGCTATAAAACAACATAAAAGGGAGATCGCGACGAAATCTAGATTGGGTCTCGTATAACTTAGAATAATAATTCCGAAAATAACAAATATTATTATTAATAATACAAGATCCATTCTAATTTAAAGTGATATTTGTAGAATTAATTAATATTGTAAATAAACAGCGTTTAATAAATCTAATTAAAATCTATAGCTTTTAATTTTAAGGTAAATACGTTAACGAATTTAATGAATTTGATAATTTCTTTTTGTTAATTCTTTTTACTAATTAAAAATTTGAAAATGTTAATCGAAAATTATTTTACTAAGAAAAGTTTGATCAGAAAAATGAATAAATTCAAATCGTTTAAGAGATTAAAATTAGATAAAATATAGTCAAAAATATTTTCTTCAATAAAATATTTTAAACATGTATAAAAGCCTTCTTCTTCTTTGAGGATTTCAACTATTGTTTTAATTAAGTTTATCAATTGTTTTTCAACAACAAACATATCACAGTTCATGGGGTTGATATTAATCACGTTAACACCAGTCTTTCTCTGAAAATTAATTTTACATAATTCTGGATTTCTCTTCACAATTTCGAGTTTTTCATAATTTTTAAACATTTTTTCTATTTTTTTATAGATTTGATTTTTTTTTTTCGCGGATAAATGGCCTTCAATGACATTAATCACTAAATTTAATATTTGTTGAAAAATCCCTAACATATCAAAAAATTCAGCTATAGTTGTAACACTTTCTGCTTGTTTCCATTGGGTATAATATTCATCAATAACCTCTTCAAATGGTTTGTAGAGTTCTACATTACCTGCCCATTTACTCCCCCAACGATTCTTTTCATGAGCATATTGCTGTATAAATGTGTGTCGTATTACGTCTAAACGAGCTCTTAATATATCTCCACTTACTTCTTTAGAATCTGCACCAATAAATAATAAATTAGTGTCCTTATCTTGGATATAAGCCCATCTTAAGCCACCCATTTCAATGGAATCAATGCCTTGCTTGAACTCCACTATTGTAAACTGATTCAAGGCAGTTAATAAACCAGAAACTAGATCTTCATTTACAGGGAAATCCATATATGGTTTATAGACTAATGTTATTCCAGAGTCAGACTCAAGTACCCAAATATTCATTTTTCAACCTAAACCTACTAAAAAATCTCCATGATAAATTAAAATTGAATCTTAAATAATTTCTTCTATTTATAATAAATGATTATTATCTATTATAGATCACTAAGAGAATTTACTTTTAACCAACGTTCTAATTTTCTTAATATTTCTGTTATTTTAGTTCTTAAAGTAAGTTCTGCAGCATTTTTTCCAATTAAATTTAGAAAGTCACTACTTAACGTAAAACTTTTAATAAAAACGCCAATTTTTGATTTAGTTGGAGTTAATGTCTTAATTCTTAAATGACCCTCTAATTCTCTAACATCTTTATTATTTCTAACGTTCAGTTCAATTAACCGCCCTTTCCCTTCAGATTGTTCCCCTTTATCTTGTAAAACTAATTCTCCTTCCATTTCAACAGGAATTTTAACAATCTCATCAAATATTTTATTATATAATACATTGGGAGCAATGAATTTTGCTTCCATTTTTTTAGTGGGATTAGTAATTATCCAAAACTCTTCTTTATACAGTGCTCTAATAAAATCCTCCTTATTACAATTCTCTATTTCTACAACCTTTGAGATTATGTTTACACTCATGAAAATCTAATCTCACTCTTATGTACTTAAATAATTAATATCTAGAAAACTTATAATTGTTTATATCTTTCTTCCCTTGTTTAATATTTCTAATTATTAATAGTCCAACATTAAGAAATGCCTCAGTCTTCCTCTGATTTAATCATTTTTAAACATAAATCATAACTTAGGTATTTTCATCATAGGCATATAAATAATTAAAAAAATAGGAATGTTTATACAAATAAATTAAGTTAATACTTACTCATAGGCTAACCTAAATAATCTACTTTTATCTAAGTCATTCTCTTCTTTACATTTAGGGCAAATCCAGATCTTATCATTTTTTTTAACTGAATTAATACAATCATGACAGATTGCAATATCACATATACAATAATAAGTTCTATCCATAGAATCTTTGCAACTCTTACCGCAAGTAAAACAAATTGGTGGAGTTCGTGTCATTTTTAACTTAAACAATTTATTTATTTTTTTCTATATTATACTTTTAATTCTAAGTAATATATTACTTTAATTATTAAATATAAGTTTATAATATGGATAAAGTAAGATCAGGAATTCGATTATTAGCATTATTTAGCATTTTTTTTATTTATAAAGCAATTACAGGAATAATTGAAAATAATACTAATGAAGTTATTTTATGGTCATTAATTACTGTTGTTTATATAATTTCACTTGTAATATTGTATTTTGTGGTTAAGAACTGGGAAAATGAACAAAAACTTTAACCATTATTTCTTTTTCTTCAAAAACCCTGGAATCATTCCATCAAGACCAAGATTCTTCAAAATAGTATCTCTTACATTCATCTGAATTGTTAAATCTGACATCATTTTCATGGCATCCTCTAATGCTTTTGAGAAATTTTCACTCGCCTCTTTTATGGCTTGGGAAGTTGAATTTAAGGATTCCCTAATAGCAAGATTGGTCTCATGTAATTCTTCTGTTAATTTTTCCATGCTATTTCGCATTTCAGAAAGTTCATTTTTTAACTCTTTTATTCCAGCCATTTTTTTCCATTATTCTCGTTGTTAAGCTAAATAAATATTTAATATTTATTAAAATTATCAACTAGCATAGAATATGTAAGGTTTCGCTTTTAAAAATTTATTATTTGTAGATCTCCCTTAAATTTATATGGTATTTTCAGAATTATTTTTATAAACTAAAATGATAAATTTTTATTTTAGTTGTAAAGACTTTACATTTACATCAATAGAATTTTCATTTCTAATTTAATACTTCATACTCCATTCTTATTATTAATAACAATAATATATTTATTTCTTTGATAGATTTTAAATATAAAAACATAAAAACAGATTAAAATTATGTCAGAATGGAAAGAAAAATTAGACAGTTCAAAAAAAGACGAATTCTTTTGCACAGGATGAGGTATAGTTGATGGAATTATTCGATGTATTAAAAATATCAAAATTAGACACCATAAGAAAAGAATTTCAAAAAATTAAAACAAATCTCAAGGATTAGATTTAAAAAATATTAGGAACTAATCCTATGAATTCAGCCAAGAATTCGAGATTATATCTTATTGTTTCACTTTTTTATATTAAATTAATAAAAGTTAAACCGTTTTTATAAAAAATTCACATTCTGATAGTAGCTTCTATTATTTATAATCGCTACCCTTTTTTCTTTAGGATACTTCAAAAGATTAGAACATTAAAAGGTGTTTGTTAAAATGGCTGAACAGAGAGATTATATTGATATTGATTATGACGAAAACTGTTATAATTCCAGTTGATCTTTTATTGATATGTGGTATCGAAGAGCACGCAAACTCAAAAAATTAAAAGAAAAACAGAGTAAAACAAATAATAAATAGAATCTCAAAAAATTAAATCAAAAATGGTAGGATTTAATTCTAAGTTCTGCGTGAACAAGAGGTTTAATGATTAAAAATTAATTTTTTATTCTTTTTATGAGGGTATATGTGTTGGCGTATTCGATCCTTCTCCAACTTTCCTATAAGTGAATCCCTTTTCCTCAACCAATTTTTTCTTAAAGATATTTCTGCCATCAATAATAATAGGTGTTTTCACTTTACTCTTTAAATCATCAAGATCAATATCATAATACTCACTATGGTTTGTGGCAAAAATGA
The DNA here is from genome assembly GCA_016840085.1 of Promethearchaeota archaeon. GTDB lineage: Archaea > Asgardarchaeota > Lokiarchaeia > Sigyniarchaeales > SOKP01 > Loki-b32. The sequence goes on from JAEOTA010000014.1 coordinate 47,945, forward strand.
GAACGTCAGCTCCAGAAACAGCTTTATTAAAGTCATTCGTTAATTCTGTGGCGTTGTAATCTCGCGGTTTCACATAAGGATCATGCGCAATAAATGTTATGTTGTGAGAATGATACCTATTTTTTAAGAATTTAACAATATTTTCAGTTGGTGTATTACGAGTGTCATCTGTATTTGCCTTGTAAGAAATCCCTAATAAAGTAATTTTGATATTGTCTACTACTTTGCGTGATTCTCTAAAAGTATCTTCCATCAATTCTATTATATGACGAGGCATGAAATCATTCAAATCTCTTGCTTTTAGCAAAATATCAGAGTTGAATTTATGTTCCGTGTATGTGCGATGACCATATTCGAGTAAATGAGGATCCTTTGTAAGACAATGACCTCCTACGCCTGAACCAGGATAATGCATCATTCGATCATCCCTTTGGTTAATTAATTCTATAATCTCAAATATATTTCTATTAAAGTCTTCACATAATAACGCCATTTCATTTGCAAAAGCTATGTTAACATCCCTATAAGTATTTTCAATACATTTAGTTAATTCGGCTGTTAATGTATCAGTTACTCTTAATTCCTTCTTGACTACCTTTCCATATAAGAATTTTGCTCTATTATTTGCTTCTTCACACCCTCCTCCAATTACTCGTTCCATATCAGTTATATATTCGAGTAATTTCCCAGGCATAAGGCGTTCGAATGAAAATACTAGATAAAAATCCTCTCCTCTCTTTAGCCCACTTCCTTCCTCTAATATCGGTTGTACAATATTATTAGTTGTGCCCGGTGCTACTGTGGATTCAATTATAATCGTAGTTCCTTTTTTATTATGTTTAGATATTTCTTTAGAAACCTCTTTTAATGATTCGTATCTAGGAACTTTAGAATCTAGGTCAACAGGGGTCTGTACGTCAACTAGAATAAAATCTGCATCATCCACATCATCATATTTGTCAGTAACCTTCAATTTTCCATTTTTTGCAACTCTAGCTATTAATTCATCTAAACCTGGCTCCTCTCCCTCAAAAGGATTCTTTCCACTATTGAGCCAATCAATCTTCCAACCTGATCTTTTTGATCTACGCTGAATTCCAGTAACATAAAAATTATCAACATCAGCTAATAATGCTGCCATTGGTATACCTACATACCCCATGCCGATAACAACTATATTAGTTCTATCCATTTTAACCACAGAGTTATTATTTTTGGTTGATTATTTTATCTTAATCCTAATTTAACTTCTTAATAATTAGTAATAATTAATATAATTCATAATTCAAAAAATTTAGGAAAATAAAAAGAAATTAAAAATTAAATTATTGGCATTTTATTTTTTGTATTTAGGTTTTACAGCTTTGAAAATACTTGCTATTACGGCTCCTCCTATGAATCCTCCTACATGAGCAAAATGGGCAGTCTGTCCTATGCTTAAAGGGTCAAGAATCGAAACAATCGCATAAGTTAATTCAGCTACAAAGTATATTACAATAAAAACACCCGCACCCACTTTTCGCGCACCTACTCCCGATAGAACATTAAATTTATTACCAGGATAAAGAATAGCATACACTGCCATAAGTCCAAAAATTGCTCCTGAAGCGCCTAAAGAAGGAATATCTGCTAAAAATGGGCCCCATACTGGAATAATTATCGTACTTAAAGCGTGAAGTAAAGTACCACACAATCCTGAAACAAAGTAGGTAAATAAAAATAAGAAATGCCCCATAGAATGTTCACAATTATCTGTTATTACAAGGTAAAACCACATGTTCATGATTATGTGGACATTGATGTGATTAATGTCCATAACTTTTCCCCTGCAAAGAATTCAGAAGGAACAAAAGCAGCTTCGATATGCATTTGCCCAGCAGGATCCAAAAACTGTCAGATAAAGACAATTATATTTGCGATTAATATAAGTACAGAGAAATATTGCTTAAAAAATGGAATTTTATCAGGTTCAGCTTCATATACCATTTTAATTAACTCTCTTTATTTTTTTTGAATAGAATTCAATATTAAAGATAAGTTCCTTAAAACTATTTAAAGGTTCTTCTAATACTTACTAAATTTAAATAATAAAAAGAAGAAGAAATAGTATGAAGTTAATTTCTAATAGAAGCTTCTTAAATTATAAAGATCGTTAATAGAAAATAAACTGAGGTTTTTAATTCTTATTTTGCTCTAATAACTCTTGAATTGTTTTCAAAAGTTCTTTACCAGAAAAAGGTTTTGTAATATAGGCATCAGCACCTAGTTTCTTTCCCTTTTGAACATCCTCATTAAAACTTTTCACTGTGAATAATACAACAAGGATATCTCTATATCTTTCATTATTCTTGATTTCCTCGAGAACGCTATAGCCCGATCGGCCTGGCATCATTATATCTAAGAGGATTAGGGCGATTTTTTCATAATTCTCTTCTACCATTTTCATTGCTTCTTTTGCATTATTACTTGTTATCGTTTCAAAATCTCCTAACTTTAAAAATTTCTCAGTGAGATTAACAATATCTGGCTCATCATCTACAATTAGGATCGTATTTTTTCCAGACATAAGTAAACCCTAAACACAATTATTAGTCTTAGTTAAGAATAAATTTATTTAACTATTATATATTGATTTATGCATTTATATAAATGACCTTATTTTTTGCAATTGTGATAGACATTGGTAAGAAAAAATAGACTCCCGAAATTTCCAGATGATTATATTGATGACAAAGCGGAAGAATATGATAGTTCAAGCTGGATGGAGCGCAATCAGAAGAGAGCCACTTTATTAAGTATTCAATATCTTTACGACGAAAAATTAAGTGGTAAGGCAGACAAGGGGGTAAATATAGGAGATTCCTACCTAATTTTAGACTTAGGATGCGGCACAGGATTTTCATCTGAAATTATGATTGAAAATGGATTTAGAGTAATTGGAATAGATATTTTAAGTGATATGTTATTAAAAGCAAGAGATAAGAAAAAAAAATTTGAAAATTATAAAAGTTTAGAATTAATATTAGCAGATATTAATTTTTTACCTATAAAGGGAGCCTCAATTGATCACATTATTTCAATTTCATCCTATAATTTTATAACGTATGGAAAAGACAACTACGGAGAAAGGATTAAGCTTCTAAATGATACAGCAAAATATTTGAATAAGATTTTAAAGAAAAAAGGAAGAATTATTATTGAATTTTACCCTAAGAATGATAAGGAACTAAAGGTTTTTAAAAGATCATTTATAATGAATGGATTTGAAGGCTACATGGTGAAAAATAAGCCTTCTCAAAAATCAGGTCAAACCTATTTATTATTAAAGAAAATATCTTAAAAATGGGAAAATGGGAACATGCAAATTCTGTGGTAAACTTGATAGGAATATCTCTGAAGTCCTACAAGTATGTAGGGCTTGTATTCTAAATGGAGATTGGGAGATAATTGAACCACATATTTTCCAAGTGCATAAACAAGTTCGGCAACTCGTTGATTTACCAGATAAACCTCCTAAAGCAGAACGACCAAATATTAAACTAAACTGCAATTACTGCATAAATGAATGTTCTCTTTCTGAAAATGATGTAAGTTATTGCGGATTAAGAAACATTCAAAGAAAGAACTCAGGGGAATTGCCATTTCCAACAAAATCAAAGGGTTATATTCATGGCTATATAGATCCAAATCCAACAAATTGTTGCAATGCTTGGTTTTGCCCCGCAGGAACTCCAGCAGGATATCCCGAATTCTCGAATTATGAAGGCCCTGAATTTGGTACATACAGCTACGCTGCCTTTCTATATGGATGTACGTTTTCGTGTTTGTTCTGCCAAAATAGTAGCCATAAGCAATTTCAGAAGCGAAATCTATTTGATGGTGAAGCTTTAGCAAATCAAATAGTAAAAAATGAAAAGATTACTTGTCTATGCTATTTTGGGGGAACTCCCGAATCCCAATTACCGTTTTCTATTAACTTAGCAGAACTTATTTTAGAAAAAATGGAAAACGAAGATAAAAAGAGAAAATTCAGGATATGCTGGGAATGGAATGGAAGTGGAAGACAAGATTTAGTAGAAAAATGCATGAGACTCGCAATAAAAACAGGAGGAAATATTAAATTTGATTTAAAAAGTTTCAATGAGAAATTAAATTTAGCAATGTGTGGTGTCAGTAATAGTAGAACACTTGAAAATTTCAAATTTTTAGCGGAGAAGTATTTTGGAACTAGAGGGAAAGACATGCCAGAGATGAGTGCGTGTACACTGATGGTTCCCGGATACACTACTCAAGAAGAAGTTGAGCTGATTGCTGAATTTGTTAGTTCCATAAACGAAAATATTCCTTTTAGTTTATTAATTTTTCATGGAGATTATCAAATGAGGGATTTAGGGATTACTCCTCGTAAGCAAGCGTTAAAAAGTTTTGAAGTAGCAAAAAAATATTTAAAAAATGTGAATTTGGGAAATAAATTTCTTTTAGGAATTGTTTAATTTTTTTTAATAAAATTTACTTTATAAAAGTTCAAAAATGAATATTAAACACACTATACGTTAAATAATCTATAAGGTACTCCGAAAAATGTATCTCCTCCAATGATCTCTAAAATTTTATCTCTAGTATAAACAGTATCATAATAAATAAATAATTCACCCTTTCCATTACATCTTTCATTAATCTCAACCCAAACATATTCAGGACTCGTGTTTTCGATCTCTTCTATAATATCCTTATGATCTTCAACAACTTGCCTGACTTTTTCAATTTCTGGGAGTTCTTCGCAAGGTAATTTTAGATTATAATTTATTGAATTCTTGATAGTTTTATACGCATAAATGACTATTGGAATGCTTGCTAGAGATATTATTATAACAATAGTTATGATGATTAAAGCCCATATTCTACGTTGATTTTTTCTTCTTAGTGAAAGATTATTTCTAATAGGAATATAATCATCATCTTTCATGATATTCTCTCTTTCTCTATTTTTAAGTAGTATTTTCTGCCGATGATTAAATTGAAAACTTCCTTTTTAAATTTATTGGGTAAAAAACAAAAATAATCAAAAATTTCCAATATCCTTTTGAAAATTAGATGAAAAAATTTATTTAAGAGCAATTATTTAATAATTTATTCAGTAGCAATTAGAATGCTAAAGCTAAGGGTAAATTTTAAATACAACTTTTAGTGGTGAGTAAAACATACAAAAAGCACGCATACGGTTGTCATCTACTCAATTAGATTCATTGCAATCAGTATGCGAGCAAGTGTTACAGGTTTGTCGTAGTCAGGGCATCAAAAAAAATGGTCCTATTCCCCTTCCTACTAAAAGATTGCGTGTACCAGTAATGAAGGCGCCTAGTGGCCAAGGTACTAGTACCTGGGCAAAATTTGAGATGAGAATTCATAAAAGACTTTTTGAAATTATCGCAAATGAGCGCAGTATGCATCTCATCATGAAAATTCAGATTCCTGAATCAGTTCTCGTAGAAATTGAATTAATGTAGTTTGAGTCGATTTTTATATTGGAATAGAATACTTTAACTTAGTTATAATTCATCTAATTTAATTTGAATTGGTTCATTAGCTAATTTTGCTTTTTCATCGATTTCAATAATATCAACATAATAAACATTTCCGAGAATTTCTGTTCTTTGACCAATTTTTACATCCTTACCCTTTATATTTCCATCAACATGCGTTTTGATAATATTTACTTTATTTTTAGCAAGAATACTTCCGTGTATTTTATAATGTTGTTTCTTAATTTTTTCTTGAACTCCAATTATAACATTTTCAGCAACAACATTCCCTTCAATATTAGTTGATCCATTAATATTAATATTTTTCTCAGAAGATAGATTTCCATTGATATCTGAAGAGCCAGAAAGATTAACACTTTGCTCTCCCCTCACAAAATTTCCACCTATAAATGTTCCAGATGCTATTAAAGATCCTTGAATAGTAATAATATTCCCCACTTGTGCTGAACCAGCAAAATCAGCACTTTCATCACCATAAAGGAATCCTGCCACATTAAATGTGCCTGAACTACTAATATCCCCATGAACAGTAACATTACCAGATCCATTTAAAGAACCTGAAGTCGTAAGTCCACTACATTCTAAATCCCCATTAATTTTTCCTGAACCTGCTATTCGTATAGATTTATCTACTTTTCCACCAGAAATTTTTGCAGAACCTGAAACGCTTATATGTTTGTCAAATTCAGTGAAATCACCTGAACTACTTATCATAGCTCTTTTTTCGGGTTTTTCAATAGAATCATCATCTTTTTTTTCCATACTTTTAACCTTCTATAATAATTGATTTACAGTTATATAAAATCAAGTTTAATAAAACTTTTACTTATTTACTAAAATTTTCGAAAAAACTATGTATCTAATTAATCAGATTTAAATCAATAAATAAATATAATTTTATTAAATAAATGGACGATATCTTAAAAAATAATATAATAGTGTATTGAATTGGCTGATTTTCATACAAAAACGTTTTATGGACAAGAATCAAGTTTAATTATTACTAGTCCTGCGAAAATGGTTCCATATATCTTTTTAAGTTGTATAAAGAGAAAAGATAATGGAACTTGGGAACATACTACTGAAGGGGAAGGAAAAACCGTTAAAATGTCAATCGAAGAAATAGTATGTATCTTAGAAGTCCTTCATAGAAGGAGTGCCAACTGGCGAGGATATCACGTTTTCAAAGATCGCAAAACAGAGATTTATGTAGGCTGGGAAGATGAAACTCGGCAATTGTTACAAGTTAAACTAGGAGATTATATAAAAAAAGTCCGGTTTCCGAATTTAAATTTTTTAACATTGTTGCTTGAACATATATTAAAAGAGAAAATCGAATTTGCTACAAGTGGGACTTTTGAATCTAAGACAAAAGAAAAAATAGAAATTGATGAAGAAGCAGAATATGGTGTGTTTGCTGAACATATCACAGCTAGAGACGGATTACATATAGTAGAAACTACTGAATATGGTGTTTCAGTTGATACAATAGATATAAAAGCAAAAATTAAAGTTGAAAGCCCTAAGGCGTTATTAATTACTCTCGATACAGAAGAAGAATTCTGGATTCCAAAAAGTTGTATCCACAGCGATTTTGATGTGAGTAAGAAAAGTAAACCTCAGAAATTTATTGTAGATAAATGGATAATTGAAAAACATCAAATTTGAAAATGATTGAAACCAATGAGAATCTGAAGTTTTACGAACGTCCTATATTTTTAAACTTTTTGTTGTTAACTATAACTATTTTATTATTCATTTTAAAATTAATATTTTCATCTATATCCAATAGTTTAGCACTTCAAGCAGACGCCTTTGATAACCTTACTGATATAGTAATGGTAGTTGCAGCATTAATAGGAATTATATATTCTAGAAAAAAGCCTAATGAAAAATTTCCTTATGGTTATTATAAAATAGAAAATATCGTTAGCTTGATTATTTCAATATTTATTTTTTATACTGCTTATAATATTATTTTGCAATCAATTAGAGAAATCTTAAGCTTTATTTCAGGTAATTTGAAAACTATCGAGACATCAATTTTAATCTACGTCTTTTTGGTAATTTCTTTAATTATTTCTTTATCCATTACTCTTTATTTAAAGATCATAGGAAAGAAAACGAACTCACCTGTAATTGAGGCAGAAGCAAGCGAAAAATTATATGATAATTTTATATCTTTATCAGTTTTGATCGGATTTATCGGTGCTAGTTTTAATTTATATCTTTTAGACTCAATAATTGGATTATTCATTGCTCTCTTTATTATTAAAGGGGGTTTTGATATTTTTTTAAACTCAACAAAAATCTTGCTTGATGCAGTTATAGATTTTGATAAAAGAACTGAACTTTATAATTTAATAGAAACATTTCCAAAGATTAAAAAAATAGAACGGTTAGAAATAAGATCTTATGGAAAATATGTATTTCTAGAAGTAAATGTTAATTTAAGCAAAGATCTTACTTTAAACCAAGTTCAAACGTTAAAAAATCTCATAAATATAAAGATTAAGGAATCATTCCCTCAGATATTTAAAGTAGTAATATTAACTCAAACTGAAGAGAAACCTATAACGAAAGTAGCTATTCCCTTAATTGATAATAATGGATTAAACTCACATATATCTGATCATTTTGGAGAAGCTCTCTATTTTGCTTTATTTGAAATAGAAGAAAGTGATGTGGGAAAACATTTATTGAATTATAATATAGTAACTAACAAATTTATTAAAGAAGAAAAGAGAAAAGGAATTTTAATCTCAGATTGGTTAATTTCATATAAAATCGATAAAATATTTTTAAAAAAAGACCTAAAAATAGGTCCCAAATTAATCTTCGAAAAAGGTCTAATTTCAATAGAGATAACAGAACTAAATAATTTAAATGAAATAATAAACTATGAATTAAAACTTTTAAAATCTACATAAAAATTAAATGTTATTTTAGATTTTTGAATACTTATTAAAACTTACACTGATTTTAATGGAATTGGATATCAACTTCTTAAAACAAATTGCTATTGATGTATTTAATAAAGTGAATCCTTTATTGGGTTCAAAAGAAGCAGCAGAGAAATCAATGAGAGGTGCTGGAGGTGATTTGTCTATGAATATTGACATTATTGCTGAGAATGTGATAATTGAATCGTTAGAAAAAGCTAATATTAATTTATTATTGATTAGTGAAGAGATTGGAGAGAAATTTATAGGAGATAAATACAAAGCATTAATAAATCAAAATGTGCTAATAGTCGACCCTATAGATGGGTCTAATAATGCTGTAAGGGGGATACCATATTGTTCTACTTCTTTAGCATATGCAATCGGTACAAAAATTAGTGACATCAAGAAAGCCGTTGTTATTAATCTAATCACTAAAGATATCTATTGGGCAGAAAAAGGAAAAGGGGCTTACTTGAATGATAAAAAAGTTAAAATATCTAATCTAGATATAACTCAAAATTGCTTTTTTGAACTTAACCTCCCTATGAAAAATTTAATGAAGAATTTGCAGAAGTTAGCTCCAATTATAAGGAGCCTTTTTCGAATTCGGATATTAGGTAGTAGTGCTTTATCTTTATGCCATGTGGCAAGCGGAAATATGGAAGCTTTTATTAACTTGCGAAATAGCAATAGATTAGTGGACGTAGCGGCAGGGATTTTAATCTTAAAAGAAGCAGAGGGACGAATATTTTCTTTAGAGGGAGCTGAAATTGAATATGAATTATCGATTAATTCAAAATTTCCATTTATAGCATGCAATGCTGAGTTCGAATCATTCCTTAAAAAAAAATTGATCAAAAAAAAGAATTAATATCATTTATTAATCAGCATATAAAGAGGGATAATAAGATATGAATTCAAGAGAAAGGGTAAATACTACTTTAAATCATGTAGAACCAGATAAGGTACCTTTAGATTTGGGAGGTAATCAATCTAGTATACATATTAAAGTTTATAAGAAATTAATAGAATATCTCGAGATTGAGGATAAAGAGATTCAAATTTTAGATTTTATTCAGCAAATCGCCATTCCTTGCGAGGAATTATTGGAACGGTTTAATATAGATATTAGGTACATCCGACCGCTTGGAGGTATGGTAAAAATTGATGATTTCGAACTCCAATATGAGGGGCAGTATGTTGGTGTCTATGACCAATTCGGTTGCTTTTGGGGGAATGATGCGAATAAAGATATAGATGAAATATTATATTACGACCCTGTAATTCATCCGTTTGCAGATCTTAAAACAGTTCAAGAAATTAAAGATTTTGACTGGCCTAATGGAAAAGATAAATCTCCATTTGAAGGTTTAAAGGATTATACTAAGAGAATTCATGAAACTACTGATTATGCATTAGTAACACATCCTTCTGGTTGTATATATGAATATACTACGTTTCTTTTTGGATTTATAAAGGCTTTAATATATCTTAAAAAAAAGCCAGAATTGATTAAAGCTGCTATGGAAGGGCTATTAGAATATTGGATAGATTATAATATTACATTTTTAAATGAGGTTGGTGAATTTATTGATGTTATTTGTATCAATGGAGACTTAGCAGAACAAGCAGGACCAATAATGAGTTTAAAAATCTATGAGGAACTTATAAAGCCTGTTGAGAGAAAATTATCAGAAAAAATCCACGAATTAGCTGAAATTAAAATTAATTATCATTCCTGCGGGTCGATTCCTTTATTTATTCCCCACTTTGCAGACATTAAATATGATGCTGTTAATCCTGTCCAGATATCTGCTTATGATATGGAACCCTGTAGCCTAAAGAAACGCTATGGAAATATGATAACGTTTTGGGGTGGATTATGCAACACTCAGCAGACACTTCCTTTTGGAACACCTAAACAGATTCGAGAAGAAGTTAAAAGAAATTTTGAATGTTTCAAACCAGGAGGGGGATTTATTGCAGCGAATATTCATAATATTACTGCAGAAGTCCCACCTCAAAATATTGTAGCTATGTTCGATGCCGCTAATGAATTTAGGGAATATTAAAACAAATTAATCGGGCACATCAATCGGATAATTTCCATATTTCCTTCTTATATTTTGCATAGCTTCAAATCGATCTATAGTAACAGCAGGATTTATACTGTGGCCAGAACTAAAAATATATCCTCCTCCTGGTGCTAATTCTCTAATTAATTTTTTTGCATAAGATTCAATTTCAGAAATTTCGCCCATTGCTAACATTACTGGACTTAAATTACCTGAAAATGTTATTTTATCTCCATATCTTTGATTTAATTTGAAAATATTATATTCTGGATTTGCTGTTGTTGACTCTAGTGGATTTATAGCATCAACTCCACATTTTACAATATCTTCGAAAATTTCCAAAAGATCACCATCAGAATGTAAAAAAATTATACAATCACGTTTATGGGCTGCATCACATATTCTTCTTAGCCAAGGGAACACATACTTCCTATATTTATTAGGAGACATAAATAGACCATTTTTAAAACCATAATCATCCCACAACAATACGATTTTAGCATCTTTTTCAGCTAAAATTTTTACAATTTCTAGCGTAAAACTGCCTCTGTCGTCAAAAACCTTTTTTATTTTTTTATGGTTTGCTAAAATTCTTGAAAATGTCTCTATACCAAAACCTTCCCATGTACACTCCATTAAAGAACCAGTTGCTGGAATGGAAAAAACTTCATTGTTTATATCTTTTTGAACTTTTCTTCCATTTAGAAATTGATCTAAACGTCCTTTTAAGTTCGGATCTGGCTGTTCCCAACTCTCATAATCTTCAAAACTTTTAAAATGTCCTCCATGGTAAGCTAGTATTTGAGTACCATCTTTATATGGTTCAAATTTCATATGTCTTCCATATTCATCAATGAATCCCTCATTTTTTTTAAGAAATTTTCGAGGAAATAAACTTACAAAGCTTAAAACTAAATCAATCCCTACTTTTCGTAAAAATTCATAAGATAATTTGTAACCTCCTGCTCCTTTTGGATCGATTCCATAATGTCTCATAATTGTATTATTTGTAAAGGCACTTTCAAATGCAGGAACACGATCAGGTTCTTCATGATTAATTGCTTTTAAAACTCTTTCTGGTGCTTTCATTATCCCCTAGTTTTTAAGAAGTAATTTGAATTTATATAAGTAATAACATTATTCTTGATAAATAAATAATTCTTTCGATAATTTAAATAAGTCGTTGATTAATCTTAAAAAACTGAATAGAGAGTTCTTCAATAGAAAAACTAAAATAGTAGCAGAGGACTTATTAGGGAAATATTTAGTAAGAGAAACTGTAAATGGTAAAATGGTTGGGAAAATTATTGAAGTTGAAGCTTACCTCGGTCCTAACGATAAGGCCAGTCATTCATATAATTTCAAAAAAACTGAAAGAACAAGGGTCATGTATGAAGAACCTGGAACTCTATATGTTTATCTTATTTATGGAATGTATTATTGCTTAAATGTTATAACTGAGCCAAAAAATATGCCTTGTGCTGTTTTAATTAGACAATTGTATCCAATTGAAGGAATTGAGCAGATGAATGAATATAGAACTGTAAAAATCGGAAAAGATTTTAAAAATCTGACTGATGGACCAGGGAAGCTGTGCATGGCTCTAAATATAACAAAATCGAAATTTAATGGTAAAGATTCTTGTTCTATAGATTCGAAATTATTCTTTACTCAAGGTGAAAAAATAAATAAAAAGGATATTATTACACACAAAAGAATTGGCATTAATTATGCAGAAGAAGATAAAGACCAACTTCTAAGATTCTCTCTAGTGAAAGATAATTAGAATTTTACTTAAAATGTAATCGATAAGTAATATTATGCTGACCCTTCTATGCTTGTTTTTAGAAATTCTAAATTTTCACATGAAAAATTTGACAATAATGGAAAAAGTTTAAATATTCGTGTTTTCAATGATTATTTGGAACTTAGGATTAATGGGTTAAGGTTTTTAACAAGGACTTAAAATTAAGATTTTAAAGGTGATTATGTGGTAAAGGATGCTCTTAAGTTTTTCCAGGCCTATGTCCATGAGATGATAGATGTGGGCGGAAATAATTTACCCAAAGCTATTTCAGTAAAATCTGGTTCAAAGTTAGGAAAATTTTATAAAGAAAGAGGGTCGTCATTAGATATGGAAATCGTCTTAAAGCAGTTCTATACTGGCTTGAATGGAAAACCAACTATCACAAAATTAAATGAAAATACTTATGAAGTTGTAATAAAATATCCAAAAAAGTTTTGTCCAATCGGAGGAAGTTATAATCCTTCCCGAGCTTCTATATTTCAAGATAATATTTGTATTCCCTACATGAGAGGATTTTTTAATGAATTATTTCCTCAATTTACAACTGAAGCTGATTTTTTAAATTGTATTCCTTTAACAAATCAGCGAACTTGTCATTACATTTTAAAATTGCAGAATAAAAAACATACAGGTAATTCACCTAATTAAAAAGTAATTCCAAAAGTGTAATCCGTCAATCGCGGGGTTTTTTTCCAGTCTCTTTTAGAAATATTTGATCTTAAATATTCAAACCTTTTAAAAATCTAGTCTAAATTTTAAGATATTCGTCATTATCTATTATCAAATAAATAATTTTAATAAAAACTATTAAATACTTTTGAATTGAGATTTAAGTAAGTTTTCTTCAATAATTTTAAATAAGGATTTTGGGGATAAATGTCAAAAAATAGAGATGCTTTAAAGTTTTTCCAGAATTTTATTCGCGAAATGATTGATATCGGAGGTCCCAATCTCCCAAAATCTATTTCAGCAAGCTTAGGAGCGAAATTAGGCAAATTATTAAAGGAACGCGGAGTATCTGGGATAGAAAATAGTTTAAAGAAAATTTATAATGCAGTAAATGCTAAGACTAAAATAAAATCAATTGGGGATAATATCCTCGAGATAACACTTAAACATTCAAAGAAATTTTGTCCTATAGGTGGCAAAGTTAATCCAGAAAGGGCTGAAGTTATTCAAAGTACAATATGTATTCCTTACACTTTAGCCATTTTAAACAGTTTGGATTCTGATTTAAAATATAATGTTGAATTTCAAAACTGTATTCTTAAGTCTAACAATAAAATTTGCCAGTATAGATTAACCATAGAAGAGAAAAAAAAGTAGTAGCAGTCAATTATAATTTTATATTAAAACCCGAATCTAAACCTCAATTATATTGCTAAACCAGAGGTCATGCCTCTCCACACCCTTACTTTCTTCATATACCGTATAAATACGGTGCTATTATAAAGCGTAAATACCTATAGTTATGGTTGCTCCATCCCTGGCCTAACCAGTTTTCTAATTATGAGCTTATATCTTTCCTACAAAAGGTACCGCTCTGATACCTACCATTATAGGGAATGCTTCGACGAGGACATAACGGTGGATAACAATATTCATGAAATCTTAACTCGGGCAATTTCCGCTAATGTGCATTTCACGGTCCATTCAGCATGGAATATCAGCCATTGCACAACTTGGCCAAGTTACGATAATTCATACTATAATTTAAAATTTATAATATTAGGAATGGGACAGGATATCTTAAGTTGTATAAAAATTAAGAGATTATAAAATGTTACAAATGTTCCGAAATTATTTTTTCTTTTACCAGTTTTCTTCTAATTATTGATAAGAACTCTTTTGTATCAGGAAATACATATACAATATCTTCTCCATCATCTTCAATTGTAACTTCTCTGTAAAATTTTCCCTCTACTTTAGTTTTTAAATCATTTACAATCATAAATAGAAGATGTAAAAAAATAATTCAAAAAAACATATAGCATGGTGATAACACTCAAGAAAATTCAAAATCTGAATAGTAAATCAATTCAGAAACTAATGGAATTTATAATATTCTAATTTACGATAAGCTTCTCTAAGAATACCTTAATTTGATTATTAACAACTTTACCATCATTAAAAATATTATTTAGATACCCATTAAGAAAGACTTTGATTTCAGAATTAAGATCTTTCAAATCAATATAGTTATATTTAGATTTCAATTTCTTACTATTAATCAACGGTTTTATGTGTGTATCGACTAGATTTAATATGAAATCAATTACCACATGATTAATTCTATTTTTATCAAGTGGAGTCAATTCATATTCACCATGAATCGTCTTATTTCTAATTTCATTTAATTCAAGTAAAGTTGCTTCCAATTCCGGTGATAAACTTAATAATTTTATTTTTATTGGTAAATCCTTCTCTTTTTCTGAGGTAAGTTGAGAATTGCAATAATTTTCTAAATTGGCATAAAATCGAACTAATAATTTAAATGTATCTCCAAAATCATACATATTTTCCCATGCTGTTAGATTTAAATACTTGAGAGATGTTTTTATAGAATCTGTGACTTTATTTGCTGCATTTGTTAGATATTGTGTATAATCTTCAAATGGAAATCCAAAATAATAGTTATTATATTTTTGCTTTATATCTTTCGCTATTATACTCTGATTTTGAATTTTTTCTTTTTTAACTATTTCTTTTACAAATTTCATTACGTAGTTACAATTTGGGCAATAAGTAATCCAAGAGCTTAGAATTACTTCTGCTGGTTTAACTCCGCTCGATTCAATATACCCATTAAATCCTGACAATTTTTTTCCATCAGAAGTTGAAAAAATCGCTTCTTCAGGGTAAAAAGTTCTTGGAATGAATTTAACACTACATACAGGACATTTTAATTTTTCTTTTTGCCTCATACGTTTATTTTCTTCGAATATTAATTATTATTAATTTTAGTTGTAACGACTTAATACCTTCATTATTCTTTAAAATATTAGTAATATAAATACGTAAATAATATGTAGACCATATTGCTATAAAAACTAGGTTTTACAAGTATATTCATCTTATAATAAGAAATATATTAAAATTGGAGATGTTAATTATATTATTACGGTGTTTTAAGTATCCCCCAAACTAGTTTATAATTAAAAAGGAGAAAATTATAAGATGTCAGAGGAAATATCTTATCTTGATGCTAAAACTCTTGAGAATTTTATGAGAGATGTTTTTATCGGTCTTGGTGTGCCACAAGATGATGCTAAAATCATTGCTGATGTGCTTATTACTTCAGATATAAGAGGTATTGATTCACATGGCATCCAGAGATGCAAAATGTATTATGATAGAATTAAGGAAGGAATCTATGAAGTTAAAACTAAGATCGATATCATTAAAGATGGTCCTACAACGGCTCTTTGGGATGGAAATTGCGGGATGGGGCATGTAATTGCTTATAAAGCTATGCGGGAAGCAATTAAAAAAGCTAAAAAATATGGGTTAGGCGCGGTTGCTGTCCGAAATAGTACACACTTTGGTATTGCAGGTTATTATTCTCTAATGGCAATTAAAGAGGGCATGATAGGATTAACAGTAACAAATGCCAGACCTTCAATCCCACCTACTTTTGGAGTAGAACCAATGTTAGGCACTAATCCGTTATGTGTAGGAGCACCTACAGATGAGGAGTTTCCATTTTTAATCGATTGTGCAACTTCAATTATTCAGAGAGGAAAAGTCGAAACCTATGCTAGGATTAATAAACAACTCCCAAAAAATACTGTTATTAATGATAAAGGGGAGTTTATAACTGATCCAAATAAAGTATTGGCAAAGATGCTTGAAAGAAAAGCAGCATTGTTGCCTTTAGGTGGTAAGGGAGAAGATACCGCAGGATACAAGGGATATGGGTATTCAACATTAGTAGAACTTCTATCTGCTGGCTTACAAGAAGGTATTTATTTGCGAGATACCTTAGGAATTGTTGAAGATGGTCAAAAAAGATTAAAAGTGGGGCATTTCTTTTTAGCAATTAATATTGAAAGTTTCATTGGATTAGATTCATTTAAAGGAACTGCAGGTAGCATTATGAAAGATCTCAGAAACTCTCCTAAAGAACCAAGAAGGAATCGTATTTTCACTGCTGGAGAGAAGGAGTTCTATGTCGAAATTGAAAGAAAAAAAACAGGGATTCCCCTTAATAAAAGCTTACAAAAAGATATTAAAACTATAGCAAAAGAATTGGGATTAGATAAATACAATTTTCCTTTCTAAATTCTAAATTTAATTATTCAATAAAACTCGCGTATTTATATTAAGATAATTAAGAAAATTTATTAAAATCAGTCATTTTATCACTAATTTTCAACCTATATTTGATATGATTTTACTTAAATATTCATTTGAATAAATAAAAACTATCACAACTTTTATTTATTCTTTGATAAATGACGGAAAAAGCCTTAGAAAAAGCTGAAATTACTAAATCAGATGAAATTGTTTATATTGATGTAGAGACTCTCAAGGATTTTATTAAAGATGTTTTTATTAAGTTAGAAGTTCCAGAAGACCATGCTGAAATTATTGCTGATGTTCTCATTACTTCAGATTTAAGAGGTATCGATTCACATGGCATTCAGAGATGCAAAATGTACTATGATCGAATACGAGAAGGAATTTATAATCCTAAAACGGAGATTGAAATTATTAATGATAATATGAGTACTGCCGTTATTGATGGAAAATGTGGGATGGGGCACGTAATTGCCTATAAAGCGATGTTATTAGCAATTGAAAAAGCAAGAAAATATGGTCTCGGAGCTGTAGCAGTGCGCAACAGTTCTCACTTCGGCATCGCAGGTTACTATAGTCTTATGGCTATAGAAGAAGGCATGATAGGTTTTGTTACAACGAATACACGGCCAGCTGTCCCCCCTACATTTGGTATTGAACCAATATTAGGCACGAATCCTTTAACTTATGGTGCTCCTACTGATGAGGAGTATCCATTTCTATTAGATTGTGCTACATCAATTATTCAACGAGGGAAAGTTGAAGTGTATAATAGATTACAAAAACCTCTACCACGCGGAGTAATTATTTTTAATAACGGTAATTCGAAAACAGATCCTGGGGTAGTACTAAACAAATTAGTTAATCGTTCTGCCGCGTTATTACCATTAGGGGGAAAGGATGAAGATACATCAGGTCATAAAGGGTATGGTTATGCTACTTTTGCTGAGATCTTATCTTCAGCTCTACAAGATGGGTTATACCTTAAGGATACAGCAGGAATTATAGAAAATGGTCAAAAGAGACTAAAAGTAGGACATTTCTTTTTAGTTATTAATATACAAAATTTCATTCCTATAGACAGATTTAAAGAAATAACAGGTAATATCATGCGAGAATTAAGAGGTTCTAAAAAAGCACCAGGAAAAGAAAAAATCTACACAGCAGGAGAAAAAGAATATTATACTGAATTAGAAAGAAGAAAGAATGGAATTCCAATAAATAAAAGTTTGCAAGGAGATATTAAAATAATGCAACAAGAACTTGGGTTAAATAAGTATCGTTTCCCTTTTTAAATATTAGAAGATAACTCCTTCCTTACGACCTTCAATTGGTTCAGAATGAAGCAAGATTGAATCCAAATTATCAATCCCTAATTTTTCTCTAATGCCGATTTCCAATTCGGTAATGTAATCATGAATTTGCGAGATGTTTAAGGAACCATCAAAAAATATATGAATCTCCAAAATACAATAATCTAATGTTGCCCAAAATCCTAATCCATGGAAACCTCTAACGCATTCATGTTTTCGAAGTACTTCTTCGACTTCTTCACTAATTTGTTCTATCATTTCAGGTCCTACCTCGGCACATTTTATTTGATCTGGTATTAAAACCTTACTATAAGGTTGTCCTTCGATATGTGTAACGACTCTTGATATAAGAGGGGCTTGCTTTTTTATCTCATCCTCAAAGTGAGAGCATAAACTATGAGCTTCTGTAAGTGAAAGAGTTTCATCAACTATTACAACTAAAGAAAGAAAATAATCATTTTCAATTCGAAAAATATTAAGGTCTTTAAAATTTATTATTTTAGGGTATTCTGATTTCATTGAAAAAATCAAATTTATTAAACCTTCTCCAATTGATTCTTCACTGGCCATAGGATTCATTTCAATAATACATTGCACTTCATATAATGGAAATTTTCTCTCACTCATGCTTCTTATGGATTTGGTAATTTCATTAGCATGTACAATGGAAATGTGATCTTCAACTGATATGTAAACTTCTAAAAATAGTATTTTACCACTTGTTCGTATTTTTATATCATGTACACCAACAATATGTTCTAAAAGAAAAATCTTTTGTCTTAATTCTTCTACTATAAGCGAACTTATAGGATTCGTATCTATAAGTTCTTGAACCCCTTCTTTTGCTAATTTTAATGCTCCAAATATTATCCAAATTGAAAGTAAAACACTAAATACTGGATCAATAAAAATAATGTTAAAATAAGCAAAAATAAAACTCACTA
This sequence comes from Promethearchaeota archaeon, assembly GCA_016840085.1. Taxonomy (GTDB): domain Archaea; phylum Asgardarchaeota; class Lokiarchaeia; order Sigyniarchaeales; family SOKP01; genus Loki-b32. The sequence goes on from JAEOTA010000014.1 coordinate 66,871, forward strand.
CTACTATAACTGCTCTTATAGAATCTTGAAATAAATTAAGACCTTGAATCTCCATTGTTAGGCTTTTTTGACGTCTACCTTGAGATATTAATATTCGTGAGAAGATAAGATTTACTATAAAAGAAATAATTAGTATTAATAAACCCAATTCTGGATTTATGATTTGAAAATTGCCTACTATAATTGTTTGCATAGCATTATAAATTAATACTATATAAATATTCATTAAAATGATGCCTTGAACTAGACCCGAGAGAGAATCTAGTTTTGCATGCCCGTACATATGATCATAATCTGCGGGTTTTTGACTGTAGTACAGGGAGTAAATAGTTATTGAGACGAATAAGATATCAATTAGAGTATCTACTGTTTCAGATAAGAAACTTAAACTTCCAGTGATCAAAACCCCGAACAGTTTTATTGTTGACTGAAATAAAACTATAGCAAGTGTTAAAAAGCCATATTTGATTTTGATATCCATATCTTAAATCTTTCAAATTACTATAAACCTATTAAAAATGTAATAGATGAATTCTAAAAAAATATTTGGTAATTTAAAAATTGGACTACTCAAATTATAAGTTAGGCAATATTTTATTAATAATTATAAAGGGGATATTTTAATTCTCATAAATTTTAGAATAATTAATATGAATTAGATGACAGAAAATAAGGATAATAGGTTTTTAAACCGTACGCTCAAGAAGGTTGACCCTAATATGGCAAAGATTTTTATGCCATGGATTCTGAAGCATCCAAAAAGTATATATACGATGATCCGGCTGGCTAGAGCCTATAAGAAATCCCGAAGGATAAGAGGAGAGGAATTCCTTAAAGGCTTGAAAATACCACCATTCTTAATATTAAGCATTACATCAAGTTGTAATCTTAAATGTACCGGATGCTATGCCGCAGCTACTGGAACTCTATGTAAAAATAGCATCACAAAATCTCTTAATTTAGAACAATGGAAAAAGATAATACAAGAAGCGAAAGAATTAGGAGTTTTCGGTTTTATAATTGCAGGTGGAGAGCCCTTCTTATTACCTAATTTATTAGATTTAAGTGAAAAATTCAAAGATCGATTATTTTTAATTTTCACTAATGGAACAATCTTAGGAAGTCAAGATATTAAAAGGCTCAAACGATTAAGAAATACAATAATTATTGTTAGCGTTGAAGGAGATCAAAATTTAACTGACGAAAGAAGAGGTCAGGGAGTTTATGAGCAAGCGATTAATACTATAAATGACTTAGATAGTATTGGAGTAATAAGCGGAATTTCAGCAACAATTAATCGTAATAACTTCAGATTTTGGATGGATCCAAAAAATATTGACGATTTAATATCTAAAGGTGTACGTCTAGCTTTCCTACTTGAATATATCCCTGTTGATAATGATATTGAATTAATGCTTACAAATGAAGAGAGCACTGAATTCAGAGACATGGTTCTAAATTACCGTGAAAATAAACAAATCTTTCTTATTCACTCACCAGGTGATGAGGAATATATGGGAGGTTGTGTATCAGCTGGTAGGGGATTTGCTCATGTTACACCTTCAGGTGATTTAACTCCATGTCCCGTTTCTAACATTGCAACTCACAATTTAACTAAATCAACTTTAAGAGAAGGTTTAAAAAGTGAATTATTTAAGGTTATTAGAGAAAATGAACATTTATTGGAAACTAAAGGTTCACCCTGTGCACTATTTTCACATCCCAAAGAAGTAAATGATTTAGTTAAGCAAGTTAAAGCTTATAAAACAAATGTGTAAAAAATGTTAAGTTTTAAAAATAGAAATATTTAATATTTATACTAACTCTCCTTTAGCAACTATAAATGCTTTCCCTCCTACTTCAACACTAATTTGTCCTTCCTTTTCCTCTGCTCTTAATAGGAGTAAACTTGGTCTGCCTACTTCATACCCTTGTTCAACTCTAATATCAATTTTAGATTTTCCCCAATATTGATATTTTGCTAAATATGCTGCAAGACAACCATTCCCGCTTCCCGTTGCAGGATCTTCTGGGATACCATAGTAATGAACAAAAACTCGAACACTTAATTGATTTCCTTTATTACGAGTTTCTGGACAGAATATTAAAATTGATTTTGCTTCAGTAGTTTCTACTAAATCTAAATATTTTTCTCTATTTACTTTTACTCCTTTTAAGACATCTAAAGTCTTTAATGGAACTATAATAAAAGGTGCTCCTGTAGAAACTTCTTGAATAGGAAACCTTGCATCAATATCCTCTTCTTTTATATTCAATACTCTTGAAATTAATACGGGATCAACATATTTCATAAATGTAGGAGGATTTTGTTCCATCCAAATTTCTTCTGCTTTCCCTAATTTATATTTAAACAAAACTGGGATTTGACCGATCTTCAAATTCAGAAGAATTGTTTTAACATGACTTTTTACTATCTCTTGTTGTAATACTAAAGCAGTTCCTATAGTTGGATGACCTGCAAAAGGTAGTTCTGCTTCTGGTGTAAATATGCGTACATCATAATTTTCAACTGAGGTAATAAATGTTGTTTCAGAATAGTTCATTTCTTTTGCTATTTTTTGCATTTCAACAGTGCTAATATCATCTTCACATATAAAGACAGCAAGTTGATTCCCCTCAAATTCTCTTTCAGCGAAAACATCCACAATAAAAAATTTACATTTCGGTATTTTCAATCCCTCTTTTTTAGTATATTCTTAAAGTATAAAATTAATAGTTATAGTATTAAAATAAATCTTTTTAAAAGAAATCTAGATTTCTCAAAGTGAAGATATTTTTAAATATTACATTAATCTTACGATATATGTGGGAGAAAGAATGAATCAAAGATACTATTTTTTAGCAGGAGATGCATAGCAATAATCACAATTATGTTTACAGCGAAAAATACCACTGTAACCACCTATATCCTTTGATTTGAAACACCCACAATTATCTCTCTGCCCTTTATCTCTAATTTTGGGTATATTTTCTCCAATTAATTTTTCAATTTTATACGCATCTATACAATGCGCTTGTTCAATTCCTTCCATTTCTAATAAGTCTGGTTGACAGCAAGCTTTCATTTTAATGTTATAACTATTACATATCTCAATTAATCTATTCACAATCTCTTTTTTTTTCTCAAAACTTAATTCTACTGGAACATAACCCCTTGCATTCATTCTATTTTTAACTTTAGGATATATAGTTGCGAAAGAGAATATCATTTCTCGCAATCCGAGAGCTGATACATTTTCAATAATATATTCAAATTTATTTAAATTACTTTTAAATTCATTTGAACCTTTTTTTTTGAAAACTATTATTGGATCAAATCTATAATTAACTGCCAATAGACCAAATTCTTTAATTAGCCATTCTAACTGTTTAAACCTCTCTTCCAATGAAATAGTAATATTTTTTTCAAGTTCAGATGGCGAGTTTATTGTAAATTGAAAATAATGACCTTTATATGATTTAAATAAATCTTTTTCTTGATTATATAGTTCAATCCATTTTTCAAAATTTTTTGACCACCAAACCCAGCATTTTACATGTTCTGGTTTCAATGATACACGATATACTTGTTTTCGATTAAATGGATTTACTACGTCAACATAGCCTAATCTGATCTGATCAATTACCCAATCCATTAAAAATGCTGGGATATCTGTTCTACGACTGCAAGAAATAATATCAGATTTTGTAATATTCATACAATTTTTAGCGTAAAATTACTCAAATTTATTTAGGGCATTATTTTTTTTATAATCCCTTTTTCTAAGACATACTTCTCAAGTCTACCAAGTGATTTTTCATTTATTATAATTTCTATTGGATTCTCAGGAGCTTCTCTTGCTTTAATTATGAAATTACTTTTACCAGAGATTTGTTCAAGAATAATATTAATTGAATCTTCACAAAATTCAAATTTTTTAATTAGAAGTCCATCAATACCCCACACCAATTTCTCTTTAAAATCTAAAAATAAATCTCCAATATGCTTCTTTACATAGGCAACAGCCATTGCTGCTGAACCAACACCCCAATCAAACATTATATATCCAGAAATTTTTTCGTCTCTACCAGAATGACCATAATTTTCCCTTACGCAACCTTTATCAATTTCATTAACAGTTTCTAATCCTATAAAATTACCTGGACAGATATCTTTATACTCATCAAGTAATTGAAGAGCCCAACTAGCTCTTAAGGCAGCAATGCCTCGTTCCATGTATTCTTTATTTCCTGTTTCTAAATAATATTCAATATAAGTTCTAACAAATAATCCTTGTCGCGCGTCGTTTAATTCAGCATCAGCATTTTGAACTCCAAATCCTCCAAACGTATCAATACTTATATATGGCATATTCCAAACTTGCTGAAACAAAGATAGAATTGCTAATATACGTTCTCCAGACTTTAAATATTCTGTTTTTCCTGTAATTTTATATAAGTCCTTAAATCCTTCTGCGCACCAATAAATACATAACGTATTCATGAGATGACTTTCTGTGTATTCATCATAATCAGTTATACCCGGATATGTACAAGAGTAAAAGGTTTCAAAATCATGCCATTTATTTTTTGATATAATCTCATTTTGTAAAAATCTGGCAATTCCTTCGCATAAAGGAATAATCTCTTCATCTTTGCTAATTTTATAGAATTCTGTTAAAAACATTAAAGATGATCCCGAACTAGCAGAATCAATTAGATCTTTTATAATGAAAGGATTATTCTTTTTATCAAAATTAATAAAGTGAGGGATTGTACCATTTTTTAATTGTATAATCTTAATCAAATCAAAAAGTTCTTTACTTCTTGATTGCACTAAATCTTTTTTCAAACTGTAATCATTTGAAATTTTAATTGCCCAGTACATGGCTAAAGACGCATCAACTACATTAAAATCATCAATATAAAACCATGCTTTTATTCCATTTGCTGTGAAAAATTCATCAGTATCATTTGATTTGGGGAATATTAGGCTTGGAAAAATACCATTTGTTCGAGGTAATTCTAATATCGTATTTAACATTCGATTACTCTTTTGAATTAAATTATTATCATTCCAGAGTTCCCCAAAAAATCTTATTCCATAAGCTGATCTAATATTTAAGAACCAAGCATTATTAAATATTACCGCAATTCGATTTTTTTTAGAATGTCTTTGTGTATATTCATTTCGATCGTTTGTTTGAATGAATTTTAGAGGCAACTTCTCTTTTCCATACCATGTTTGAACCCAAAAGCCACCACATTCAACGTTATTAATAGTCAAATCTCCCCAATATTGATGCCTTTTAAATATTGCATCAAACCCTTCTTTAACATTGATATCATAAGGTAGGATCTGAGGTTTGAAACTCAAATATAATAATTTTCTTCCGAATTTTTCCCAGAAGAAATTATTTATAAAAGTTAAAATCTCAGAATCATTCTTTTCTTTAAAAACTAATATATAATATCTAAACGTTAGATCTGTATCTGCTTTTATTTCCCAAAGTTTATTTTGTTCATGCTTAAATAAAATATGTCGAAATGATTTGTAGTTTCCAAACCCATATGATATTTGAGCATTCACATCTTGATCTTCTGGATTCAAATTTAAATTCATGAACGTTTGGAATGGATGATTTTGAGTTAGCGTCTTCAAGTCTGGTACTAAAGCAAATGCTATATTTTCTTTTTTATAAATTATAACAGGAGATCTAAAAACATGATCACCAATAACTAAATATTTTTTCGGACAAATATGAGGAACCCAGGTAAAATCTGGATTTTTTCCTAACAAAATGTTATATTTTATAATTATTTTTGAAAGAGACAAATCTCTATTTGCTGACAATTTATATCTTATATGTAAAATATTCTTTTCTTCAAGACAATAATCTAAATTTAAGGAAATATCCTCATCACAAGTTTGAAAATAAAGTTTCTTCTTTTTTTGTTTGTTGAATGATAAAGGTTTTGAAGAGACTTTTTTTTGAGACCAAAATGTTAACGTATTATAATCTTTTGAACTACTAAGAATGGTAATCCAATTATCTCCATCTTTAATTTCAATTTTTTCTTGAAAATAAGAATTGTGGTCTTCTAAGACAATTCGTAAATCTTCTCGCGCTAAAATGTATTTAGAGAAACCTAACACCTTTATGTAATTTTATTATGCCTTATTAAATTCAGCAGTATTTCTAATTTAATTTTTTAAAGCTTGCAATATTTTATTATTTATTCAAATTTAATGTTAGGCGTTGGAACTTTAATTGATTCCTTCTATTGAGTGGACCAAGGATAATAAAGTCAAGATGATTGACCAGACTCTACTTCCTCATGAACTCAAATTCCTTGAATTCGATAATTTTAGAGATGTAGCAACTTCTATTAAAGTGATGAATATTCGAGGAGCTCCAGCTATAGGGGTTGCAGCCGCGATGGGAATGGCATTAGCGACAATTGAATACAAGGATCTTCCAAAAGAAAGATTCATAGAAAAGATGGAAGATGCAGCTAATACAATTAGAAACACAAGACCAACAGCGTCAAATCTTTTTTGGGCAGTTAACAGAATATGGAAAATAATTGAAACATATCCAGACAATCCTCATGGGCTTTCAGATTTAGTGATTGAGGAGTCACAGATTATGGCACAAGAAGACATAAATGTCAATAAGAACATTGGTAAAAACGGAGCTACATTATTAGAAGATGGTGATACTGTTTTAACACATTGTAATGCTGGATCTCTGGCCACTGTACAATATGGCACCGCGTTAGCACCAGTTAGAGCAGCAATCGAAGAAGGTAAAAAAATATCTGTGATTGCAGATGAGACCCGTCCAAGACTTCAGGGAGCTAGATTAACAGCATATGAATGCCACTATGATAAAATACCTGTGAATGTTATATCTGATACATCGTCAGGATTAATTATGATGTTAGGTAAAGTAAACAAAGTTATAGTAGGTACCGATAGAGTCACTTCTGATGCGGTGTTTAACAAAATTGGTACATATTTAGTCGCTCTTGCCGCAAAAGATAATAATATCCCGTTCTATGTAGCAGCACCTACATCTACATTATCTCTTGATGAAACAGTAGAGGATGTTACTATTGAACAAAGAGATAGTAGTGAAGTAAGCATGGTTTTAGGTAAAGTTCAAATTGTGCCTGATGGCGTCGAATGTTTGAACTATGCTTTCGATATAACACCTTTTAGATTAGTTTCAGGGATTATAACTGAAGATGGTGTTTTTACACCAGAAGAACTCTTGAAAAAATATAAAAACTCTTAATATTCTTTTTTTCATTTTGAAAAAATCTCTTCTAAAATTAATTTCAGCTGTTTAAGATTCTTAGTTTCACCTAATCTACGCCTTATTTTGGTTGAATTATTTATGTTTTTATATAACCAAATAGTATTTCTTTTTAGTTCTCTAAATTTGAATACTTCATTTCCATAAGAATATGAAATTCCAATTAAATATTCATCAAGAACCTCTTCATAAATTAATAAATGGCTTTTTATTCGATCTATATTATTTTTAAAGCGTGCAAATTTGCCCTGAGTAAAGTATTCATGCATTTGACTGAATAATTCAGGATTACCCATTGATTCCCTTCCTATCATTAAAGCATCTACATTAGTATAATCAATAAAGTGTTTTGCAATAATTGGGTTTCTAATATCACCATTGCCAATTAAGGGAACAGTTAGATTTTCTTTTAATTGCTTAACAGTTTCTAAATCCAAAGTCCCAACATTATAATTACTCTTTACAGGTCGAGCATGAATAATTAAAAAATCAATATTAAAATTATTAACTATTTTTGCCATCTTTCCAATATTCATTGGTGTATCGAATCCCGTTCGAATTTTAAGTGAGACAGGTTTAGAAGAATATTTAACAGCCATCTTTACTATTTTTCCCAATGATTCCAAATCCTTCATTAAATAACCCCCTTCCTTAGCTTTAATTGCTCTTTTGGAAGGACACCCTGCATTAATATCTAACACATCAAAATCATAGCTCTCAAGATAATCTATAGCCTTTTTTAAAGAATTAGGATCATTTCCTATCAACTGAATACTAATAGGTTTCTCTTCTTCAATCTTATATAATTCATGCTTTATAGATTTAGGATTTTTTACAATTCGTTTGGTATACAGCAAAGGAACACTGACCAATCCCACTTTATAAAATTTTCTTATAAACCGCCTATAAGGAGCAGTGGTTACATTTTGCATTGGTGCTAAAATATACCTATTCTCTAAATTAAGGGTTCCTAATTTCATTATTTTCTCTATTATAAATTATTTAGTACTTATTAACTAAAATCATGAAATTTTTTATAAAAAGAAATTTACTATAATTAAATAACTCTACTGGATATAACTTTTAAAATGTCAAATTTCCTCAAAGAATTCACATTTGAAAAACCACCTGAAAATATAACATATTTTGATAAAGAACCTTTAAAATTAACTAATGAGTTTGTTTTTTTTCATAACAAAAATAAATTTCGAAAAGATATTACTCGTCTTCAATATTTGTTCAAATCTTATACGAGAGCTCCTTTAAGTGCTGCCGGAATAAGAGATTCTTATTTAAAACAGGAAATTTCAGAAAAATACTTGATTGTACTATTTACAACATCAGATATAGTTAAAAAAACTGATGATATTATAAAAAACTATTCTGATTTAGAACTTGGTTCTGGTTATTTTCATATTGAAGCAACATCAAATTATTTGCTGCTTCTAACAAAAGATATGGATGGTTTAAGATCTGGTATTAACATGATGGAAGAAATATTAAAAGAGATTTTAGAGGATTACTTTAACCAGCAGAAATTTGATGAATATATCAAAATTCGCCCCTTTAAATTAAAAAACTGCTAAAGGGATAATAAAAAAAAATTAACTTATATATTTCCATCGTGTTTGTTTTTTAAGTAAATAAGCTTTTTTAGCATATTCCCTTATCATTCTATGAGTATTAAAATATGCGGCAAGAGAAATCGCATTTTTCTGTCTAAAGATCCACTCATCATGGTTCATATAAGTTGGAATAATTTGATTTTCTAACACCTCATAAAACGCATTCGCATCAATATCCCAACTATTTGAGACCCCCGGATCATCTGGATTTGAGTCATCAGGACCAATAACCCAGCCTGCTAGAGGATTTCTTTTATACCCTTCTAACCACCAACCATCTTGAACACTGAAATTTGGAACACCATTTAACGCCGCTTTCATTCCACTTGTGCCACTTGCTTCACGATATCTATCAGGAGTATTAAGCCAGACATCTACTCCTGATACGAGCATATGAGAGAGATCCATATTATAATTTTCCATCATTACTACTTTTACACCGTAATTATTATATAAATATTCACCTGCTTCATGGATCTCTTTAATATAATCCTTTCCCATTTGATCTTTGGGATGAGCTTTTCCAGCAAATATAAATTGTACAGCATTTTTACAGATTTTACCTAGCCTATCAATCTCATGGAAAATTAATACTGCTCTTTTATAGGTTGCAAATCTACGGGCAAACCCAAAGGTTATTAATTCCTCATCTAATAAGTTCCATGAGTGACCTTTCTGGTAACTTATCAAATTGAACTTATTTTCAATGTGTGCATCGAAGATATCGAGATCATCAAGCTCAATTGCATTCTCAAGTAATTGAGGATTTGATCTCCAATTTGGCCATTTTCTACTAAAAATTTTACGAAAAGGTTTAGAGCACCAAAATGGCAAATGAACTCCATTAGTAATATGATCTATTTCATATTGAGGGAACATTTTCCTAGATATATCACCATGTTTTTTCGCAACCCCATTTCTATATCTCGAGAGTGCCATGCCTAAGTAGGTCATATTGAATTCTCCATTGTCATCAGCCAGTTTTTTTATCTTTGAAGGCATTCTTTTTTTGAAGACTTTATCTACTAACTCTTGTTTAAAGCGATCATGCCCCGCTGGAACAGGAGTATGAGTTGTAAAAACCATTTTTTCTTTTACTTTCTCTATATCACCATTTAACATGTTATATAGTTCAACCATCGCAAAAGAACCATGTCCTTCATTGAGATGATACGTTTGAATATTATTGTATCCTAAAGATTTTAAAAGCTTAACACCACCAATCCCTAATATCATTTCTTGAACGATTCTATTCCATTTTGATGTAGAATCATATAGAGAACCTGTCATTTGCTTCATCCAATCTTCATTTCCCTCAACATCTGTTGTTAATAAGTAAATTGGTAAAAGGTGACCAGATTGACCTATAACATTATACTGCCATGCCGAAACTTTCACATCCTTATCCTCTATTTTCACAGTAATTGGTTCTGGTACTCTTTCGAATTCGTAAAAAAAATTCCATTCAATTTCTCGTTCCTTTTGATCCCCAAACTCATTAAAAAACTGGTAAAAATAACCAGAACTGTAGCATAAACATATCCCCACTACAGGAAGTTCGAGGTCTGCAGCTGATCTTACGGTGTCTCCAGATAATACACCTAAACCTCCTGAATACGTAGGAATATTACTATCAACTCCTATCTCCATCGAGATATAAGCTACTGTCGTATCATTTTTAAAACTTTCATTGATTTCCATTTAATTTCACTATTTTATAGTATTTAATTTGAATATATCTTTACATTTTTGAATTTTATATATTACTTTTAAAATCTATAGTTTAAAATCTTATCGTAATGAAAATTGAATTTAAAGTGATTTTTTTTTTCTTTACAGGTAATTTATTTAATATCTAGAGAATTTATAGATAAAAATTAATGGAAAAAAAAACAGAAAAGAAAACTAAAGGGTAAATAAATCTAGATTTTACCTCTTTTTTTTATTTAGAATATTCAATATTGAATATCTCATTTTTTGATTAAAAGAAAAAAAGAATAATGGAAAAAATTATAATTTAGATTTTTAAAGGTTCGCCACCTTTTTCTAAAATTGCCACCTTAATGCTTGGTTCCTTTTTTTCAAGGAGTTCTTTGAATTTATTTAAATCTTTTCCCCAGTTATGCATAGGTATTGCAATCTCAGGTTTTACATCCACGACGGAATCAGTAGCTTCATCAAAATCCATGGTATATGTTCCTCCACACGGCATCATTGCGACTGTAATGTTTTTGCTTGCTAATTCTTTCATTTCTGGAATTCTTTCCGTATCACCTGCATGATAAACACTTTTATCTCCAGATCTGACAATAATCCCTGCCCATTCATTACTTTTAGGATGATTTGGTTTTTTTATATTATATGCTGGGATTAATTCAATTGAAAGATCCTTATAATCAAAAGTTTCGCCAAATTTTAAGGGTTTCCCGTTGAATTGACTTAAATCGCTAGAGATACTCGCGGGACCTATTACCACCGTATCATCTTTAAAAATTTTTTTTATACTGCCTGCATCAAAATGATCTCCATGGGAATGTGTTGAAACAACAATATCGGCTTTTTCTTCTCCCTTCTTAATCTGGTATGGGTCCAAATAAATTACTCTTCCACTATCTGTTTTAATCTTGAAAGCGGCGTGCCCTAACCAAAAAATTTCCATAGTCATTTTTTTTATTTCACCATCTAATATTATTTCTATAAAAGATTTTTATTGTATCACTATGATTTAATATAAGACCTAATATAACTTTATCACTTTCATAATACTTTTGATGCATCTTAAATAGAGATTTTATTCGCTTTTATAAGGTTTAATTATTGATGAATCTCAATATTATTTCTAGTCTCTATTTTATTGATTTTAAAATAATATGAAAAAAATTATTTTTTTCTAAATGAAAATCTTTTAAGTTTCTCCCACGAAATTTTTCCCGTTTTTAAAAGTATTCCCAAAATCGCACCTATTATAGCTACTCCTCCAATTACAGACACAACAACGATAATTGCAATGACTCCCGGCTCTAAGCCACTTGGAACGCTCTTGATTAGGGTAACACTTTCTGATACTTCATTTCCCGCAATATCTCTGGCATAGAACGTAATAGTAACCTCTCCGTTGGCTAATGCTGCCCACGGTGCTTGGTCAATAGCTCCTGTTGCATTAACCGTAAAATTGGTAACCCCGCCATCAAGGGAATACCAAATCATGACTAAGTTGAGGTCAGTCACAGTGAGAGTAAAAGAAGGTGCTTTTTTACCGAATTTTTCTCCTTCAGCAGGTGAATTGAGTTATTAGAAGAATCTCGTAAATACATGCCACGACGGCAAGCTAATACCGTGTTATTAAAAATCTTATTGTTATCATTGTCAATATCTAATAAACGTATTCCGGCATCAATAGTAGAATCATAATGCACATTGGCGTTTTCTACATGGTTATAAGCTATAGTAGAATTTTTACAACCATGAAACAAGTAAATTCCTTGATATTGTATTGAGGTAACCGTGTTATTAATAATGTAAATATTATTCCCCCCATATGTTAAGATTCCGTGGCGTCCAATGGAAGTAACCACATTTCTTTCAATAGTAATATTATAACAATTATAACCCTGTAGTTGAATTCCACATGCTATCCAGTTGGTATTTGTGATTGTATTATTAAAGATGACTCCTCGTGAGCAATTTATCAAATTTATTCCTGCTCCATATGAAGATATTGCTACTAAATCAACAATAGTACAATTTTGGATTCTAAAATTTACATCATGTGAATTTCCAATGTAGATTCCACTTCCTGTGGGGGTACTACTCGCGTTAATAGTAAGATCTTCTATAATATAAACTCCATTATCATCATAACACCAAGGTTGACTAACTGCCCACGTCCAATTACCAGAATATGTAGTGTTAGTAGTTGTTAATGCATCAATTTGTATGCCCCCATCATAAACAGATGAATTCTTCAGGTTATTAAAAGTAGTCTGATCAACGCTAAAATTAAAAGTGTTATTAATTAATAACGGAAACATACAACCTATAACCAATAGGATCGCTAATTCTTTTACTTTAAATTTCATATTCTTATACCAAAATTTAGTTAAGGTATGTATTAGTAGGATAGATTTATAATAATATAGATCTTTTTTTTCTCTACATTTTTGGAAATTAAAATAGTATAAAAATTAAGTGACTTAACGAGATTTTGAAAAGGTGAGAAGGAAAGAGATAAAGATCCATCGATTAGAATTTTTAATCTTCTTCCTCAAAATTCCATTCTGGATTTTCAAGAGGTGCTTTCTTAGAAAAAAAACAAAATTTTTTAATAGCTACTATTGTATTTTATAAATAGCTTATGTTATAAGAGAAAGAAAATAATTAATTTTAAATGAAAAAATTAAAAGTCTTTTTGGATATTTCTGTTTATAGCGCCATGTTAGATGATAGAAACCCAATTCGCCAAAGACAGACGCAAGATTTTTTGAAAAATATTGATGATTATGAAGTTTTTTATTCACAGATAAATATTGAAGAAATTGAAGCAATTATCGATATAGATATAAAAAACAAATTAATATTATTTTTAAAAAAAGGAAATAGAATTGAAATCACCAAAGAAGTAAAAGAATTAACTAAGGTTTATATCAAAGAGGGTCTTATTCCAGAAAAGTATGAAAGTGATGCAATACTACTTGCTTTGACTACAATTCATTCTCTCGATATTTTAATAAGTTGGAATTTCAAACATCTAGTAAAAAGAAAAACACGGATAGGTGTTAATTTAATTAATTTAAAAGAGGGTTATAAAACTATAGAAATACTTGCACCACCAGAATTATAGAGGTGAATTATTATTTTATATGATATCGAATATTTGTTTAAAGATTTGGATTTGACAAATGAGGAAAAAGAAAATTTGATAAAAGAATTAAGAGAAGAATTTCCTCAAGATGAAATGCTTTTTGAGATACATCTTTATCGATTAGTTCAGTATTTAAAAAAACAAAGAAGTAAGAAATAAATCAATAGAAATACTTGCACCCTTAAAATGAACTTGATACGGAAGTAAAACTTAATACTGAAAGTAGAAGATTAATACAAAATGAGTAAAGAAAAATCAGATCTTAAAAAGTGAAATTAATCCTCTTTCTCAAATTTCCATTCGGAGCTTTCGAGCTGAATTTTCTTAGAAATCCCAAATGTATCATCTTTTGAAATAGCTATTTCTTTTGTTCGTTCTAAGAATAATCTATTTTGAAACTCAGGAATTTGATTTATTAAAGGTGGTTTCTGAAGAGTAGTACTAAAGCCATTTAATTTTTTGGGAATAATATCTTTCGAGATTTCTTTCTTTAATTTCGCGTTTTTTTTGAAGAAAGGATTTTCAATGCGCGAAAAGGCTAGTCTCTTTATACTGAGTAAGCCTTTAGGAGCAGTAGATCTTAAAATTCGGCAGGTAGGGCAATTAATTTCATCTAAACCATGAATACACGTCATTTTTTCTATAACAGTTATTTTTTCAAATTCTAAGTATTTCGAATTATTTGTATCATTTAATTCTTTTTATTATAATTTTTCATATACTTTAAAAAAACAGACTTCTCTAGAGAATTTAATATAGATATAATTAAATATGATTATGATGCTAAAAGGCGTTTTTTTTGATCTTTACGGAACATTATTAATACCTAAAAACAGTAAGAAAGCATGGAAAAACTGGTTTGTCACATTTTATAAACTTATGAGAATCTATGGATTAAAATCATCAAAAAAAAAATTTTCAATGGAGTGTAATGGCTTTTTTTCGAGAACAGAACCCAAAGAAAATGATGTGGGATTAACGATTTATGAAAATAAGATAAGAGATTTTGCCATTGATTTAAACTTAAAACTTGAAAAATCTGAAGTTAAAAAAATTGCAAATGATTCTGTGAATGCTTGGCATAAATGTATAATAATTGATCCAGAAACGCTCCCATTATTAGAAATGTTAGAAAATAAGAAATCGATAGCCTTAATTACTAATTTTGACCATCCCCCGTATATTTACTCAATATTATCTAAATATCAACTTACTAAATATTTCGAATTTATTGCCATTTCGGGAGAAATAGGGTTTAAGAAACCTGATCCACAGATTTTCCATATTACTCTTAAAAAGATTGGATTAAAGCCGAATGAAGTAGTATTTATAGGGGATAGTAAGGAAGATATTGAAGGCGCTAACAATGCTAATATTAGACCAATTTTAATTCGACGTCAAAGTTCCAAAAGAATGTTAACCGGTAATGATTATTTTTCAAAGAAAATAGCTAAAAGACGTAATTCGCAAAATCTGGGGATTAAACCGTGGAAGATCATTTCAAACTTAAGGGATTTATATAAATTACTTAATTTATTTATAATTTTGTAAAAAATTTAGCCCTAAATCTCTAGAAAACAACTAAAAAATTGAATTTTTGTAAAATTTTTAAATCTAAAGCAATTTATTTTAATATTCAAAATTATTAATAAAAATTTGAAATCTCTTTAAAAAACAACTTTAAAACCGAAAAAGTGAAAAAAAAATGGCTGAATGGCAAGTAAATGAAGAAAAAGCTTGGTTTAAAAAATGGTGGCCAGAAAAAACTCCTAAAAATTATGATTTTGAAAAAATTTCTCTAGGAGAATTTTTTGAGAGACAACGAAAGAAATATGCTAATGAACATATGATGTGGTTCATAGAATCATGGATGACATATGATGAAGCTGGAAGAGCTATAGATTCATTAGCGACAGCACTCCATAAATTAGGAATTAAAAAAGGAGATGTAGTTGCATTTTTAATGCCAAACTGTTTTCAGTATGTAATTAGTTTTTATGCGTCTGTAAAGTTAGGAGCAATTGCAACTGGTATAAATCCAACTTATAAACCTTTAGAAGTGCTACATCACTTAAAATTGACTAATGCAAAAGTGCTGATTACTTTAGATGCCTTATACGGAGAATTAGCTCGCCCAATTATTAACAAAACAAATGTTGAAATGGTTATTTATACTAATATTGCTGATCTAGCATCCGGATTGCCAGGTTGGAAAAAAGGGCTAGGAAAAATAGTTGGAAAAATTCCAAAAGGAAAAGTTGATTTTCCAGGAGCAATAAAATTCTTAGACCTACTGGATACTGAACCTGATCTTCCAAAAGTAGACTTTGATCCTTCTGAACATACAGCAACATATTTAATGACTGGTGGTACCACCGGAGTTCCTAAAGCAACTGTTTTAACCCATTTCAATTTAGTAACAAATGCAATTCAATGTGTTTTATGGGTAGGCGGAGAAGATCCCGGCGTTGGAGATATTGGAGCAATCCCTTTGTTTCACTCATTTGCAATGACCGCTGTTATGAATGTTGGAATAGCTCTGGGAGGATGGATGATGCTCTTTCCGAGACCTCCTCCAACAGAGGAGTTTTTAAAAGAAATTACTCATATTCCTGCTCCAAAGGGTCTTTTTTATGCGGGTGCTGAAATTTTATTTAAAAGAATAGCAGATTTTCCACATCTGGAAAAGTTTCCCGGACTAATGGGCCGATTAAGACTCTGTATTTCAGGCGCTGGACCCTTACATGCTCCTGTACAGCAATCATTTCAACAGAATACTGAAGGAAGAATTGTAGAAGGATATGGTCTTTCAGAAGCAAGTCCTGTTGTAAGTGGGGGGAATTTATTTGGTGAAAGTCCTGTTGGCGTAATTGGGATGCCATTTCCAGGTACTGATTGGGCAATTTTTGATGCAGATGACTTTGAGAAAGGACCAATAGCTGATGGACTACCAGGTTCTAAATATGGAGAGGAACATACAGGGGAATTATGCGTTTGTGGTCCTCAGGTCATGCAAGCATATTTTAATCAACCTGAAGAGACAGCAGAAACACTTAAAACATGGGATGGTAGAACATGGCTTTTAACCGGTGATATTGGCTTTATGAATGAAGATGGAACAGTAGCTCTTAGAGACAGAAAGAAACAGTTAATTAAAGTAGCAGGGCATTCAGTATTTCCTGCCGAAGTCGAAACTATGCTTATGAACAATGAGGCAGTATCTGAAGCTGCAGTAGCAGGTTTACCGGATCCCGCCGGAAAAGTCGGAGAAATAACGAAAGCATGGGTTGCTCTAAAACCAGAATATAAGGGCAAAATTACTGAAGAAAAATTGATTGCATGGACAGAAAAGAATATGACAAAGTGGAAATGTCCAGCTATTATCGAATTCGTGGAGGAGATTCCCAAAAGTGCTATGGGAAAGGTTCAGAGACGTGTTTTACAAGAAGCAGATCCATTATTTAAGAAGTAAAATTCGAATTTTCTATTTTTTCTTTTTTTATTCTTAAATTTACATTTAAATTAGCTAGAAAACTTAGCTTTATAAATCAAAACTAATAGAAGTGTGTTTAATAAAGTAATTATTCTAATGTATTTTTAATAAGATAAAGTTATATAATTTAATCTTAGACTAATCAATGCTATCAGCGCCTACTGACAAGAGTTTTAAAAGATATTTATTCTTTTGGCTTGGTCAACTATTCTCATTATTAGGATCATCAATAATAGGATTCGTCATTACTTGGTGGATTGCTGATACCACGGGAAGTGCAATATATCTATCAATTGCTGCATTTTCTTCTTCCCTTCCAATGGTAATATTAACTCCGTTTATGGGTGTCTTTATAGATAGATGGAATCGGAAAATCACGATAGGATTAACTGATTTTCTTCAAGCTTTTACTACATTTTGGATAATTATTATTTTTCTATTAGACATTGAAAATATATGGCTTCTTATAGTGCTGAATACAGTGCGCGCTATTTTTCAAGCGATTCATTATCCAACTGTAAATGCAATTATTCCAATAATGATTCCGAAAAAGCATTTGAGTAGAATGAACGGAATTAATTACTTATTTACTGGAATGATACGCATGATAGGACCGATAGTCGCAGCAACATTATTATTATTTTTGATGATTGAACAAATTCTTTGGATTGATATTGGCACTTTTATTTTAGCAATTATTCCATTACTTCTGATTACTATTCCAACGCTACAAACAGATTCTAATGAAAATGATAAGGAACCTTTTTTCAAAGAATTGAAATTTGGAGTAAATATTCTTAAGACAGTACCAGGGCTTCTTACCTTATTAGTATTAATTTCTATAATAAATCTACTAAATAATCCTTTCAATACATTAATGCCTTTATTTATTAAAGATAATCATTCAGGTGGGGCACTAGAGTTCGCGATAGTAGTAGCAATGTTTCAGGTAGGAGTTGTTATTGGTGCTCTCATATGTTCAGTTAAAAAAGAATGGAAACATAAAGAAATGATAATTTTACAAACTATAATTATTGGAATTATTGGTTATTTAATCACAACATTTGCTCCACGTGGTAATTTTCTGCTGATTGGGTTTGGGGGTTTAATTCATGCATCTATGATGCCTATCGCAAACACAATGTTTCTTACAATCATACAAACTAAGGTTCCAGCAGAAACCCAGGGAAGAGTCTTCTCAATCGTAATATCGATTGCGTTTTCTATTATGCCTATTGGAATGATCCTTTCTGGACCTTTAGCAGAATTATTTGGAATGTATATACTTTTCATAAGCAGTCTTATTTTACAGTCAATTATCTTACTTGCAGTATGGATATTTTCAGATATAAGGCACATTAACAATAAAAAAATGAAAATTGAAAGTGAAGATAATATTGAAACAAGAGATATTTAATTCAAAAATCTATACACAGAATTAATTTTAAAACAGTAATAACTTTTAATTTGTATACTATTTTCTTTATTAAATACAAGATTTATATCATTATTTAATTATGACTAAAGGAATTATTCTATCTGGAGGCTGGGGAACTCGATTACGCCCATTGACTTGCACTATACCTAAGACTTTAATTCCCATAGTGAATAAACCGGTTATTGAACGCCAAATTTTGTTATTAAAAGCTGCTGGTGTAAAAGATATCGTACTCGCTGTTAGTGTAATGGGCGATATATTACAGAATTATTTCAAAAATGGTGAAAAATTTGGTATTAATATTCAGTACACAGAAGAAAAAAGTCCCATGGGAACCGCTGGTGCTGTGAAATTAGCTGGAGATTTGTTACAAGAAGAGAATTTTTTCATGTTAAATGGAGATGTGATTTTAAATTTTGATTTTACTCAAATGATTAAATTTCATGATCAATATAAAGGAATAGGATTAATTGCAAGTAAAATCGTTGAAGATCCTTCTAGATATGGGGTTTTAATTACAGAGGAAAAGTCAAATAAGATCTTAAAATTCCTTGAAAAATCAGAATATACACCTCCAGAAGGGAAGGATGTTCCAATGCCTATTAATGCTGGAGTATATCTTTTTGAACCTGAGGTTTTGTCATATGTAGAACCTATGAAAAAGGTTTCAATTGAAAGAGAGATTTTTCCTAAGCTTGCAAATGAAGGAAAACTTTACCACTATGCAATATCAGGAGTTTGGAAAGATGTAGGGAAGCCTGAAGAATTGTTAGAAGGAAATATTCTCTTATTAAATGACATTTTAAAAAATATTGATAAAAAGAATTTAATTGATGACACTCTTGATATTGAAGGCAAGGCTTTAATTTATCCTCCGGTCGCTATAGGGGAGAATGTAGTAATTAGAAAGAATTGTAAAATTGGACCAAACGCTATTATTGGTAATAATGTGTATATTGATTCCAATACCGAAGTTAAAGACAGCCTAATTTATAATGAAGCATATATTAATAAAAATGTTAAAATAGAAAATGCTATCATATCTGATAATTGTGTAATTCATGATAGAGTAGAATTAAAAGGGAATGGGCAAAATCTAATTATCTTAGCCTCGTTCGTAGAAGTATTAGAAAATATCAAATTAGTTGCTCCACCTAATAATTCAATTACAGTGTGTCATCATGAAATTGTTAGAGAATGGAAGGAGTTAAACAAATTATGATACAATCATAATATAATGTGATTTTGAATTATGGAAAATCTACAAGAAAAAGGTCTGAAAATATTTAAAGCTATTTTTGAAGGAAAAAAGACAGTAGAAATAGATGGCATCGAATATTCTATTAAAAAATTCTCAAGTGGGATAAAATATTTAGATTTGTTTGGGTATCGTTTTATTGAGCAAAACCGCCAGAAAAAATCTGAATGGGGTAAAAAAGCACGAGAAGGACATAAGATTATGTGGATCATTAAAGGAAGACGATATATGGTAAGAATAATGGATGAAGAATATATAGATTTAAAAAAATAATAAATGAAATCTCTGCATGAATGATACTACAAATATTTACCTATTGAGCTTAAGGAAGTAACCTTACACACAATAATCGGTAACATCTTTTTCTTCCTGTTAAGTCTTGTTATTGATTGGCATCTCAATAATCCTAAATTCAATTTTTAGAATATTACATATACAAGAATTGGACTCCAATTCATATATATTCAATATTAATTCTTATTTCCTTAGTGATAAAAAGAAAAAAATAAATATAAAATAAAAAAAAGATGGAAGCTAAAATTAAGATGGATATGAATTATTATGAGTTTTTGAATGTACTTCAAGATGTATCAATCAATTCCAAAACTATTCAGAAAAATTGCATTAGATGTATTTATGAGAATTATGATATTTCTCAGGTTAAAAATAAGTTAAATAAGAAAATCGCAAAATTAGACAGATTATTAATAAAATAATATTGTATCTTGTTTTTTTATGATTATCACTTTTCCATTTCCTAATTGAGTACTCATTTGAGTACTCAATTTTTACTTAAATTTGTCAAAATTATCATTTTGATTAGCGTACTAAATCCTATCAAGAATGAACGATGGCAATTTACCCTCTTTAATTAGAATTTTCACCAAATTAGGCATGCTATTCCATTGTTGAACACAGAAGTTAAATTCTTCTTCTGTGATATCTTTAAATTTTGGAGCTCTATAAGTTAACATTCCTATAGGCGTCGAGAAAAGATGCTTTACTTTATCACAAGGGAAGTCATCACATTGTGCACAACTATCTAACCCTTTATCTCGAGCACACGGACGAGCTTTGCATTGCTTATCCGCAATTTTATTTCCTTTACTCTTGCATCCTTCGCAAGCTACATTCTCAGCAGTGTAATTTTCATGCCCGAGATATTTTTTCCAAGCATCAACCATCTTCTGTCGAACACTTATATCATCTGAACGAGCAGCACATAAATGACAATTATAACCACAATAACCAATCATTTTTTCCATGTAGAAATCACTAAATAATATATTTCTCTAAATACAACAAATTAAGATTAACTTAAATTTAACTTTTTTGCGATCAATTCTAAATATGATTCTCTAATCGATTCTTGTTGCGATATTCCGAAATGTCCTAAAAATTCAAATAGTTTGTTTTTAGTAGACTCTAAATTATTTTGTGTTTCAGATAAAAACTCAACCTCTATAAAATGTTGGTTCAGGATTGGTATATAATCAATTAAAGCATCAATATGAAAGTTGTTGAATATAAATTCATATAACTCACGGTCTTTTTTAATGGTAAAAATTTCTTTAAATCCAAGGTTTTTTAATAGTTCTCTCATCTTGTCTAAATTTTCAATCTTAATCTCTAATTCTTCACGGGTCTTGGTTGTATCATCAATTTTTTTCCCTTTATAGGTTAGGAAATAAGCGACTTTTTGATTCTTCTCTTTATTATTTTTATTAAATTCAATAGATTTTCTAAGTCTTAAAGCCTCATCTGTTTTTTTAAAATCCCTTAATCCTTTTGGCATGTTAAAATAAGTATCTTCATGAACTAATGACAATTTATATATTCCATTGTATTCTTTGAATTGTTTTCTCATTAATTCTGGATTTGAGATTTTAACTTTAATTTCTACTTCTATCATATTAATACCTTCTAATCTGATAACAATTATAATTTATTCTTTTTTATATGTATTTAAAAGATTTTTATTGAGTTGACTTATCTATTTCTCATTTTCAAGAAGCCACCCAAAAACTTGCTCAAGAATACGGATATCTTCCTTATATGATTGAGAGATATATTAAATTTTTAGGAATTGATGACACTATAAAACTTTTAAAAGCAAATGAAAAACCTTTAAATCCATCTATACGTGTTAATACTCTCAAAATTAGTGGAGCTGAATTAAAAAAAAGATTGGAACAGAAGGGTTTTGAGTTAGAACCAATTGATTGGGTTCCTTACGCATTTAAAATAATTAAAGAAACTTATAATTTAGGTTCAACTCATGAATTTCTTCAAGGTTATTATTATTTACAAAATATCGCATCAATGCTTCCTTCTATAATTCTTGATCCGAATCCCAACGATATTGTTATCGATATGTGTGCAGCACCAGGCAGCAAGGCAACACATTTAGCTCAATTAATGAAAAATCAGGGAACACTAATTTTAATTGATAGAAATAGAAATAGAATACCTGCTTTAGAAACTAATTTGCGCAGAATGGGAATCATTAACTCTATAGTTCTAAACATGGATGCTAAAGATATATCTAAATTAAATATTAAAGCTGATAAAATTTTGTTAGATGCTCCATGCACAGGAGAAGGATTGATAAGGCAAGATCCAACCCGGAAAAGAAGTAAAAGGTTAAGAGATATCGAAAAGATGTCTAAAATTCAAAAATTATTACTGAGAGTTGGTTTGAAAGTTTTAAAACCTGGAGGAAAACTGCTATATAGCACGTGTTCAATCGCTCCCGAAGAAAATGAAATAGTACTAAATGATATCCTTCAAGATGAATCAGATTTCTCGATAATAAAAATTAATAATCAATATGGCATTAATGGACTTACCCGTTTTTTCGAAAATGCTCTATTGGAGGAAATAAAGTTATCGCAACGATTATATCCTCACCTACATGATACTATTGGTTTCTTCTTATGCCTTATTAAAAGAAAGAATTAAAATTCATCCTAATCTATTAGGGCCAATGAATAGGAAAT
This sequence comes from Promethearchaeota archaeon, assembly GCA_016840085.1. Lineage (GTDB taxonomy): Archaea > Asgardarchaeota > Lokiarchaeia > Sigyniarchaeales > SOKP01 > Loki-b32. The sequence continues at coordinate 89,867 of JAEOTA010000014.1, forward strand.
GGTTTTTTTTTAAATTTATTTTTGTAGAAAATTGGTCCTTATACCTTTATATTTGTAACTTGATTAATAATAATGTATTTAGATTTAATCCAAAATAATACTCTTTTGAGAAGAGACATCCAATATTTTGATTAATGACACTAAAATAAGTCATGAAAATTACCCATTAATCTCTATTCTATATGATTTATTAACGAATGTTAGAATGCTACTTTTTCTAAGACTTTATATTAACAGCTCTCTTAATAAAATCTTAACCAATATAGATTTAAGAAATAGGTTCAAATCTGAAATATTAAAAGCATCAATAGGAAATTTTATTAAATTTCTAAATATGAAAATTGAGATAATCAAACGTTCAATTGGATTACAACATCCTAGTGTTCAGAGAGTATTAGAAATAGCTCAGGAACTTTTGAATCAAAATAAAGTATTAAACATAGAAAACTTATACAATATAGCTAAAAGACGCTTAAAATTACCTCGAAATGGACTTTTATATATTATTCAATTTTTAATTAATAAAAAAGTGTTAATTGAGGGTTCAAAGTTCTCAAAAGAAAGTGCACTCTCTAATCATTATAGAAAAAAAGTGTATAATTATATTAAAACTCATCCAGGAATTCACTTCTCGCACCTAAGAAAAAGAGCTCTTTCTGACGGTTTGGAAGAAACTGGAAGCTCTGGCCAATTAATTTGGCATTTAGAAATGTTACTTAGATTTAATTATATAAAGAAGATAAAAGTTGGACACTACACAGTTTTCCTCCCTTTTGAAATGGTTGAGGATGAGGGAAAACTCTTTTTTCTATTAAGGGATAAAATTAGTAATAAAATCTTACACTTATTAGCGGAGCAAGACTTAACTATAAAATCGGAAATTTATAAAGCTATAAATGAAAAAAGAGAAGACGTTTATTATCGTATAAAAAATTTAATGGATTACCACATTATTTCTTTAATTGAAGAATCCGACAAAGAAATTTCTTTAAACCCAAATATAAAGGAAATTTTCCTTGAGATATTAAAAGAAAACAAAAATAAAAAATTAAAACTTGAATTTTAAAATTATAAAAGAGGGAAAGGAGCAAATATGGCATTAAATTGGAATATCGAAGTGATTGTTGATTTTATTGTATCTCTTGTTATCTTAATTAACATGATAGTGACATACTTTACGTCTAAATCTCAAAAAATTACTTCATTACTCTATATTAGATTGTCAATTTTTGGTATGTGTATTTTTATGGCCATGGATGGCTTATCATTTCTTTTTGTTAGTGAAATGCTTGCTAGGATCACAGGTATCATCCTTTTCCCCACCACAATATTTTTGATAATAGGTATCAATTACACAATCAGAGAAACATTTTATTCTAAAGGTCTTATTATGTGCTTCGGATTAGGAGCTTTATTTACTTACTTAACATTTCAACCTGGAGTCGCCAAACCCAGTTTAGAAACGGGATATCTTAGGATGAATTGGACTGGAGCGTTCAATATACTTGCAATTGTGTTTACTGCATTAATGGCACTTTATTTATTTTATTGGGGATTAAAAACTTGGGTAAATGCTCCAGTTTTGATAAAAAAAGAAGCATCTATTTTCTTTTTAGGCATTATAATAGCATCGCCAGTAGGAATGGTTTTTTATTTTCTCTATCTAATGGAACCAGTTTTTATTTTAGCTTCTGATTTTTCAATGATAATAGGCATTCTGATTTTTCTTATAGCTATACTACGTGAACCAAAACTCCTATATATATTGCCTTTCACTGTTTATAGAATTAGTGTAAAAGATAGAGAGGGTTTTCCACTGTTCGATCATGATTGGTCTAAATCTAACATAAGTGATACAATATTTACAGGATTTTTAAATGCTGTTCAGCTTATGAGCGAGGAAGTAATGAATATTGGGGGCTTATTAGATATAAATTTAGAGGAAGGGATTTTAATTTTAAGAGAATCCAAATTAATAACAGTAGGATTAGTTGCCTCTAAATCTTCTAAATTATTAAGTGAATCAGTAGTAAAATTTACAAATGATTTTGAGATAAAATTTGAGAAAGAATTAAGAAAATCAGTTAAAAATATGTCTCAATATGAGGATGCGTTTGAACTTATAGAAAAATACTTCTCTAACTTTCCTTATAAGATATTAAAGAGTAAAAAACAACCATTACTTTTAGCAGGTAAATATGCTAGGATTCCCTTAGAAATAGAAAATAAATTAAAAACTATTTTTACAGATGAAAAAGAATATGAGTTTATAAAGACCGAACTACAAAGATCTCCCTTTTATTTTACTAAGGGATTTTTATCCTTATATGACGAAGTGAAAAAAGAAGAACGAATCTCTGGAGAAGAACTTAAATATTTAGATACGGAAGTAAGTAATAATAAGTAAATTTAATCAATATTAATCATTATCCTATTTTTTTTTATTAGTAAAGATTTTCATGTTAACTTTTTTGTAAAATCACTTTTGTAGAAAATTGGTCCTTATGGTTTTATATATTCAAGTGATGTAATTGATCATGGTTTCGCTTCTAGAAGAATATAAGGGAGAATAGAGTGGAATCTAATGTTTATAAAATTAGGAGGAAATAAAACTATATTGGTGCTTTTAATATCATAACCTTTTCCTCTTAATGTAAAATATTCTCTACTTATATTATTTTATTGGGATTTAATATTTTAAATACTTTCAATATCTAAAAATAACCAACCTAAAGCTACATTTTCACCTCATATTTCATGCAGAAATTTGGTCCTAATAACTTTAAATATATAGCATTCATAAACATATATTAACCATTTTTATTTAAACTTCAAAAATATATTAATAATCTATATAAATGGGTGAAAAAATACGAAAAATTTAAGAAAAATAGAGTATGTTATATTAGCGACGATCCTTTTGCTTTTTTCTAGTGCCTTTATACCTACTAATCTTGTCAAAACTAAGGCAGTTGAAACAACAATTCAAGATAATAAATTAAAAAACAGTGCGGTTTCCGCTATATTTGACGGTTTATATTTGGCACATACTTTTAATATTTCGGGTTTTGTTATGCCCTCAGTGTTTAGATATTCTTACGTCTCAGGAGATATGTTTCATGTTGAATGGGATTTGAATTATACGATGTTTTATTCATATGGGATGTCAACGTCACAACCAGGATCATGGAGAATTCTGGTGGTACTGGATTTATTTTTGGAGATGGATATCATGATCCTACATGGATTTTTACTGATGTTTCCCTTACTGATACTTTATCAATAGCTATTGATGGTATTGGGGATCATACCTTTCAAATAACGGGTGAAACTACTTATGATCTCCCTGGTGTTGGACTTGTTGATGTTTGGATACTAGAAGACTTAACATATCCTGGTGAAATTGTCTGGTATGAAAAGAGCACTGGAATTCTTTTAAATGGAACATTTAGGTGGAGTTCAACAGATTATTATATTTATGATTTTGTATTTACTAATGCTTTTGGTGTTGCTCATGATTTAGATGTCTCATTAGAAGTCCCAGATACTCCGAAAATATTTGAGACTTTTACCATAAGTGCCACGGCTACTAATACAGGTGAAAATGCTGAAACTGGTGTAGACTTGTATCTCTATCTTGATAATGTTATTGTTGATTCAATCACTGATTATAGTCTTTCTATTGGTGAAAATGCAACAATTAATTATGAATGGACTCCAACTGAAATGAAGCTATACAATTTTACAGCATACGCTCCACCTGTGTCTGGTGAGTCATATTTTGATAATAATTACGCTACTGAGATAATAAATTCCTATATAAATTACACTATGTTTCCAGGACATCCTTATAGTTGGATAAGTGCTTCTGGTGGTACAGAGTTATTTTTAGGGGATGATGATTATACTGATATCCTTTTACCTTTTAACTTTACTTTTTATGATCAAACATTTTCTACTATTTATTTGAGCTCTAATGGATATCTTAGTTTCACAGATACATCACCTACAGATTTCTCTAACGATGATATTCCTTCAGATGATACAGATCATTATTACCTAATTGCACCATTTTGGGATGATATTTATCCACCAGATGGAGGCCATATCTATAATCAATCATTTGGGACTTATTGGGTGGCAGCATGGGTGGACATATATCATATAGGCGGTGATATTATAGGATCGTTTGAAGTAGTTTTATATGATTCAGGTGAAATCGTGTTTAATTATGATTATCTCAATTATACTGATGGTGAGTATACATGTGGGTTAAACTTAGGTGTGGATACACATTATTATAATTCATATCAAGGTTTGGATAATTTAACAGACGATTTTGCAATACGTTTCTCTCCGGATGCTCTCCATATTACTAATCCTGATAGTTCCAGTCTTTGGATAACAGGCACTTCAGAAGATATTAATTGGGCTTCAACAGGCACTATTTCAAATGTAAAAATTGAACTCTTTAAAGCTGATATATTTGAAATGGAAATTATTGCAAGCACAGCCAACGATGGCGAATATACTTGGACAATACCATCAGGACTCAATGATTCTACGCAATATCAAATAAAAATCTCTGACGCTTCTGATCCGTTAACATATGATTATTCACCAAATTTTGAAATATTCACTCCTACTATCACTATTCTTACTCCTGATAGTTCCAGTGTTTGGAAAACCGGTACTTCTCAAAACATTAATTGGACTTCAACAGGTAATATTTCAAATGTAAAAATTGAACTCTATAAAGAGGGTGTATTAGAACTGGAAATTGTCGCTAGCACAGACAACGACGGCAATTTTATCTGGGCAGTGCCTAAAGAGCTTAAAACATCTGACCAATATCAAATAAAAATCATAGATGCGTCCAATCCTTCCATATTCGCTCTTAGTGATTATTTCAAGATAAAGAAACCTAAAGATGTAATTCCAGGTTACAATATTTATATTTTAGTAGGCTTACTAAGTATTGTATGTATTATTCTCATTAAAAGGCGACACAAAATAACAAATAAATAAAAAATTAATTGAGTAAATTTTAACTTTTAATTTTTTTATTTTTTTTACTTATTCTTGTATTAATTACTTCCTTTATAATAGTTCCATACCTATTAGATTTATGTCGTGCGATTTGAGCCCTCCATTACAA
>JAEOTA010000015.1 GCA_016840085.1 Promethearchaeota archaeon
AAGTGATTTAACTCCAGATGTTTTAAACGAATATGGAGATATATTATTTACATGCATGTATTAATATAATCACTTCTTTCTAATAAATTTAACGATATATAATCTAATAATCAGAATTTATAAAAATGATACTTTAAAATATCAAATAAGATTTAAAAATGAATAGAATAATTCACAGCTCATTAGGATTCAGACTTCAAAATCCTTTGATACTGTTTAATTTTTAATATTTATTAATTATTTTCAGAATTCTCTTCCAGAAATTTTATATCTTCAACGTTTAATAGCATATCACCATCTTGTTCAGCCTGGTTAATGTAAAGATGGAGCCAATAATATTGATTATTAGATAAGCATTTTTTTAAGTTGTAATGGAGCAGGAACGACGCGAAGAATTCATGGCTTTTGGCGAACGCTACGAGCCACTGGATTTCTTTCTCGGTTAATCCCATCATCGTTTAATAAATAAGATATATTGATATTAAATTCTATACCTAAAAATATTCTCGAAAATTTAGGACATCTAAAATTTCTTCTGCGATCGTTTTGGGATCATTTATGCTGGTATCAACAAAATAATCTATAGGTCCTTTAGAAACAGCTTCTAAAAAAATATTTCGTTGATCTAATATAAACTGAATTGTTGTTTCATTATGTCCTTTATCCTTCAAGCGTTCAGCTAAGACATTAGGAGGTGTATCTAAGATAACCTGAAAAGTTTTTATTCCGGGTAATTCCTTTTGAAGTATTTCAGAGTCTGGATACCATTTAATCTCCTCTGGGTTTTCTAGCAAATGAAAGGTTTCTGAGGATTCACCTCCATTTAACCCAGAAATAAGTGGAATAAAACCTGCCTCTAAAAAATTTCTAGCGAGAGCAAAACTATTTTTATCGCCTAGACGGCATTGACGAAAATATTCTCCTTGATAATCAAAGGGTTTTAATTCACTCCATGAGGCGACTCTTCCCCCAAAAATCATATATCTTAAATCATCTATATCAATATTAGCCGAAAAGGGGATTTTTTTTACTAATGCATCCGCTATTGTAGTTTTTCCAACTCCAGACCCCCCCCTGAGAAATAGCGCAACCCCCTTTTTTATACCAAATTTTAAATTACTCATTTTCTTATGAACCTCTACATTGAGTCTCTTTTTTTGCAATTATTAAAGAGATACTACTTTTTCCCTGTTTAATTTGGGAAATTTTAAATTTGCCTTTTTTTAGAAGACTTTGAAATTCTTTAAGTGTTCTTTCTTTTCCACCTGTACACACAAGCAAATTAAAATTAAGGGTTATACCAACATCATAATTAGAATCTTCTGGAACAATTATTTCAAATAAAATTAGTGTTCCATTTTCATTTAATGATAGATTTATATTTTTTAATATCGTCAGCACTTTGGAGTCATCCCAATCATGAAGAACACGACTCATTACAATAGCATCTACTTTTATGGGTATTTCATTAAGAAAGTCTCCTGAGATGAATTTAATTTTAGATTTGATTTTATCATCTTTTATTGAGTTTTGAGCATTTTCGATAATTGTAGGTAAATCAAATAAGAATGCTTCTTCAATATGATCATTTTTAATTAAGATTTTCTCCAAGAGAGGTCCAGATCCACCTCCGACATCCATAATAGTCTTTGTTTCATTAAAGTCATGTAGTAAAAGTAAATCATCATAATCTACACCGTATTCTTTCATAGCTTTATGAAAAATCACACCCTTATCTTTATTCTTGTTGAAGTATTGAAAAACATCCGAATCATAAATATTTTTAAACTGAGATTTATAGGATTTTAAAGCGTCACATAATCTAGACATTACGATATAGTGTTCATCACCCCACATTAATGTAGCATATTTAAGACTTCTTGGATGACTTTCAGTTAAGAGATCACCAATGTAATTTACTTTAAATATTCCATTGAACTCAGTAATGAAATTCCATACCTTTAATAGTTTAATTATCATGTCTAAGGAATTATTAGGTATTCCTAAGTATTCATTTAGTTTTTGAAAAGTGTTATATCCCTTTTTTATAGCTTCCAAGACTTCTAATTTAACTATAGAGTATAGAATTTGAGTAACCCAATAACCAACCAGTTTTGCCATTAGGTTTTTTCTTGAAGAAATTTTTATCAAATTTGAATTTTCATCAACAACAGTATGAAAGATTTTACCATCCTCATTAATTATAAATTTTTGATTAAAATTATCACACACAAAAGCAAAACCATTGTAAAACGGCTCAACCCACTTGTATTTCTGTTTATATAGTGGTTCTCCTGCTTTATTTATGTGAAATGCACCACGGTTATCTTTTACAATAGCATATCCTTTGTGAAATACACCCAATTCTTGGAAAGTCTTATCATTAATGAAATATCCCTCTTTATCGATATGTCTTGCATATCCATTGGAATCATAAACTACAGCAATTCCATACTTAAAATCTCCTACATATTTATATCGATCATTATAAGCAGAATTCCCATCTGTCTTAATATGAAAATAATTGCCATCTTTATCTCTAACCACACATCTTTCCTCTTGAAAATTGCCAACCCATTTAAATCTTTCTCCATATAATGGTTCTCCTTCCAAGTTTATATGATACCATCCAGAATCATCCATAACTGCCGCGATTTTCTCATAAAATCCAAAAGTTTTCAGAAATCTTTTATTATAAATTGATTCTCCATTAAGATCGATATGGTAAGAGCCTGACTCATCCATTACCGCAGCTACACCTGGAGAGTGGAAACTCATGACTGATTTAAATCTTTTCTGATACAATGGTTTTCCACTATAAAGATGGTGAGTTTCATCCATTGAAAGGCTGATTTTATCTAAATTTATTTCATTATTAGTTATAACATTCAATTTAACACGCCTTTATATCTTGTATTGGTTTTCTCATATTACACATTCGACAAACTTCATAATTTCCCCAATTTTTGATTAAATTAGTATAGTTTGAGCTAGTCCATAATTCCATGAAATTCTTATCTTTCACATTTCCAAAATTACCAAGTGTTCTTCTTAAGTCATCTGGAGCACAGCACACATTAAATATTCCATCCCAAGCAATCCAAGCTTCTCTACCTAAGAAGGGGCAAATAAAATTCTTTGGGATTTTATTATTTTTAGTAGAATAGGGAAAGGGGTAAATATTATCAAGTATAATCTTTCTATTATTTTCTAATCTTTCATTCCGGGTGATTTTATACAGTTCTTTAGCAATCTTATTCCATTGCTTTATTGAGGCCCAATCATTTCTTAGTGATTCATTTTCTAATTCAGGATGAGTAATCCAGAGATGATGCCCTTTAAAACGATCAATATTCATCTTTATAGCCATCCTAACAAGTTCTGGTATTTCATTAATATTTCTTTTCATAAATGTAGACTGGAAGGTTATAGTAGGATTATTTACGCCTTTTCTTCTAATTTCATCCCGAATTTGAATGAATTTCTTAATGTTTGTAATTTGCTTTTTGAAGTTAATTCCTTTCATAATTGATTCATTTGTTTCTTTAGAAATGCCATTAATGGAAATTTTAACATCACTAGCAATAGGTAAAATTAATTTCGCCCATTCTTTAACTCCTAATCGTGGAAAAGTACCGTTTGTTGTTAAATTGAGTTTAAGGTTATGATGCTTAATCAGATTTATCAGATCTATAAAATTTTTATATAAAAGTGGTTCACCCATAGTACTTGGTATAATCTCTTTTAAACCATGATTTACAGCATTTTCGACAACTTCTTCGATAATTTTAAAATCCATAATTCTATTTATCTTCCTTTTGCCAAGATTATAATAGCTGTGTTCTTCGCACATGATACAATGAATATTGCACTGATCTGGATTTGTATCAAATGTAATTCGCCAAGGGGTTTTTAACTTTTTTTCAATGATCAATCATCAATCCCTCTTTTTTTCTTAAGAGTTTAACATATAATTTCTCTATTTCCTCGACATCTTCCCGTATTGATCGCACATAAGTCTCTTGTGAATATCTTTCTATAAGATTCGGATTCTCGATGAATAAATTCATTTTTACTATCAAATCTTCAACATTTCCAGGTTCAAATAATAAACCATTTTTCTCATGGGTAACTAACTCAGCCATGCCTCCTAAATTACTCGTGATGACAGGAATTTTAGCTAAAAATGCTTCATGTATGACTAAGGGTGAATTTTCATACCAAATAGAGGGGACAACCAAGACATCGATATTGGATAAAACTTTACCTATATCATTATAATTATACCCTCCCTTGAAGTTAATTGCAGTATTTAAACACCGATTTTTAAGATACATTGATGAACTTGGTAATTTTCCATAAATATTCAACTCCGCTTTTGAATGATCAACTTCATTGAATGCAATTATTAATAAGGAGATCCCCTTAACAGGGATAATTCTTCCTAAAAAGCCAAATCTAATTTTCCTAGAAGGAAACTTCTTAACTCCATTTATAATTTCTTTGTCGAATCCATAATCCATATGGACTACTTTGTCTTCTGGGAAACCATAATTTATGTACAATTTTCTAAGGAACTTAGATGGAGCAATAAATAAATCCACTTTATTATTTACTTTTGCCAGCATTTCTATCCAGAGTTGAATCTCATGATCAGCTTCTACTTCTGAAGTAAAATATTTTGCATTACATTCCATGCATTTATCTTTATTTGGACCAGTGCATAGAGTAAAATCATCCCTTATTAATTGCCCCCTGATACACATCATCCAAAAGTCATGTAAAGTAAAAATAATAGGAATTTGATATTCCTTAATTATATCAATGATAAGAGTTGTTAAATGACTTAAGTGATTGATATGAACAATATCGGGGTTTAATTTTTCAAACTGTTTCCTGAAAATTTCTGCTATTCTAAAATCTTGATATTTACTTCTAAAAGTATAATCTCTCCCTGGCTTATTGACTCTTATAATTTTAATCCCATTTTCAACGGTTTCAGATACTTTATAATATTTTTCGAACTCATCCTCTATACGAGTAAAAATTATAACTTCATGTTCTTTAGAAAGTTCAATGCATTTATTGAATGTATAAACCTCAGAACCAGCCATATAATATGGAGGAAATCCATGAATAATGACTAAGATTTTTAGTTTCGTTTTAACTTTTTTTGCCTTTTGGTATAAATTATAATCCATAACATGTCATCTCCTTAAGAACTTATTCAATTGATGTCAATCAAGGGTAAAGAGTAGTCCCTTCTTGGAATAAGTTCATTTGGATTGTTATAATATTAATATTACAATAGAGTTAATAATATTTTTCTATGGTCTTTTATCTTTTAGTCGTTGTAAAGGTTCTACACATTTAACTTTTTAAATCTTTCCGCGTCTAATCGCTCATTACACAACTCATCGCATCGCTGTATATAAGGATTGCTCCTGCCAACATGAAAAAACTCCACCTTTTCCTATATCTCACAGAGTTGATATATCAAATTTTATATTAATAACATTCTAAATAACGAATTTTTGCTCTTCTTTTAATTGGATAACATTGTCAAAATTCTCTTTAAACCAAGTAGGGTTTTCAGTATGAACTGGAATAATGTACTCGGGGTCAATAGTTTCGATTGCCCACAATAAATCGCTTTTTGATGCGTGTCCAGATGCGTGAAATCCTTTTGTAAATTCAGGCTTCACTCGTCCTCTTTCATTTAGAATTTCGAATCCATAGACATTGAATCCGAAGTGTTTGAGCCAATTGTTTAATCGTATAAAGTCAAATTCCGATTCTTCTTCGAAAGCTTCACTTGAGGAGTAGATATAAGTTCCATCTTGGGGTTTTATATCGAGCAAATGTTTAATCTCATAAAATGAGAAACATAATATGTATTTATCAGGAGCTTTTGAAATCTCAGTGGGATCTATATAATTAACCTGGTTTTTCAAGAAGTTTTCTTCCCAATAATTCTTACCGGACTTATATTCACCATACACTAAGATATCACTCGTTCTATCAACTTTATCGACTTGTTCAAGAGATTTTAGTAAATAAGCTTGTTTTGCGGGAATCACGATGTTTCGACCAACTTTCGAACCAATTTTTTTAAATCCTTCAAGTCTTTCGAAGTTTCTTGCGGAAAAATCAGCAACAACAATTCCTTTTGCCTCTTCAATAATCTTAAGGCAATTTTCATAGACAATTTCCTCTGATTCCTCGGTATCTTCTCTTGAGGCTCTTGTTCCTTCGATAATTAGTACAGATGCATCTTTAGCATTATTGATAAATTTTTTACTTTTATCAGCATTTTTTCCATGAAGGCGAAAATCACCCGTATAAGCAATCGTAAGATCACTAGAAAGTAGATATCCTGTTGCGCCGAAAATCGAATGATCTACTGGAAAGCATTTAATTTCGAATTGAGTTGGATTATTTGTTAAATCGCATAAATCACTGCATTCTAGTGTTTTCATGGTTCCATCTTTCTCAGGGGCATTTTTTATATTTGTTGTCATAAACCATTCAAAAGTATCTGGATATTCTTGTGAGCAAACAATGTTGCGGGTTTGGTAAGCACCACTTATTGCTTTTATTGTTTTATCGGATAATCCTTTTGTTTTTTTACAAAAAAACGCAACTTCTAGTTGATGTGTAAGTCTTGAGGAGTCTGTCATTCCTTTTACTAAAGCAAAACTAGTCGGAGAGGCGATAATTGGAATCTCAGTATTTAATAAGCCGATATTTCCATAGTGGTCCATGTGAGCATGACTTAATAAAATTGCCTCAATATTTAAAGTTGGAAAACTTGAGGTGTCAAGATCTGGTGGAATTAGTTCTTTTCGATAATTATTTAATTTTGGAATGAGATTTAAGTGAATTAGGTCATAAATACCTCTAGAAGGTCTATCTTTTAAAAATTCTTGAAAAAATTGACTATATTTTTTAAAATTCATACCAAAATCGAGGAACACACCTTTTCCATTTTCTTCGACATAAATTTTATTTCCTCCAATGGTGTTAGCACCATCAAACACAGTTATAGACGTCATAAACTTATTCCCATGATAAACATTCATTTTGAACTTTTTAAATATTAGTGTTTGAAAATTTTTTTTCAAAGCTTGTTCTTTTGCTATAAATCCTTTTTAACCCATTTTCGCATGCTAAACTAACTTAACTCGATTTATTATAGTTCAAATTGTTTTTATCGAAATGAAGCTTCCAAAGCTTACCATTTTCATCCTCATAAATAAAACCGTCATCAGTTTCTTTAATTCGTCTGAAATCTAATCGAATCATTTGAATTCCTTCATTTTTCGGAGTTTCTGAAATAGGTTCCAAAAACTTTTTCATTATTTCTTTTTGTTGCCTTGCGTCTTCAAAATTTGGATCAATTTTAAGTGCTTGCTTCATGCATTTAATAGCTTCATTAAAATCTCCTAAGCAACTTAGCACTATTCCCTTTCTAAACCATGCATATTTAAACTTAGGATCAATCTGTATTGTTTCGTCATAATATGTAATAGCTTCATTTAGCTTTCCTGAAAGTTCACAAGCCATTCCTTTCGCAAATACGGCATCGATATATAAGGGGTCAATTCTAAGGGCTTTCTCATGACAGCGAATTGCTTCTTCAAATCTTCCTAAAACACCAACAGTCATTCCTTTTCTAAACCAAGCTTCTTTATTAATAGGGTTGAAGCTTAATAATTTATCGTAGTGCTCATTTGCTTTTTCATATTCTTGTAAATTATACAGAGCTATACCACTATTAAGCATAGTTTCCTCATCTTTGGGATTCAGCATGAGTATATTATTATAGCATTCAAGTGCTTCATGATATCTTCCCATTAATCCTAATGCTACAGCTTTATAATACAAGAGATCTACATCTTTAGGATTCGTTTTAAGTAATTTATTAAAACATTCAATAGCTTCAGCAAATTTACCTTGATTAATTAAATCTACTCCCATATCAAGCCATTTATCCGCAATCTTACTGTTTTCTTCCATATTCGATCAATTTTTTTAGGGTGGATATAAAATTCAGTGATGAGAAGTAAGAATTTTAATTTTAAATATTAAAAAAATTTACAACCAACTTCTTAGTAGCTTATCATTTACTTCGATAATACCCATATCTTTGAAAAACACATTGAATGGAATAATGTTTTCTAAATCTTCTTTAGTATTAATTAAATAGATATAAAGGTGAGCAATATATTTCATAAAACTACTTGGTTTTTCATTGTTTTTGTAATTATTATAGAACCTGTGATTATCCAAAAGATGGGTAATTGATCGGCAGAATCTTTCCTTTTCACTTAAATTCTCATCTGGTTTATAGCTAGTACTTGCTACAATCTCAGAAATTGGATGATTACTGTTAAAAACCTCCCAAAAAATATTTGGCTCATATTCAATCCATTCAAGAGTCAATATTGAATTCTCATTAAATGGTACAAAGAAAAAATAACCATATTCTGGTACATATTCAATCGTGGGAGGAGTCTCCAAATTAAGACTGATTTCTGGGATTTGAGTCGTCTTATTAAAATCAATTTTGATAAATTTGGTTAATATATGATGCAAATAATTTAATTTATAACCATTAAGTTGCCAAGTTCCGATGTCTTTTGTTGGTTTAAGGATGTAACCATTCTCAGTTTGATAAGTCCACATATCTTGTTCGGTTATTAATTTAATTTCCTTGATATCTTCCAATTTTAACCATTTTATATCTTCATCTTTTATAAACGGAAAGTGTAATTTCATAATTATATCATTTGAGAATCTTGATACTTTTACACTGTAGATTATAAACAGAATCCATAATTTTTCAGGATCATCAAACTTTTGTTCTTCAATTATCCCTTCCCACATTTTATAATATGCATTGAAAGCGAGATCCTTTAATCTTCTCCATTTAAGGTCATGACTGCTAATCCTGTAACCTGTTCTATTAAGATCAAGAGGTGCTTGTAAATCCCCTATAACATTTAGGGTAGCTGAAGAAAATGGATATGAAAAAAGATTGCTTCCTCCTCTCTGATGTTTTGGTCTATCTCTCCCAAGTGCCCCTAACACAACTATACCATTAAAGCATGTTCTAAAAGCTTCATCATGCTGACTTATTATCCCAATTTTATAATTGTTTTTCTCAATCTCTATTTTAGCTTCTTCATTTTGAATGGTTATAATACCATCTTTATCAGTTAAGAAAGATGTACGGATTCCACCTTCTAATTTTGGATGTATATTTTTATAATCAACTGTGTATGTCTTAATTTTTTTATAAGACTGTTCTAATTTAGTAGGAAAAATGAAGAAATCAGGCAATAATGTTTTCTTAACTTCCAAATTAGGTACAGTAACCTCAATATTAATTGGATAATCTGTTTTTACAAAATATTCATTTAAAATTTTTGCTAACCTTATTGTATCCCAATCTGGATGGTGATAAATCACTTTTTCTCTTTTAATAATTTCTATTTTAGTACCAACGTATTGATCCTCATCACCTTTCGCAATAGTAATGATTTCTTGAGAACCATCTATTTGAATAATAAAAGGTTCTCCATATCCCTTAGTTGGACCAAGATCTTTACGTGTAGATACTTTAATATGATCTCCAATCATAAAACAACTAAAAAAACCAATACCCCATTTTGCAATAATATCACATTTAATTTCTTTTTCATCGAATTTCGTTTTCCAGCGATTGTAATCATAGGAATGATAATAGCTATTACCAGATACCAAAAGGAATTTGTTAATATCTTCTAAATCCATCCCAACTCCAGTATCTTTACAAATAAGTACCTCTGTTCCATCTTCTTGGAGCACATGTTTAAAATTTATTTCTAATTTGGGTTCTCTAGAATTATAATACTGAGACAGTGCTCTTCTTAGGGTTAATGCATCAATTGAGTTCTGAGCTAACTCTCGGATACACAAAGAGGGGTGATTGTAAGTATGTAGTCCCATAAAAAGAGTAATAACTTGCTCTTTATTGAGTTGTATAAAAAGGTCTCGATAAATATACTTATTATCTTTAGGTTTAATCTTGGAGCGATCAATTTTTAATGGGAGATTTAATTTATAGTATGAGAAATTATGTGGGAAACTATTGCATTTCTCTTTGCACCGTACAATCTCTTGTTCAATAGTATCAAGAAACTTATTAATTATGTATTGATATTTCGGTTTTTCACATTCACACTGAAAAATTATCTTATCTTGTGAAATATTTACCCCTAATACTGACAGATGCTTTTTCCACTCTTCCAAAGATCTTGTGGATTGTATATTATCTAACAATTCAGGAGGAGTTCGTGTCCGATCAAAATCAAGAATATCTGCTAACCTTAGTATTAAGCAGAGATAGATCGAATTAACTTGAAAGGTGCTAATTAATTCATCATGGCTGACATCAATATCATAAAGGGATTTTGTATGAGATTGACAAATTTTAGATAATGTGGGTATAATTGGGACATTATCAATGATTAAGTCTTTATTTTCTTGATAATTATTTGTGAGAAAATTTGCCGCTCTACCACCATGCGCTTCTCTCAAAAAATTAATTAAGTGAATCTCTTCTAATAGATTAATATCACTATTGATCTCCGTCTTTTGATCTTCATCTAAATTAATTTTTTCTATTTTATTTTTTAGTTTTGCTAAATTGCTTTTATATTGGGCAAATTCATATAGGGATTTTTGAAATTCCTTTGAAGATTTCAATTGTCTAATATCATCCTCCTCCATATACATTCCAATATCATGGAAACAAGCCGACAAGATAAGAAGGAATACTTCCAAGCAATTTAGTTTTTCTAATGTCTCGTTTGGTATAATCCTTCCCATAATATCAATTACATTTAAAATATGTGTTTTATCATGAAGAGTATATTCTTTAAATATGGACTTAACCTTCTCCATAATTTGTACCGCTTCTTTGTAATATTTCATTGATATTTCGGATAGTAACTCATTTAATTCTGATTTTTGACAGGGAAACTTTGAATCTTTAAGCCTTGAAAAGAGTAATGTTTCTTCTAATTCATTTGAATGGGTTGAAAGGGGCATATTTTCCACCTTGATTTTTTATTTTATATTAATATATTTTTATATTTATTTGTAAATAATTCTAATCCAATTTGACATTTCATACTGGTCTAGTATTTTTATATTATCTTTAGACCATTGCTGTATATGAGACTCATTTTGAAATAAATAATTGGAAAACAAAAACAAATGTTAAAGAATTAAAGAGTTTATAAATTTTAATTTATTTTGTCATCACTGAATTTTGTATTTACCCTTTTTTTAGTTTTTTTATATTTTCATGCTAACACAATTTCAAACTTGTTTTTTAACTTTTAAGATCTAATTAATTTTAAGGAAAGATATGAAAATAGGGCAAGCTTTAGGCTTGAGATCATCCATGATTCCCTGATTTCCTCCCCCTTGAAGGAAGGGTATCCCTCCAATCGGCAATACCCATGAAAAGCAATGGTGCCTTTTGGTAGTGAAAGGTCATGGTTTTCACCCTATTTTTTTCTCTTCCCCATTGTGAAAGATTGAAAATTACATGATCATAATACTCATATTCATTTATATACTTTTTTATGATCATATATTCTATATAATATGCATGTCTATAAATAAATAATCTTAACTATAAATAAAGAACTAATTTATTAATATGAAATGGAATTAGTAATATAGGATGACTCGAAATGACTGAAAAGTATTGTCAAGTTATTTTAGTAGGGCATACTGCTGAAAAATTAATATTTTCCGTTGATAAAGAAATTGTTCATAAAGTGGTATTTATAACGGAACAGCAACCACTTCCAGGGACACTTGAAGCTATAAAAGTATTGGATAAATTAAATAAATATTACAGAGAACGGCGGGTTGAAGTTGAGAATGCGAAATTCGATTTTCACATCCAAACAAAACCCATTGCAGAATTGATTCATCTTATTTACCAACAAATTCTCAATGGATTTGATAAAATCACCGTAAATATCTCTGGAGGATTGCGATATATGAATATTTGGTTTTATATCGCATGTTCTATTACAAATACTCGAATTATACATGGTGATTTTATTTATGAAAAAAATGAAGAGGTAGGGATACACTCTAACGTTGAATTAACCACTTTACCATTTTCTTCGTTAACAAATAAGCAATTTGAATTTTTAGAGCTTTTTTTTGATGAGTATCACGATTACACTGAATTTTTTAACCCAAAATCAATATTCAATGAGAATAAATTATTGGCTAATTGTAAGAAATATGATTCGTTGGAAGATATAAAAGAAGTCTTGGAGATTAAACGTAAAACAAATTTATCTCGAGGGGTGATAAATGGATTTATTCAAAAGCTAGAAAAAATATCTGCGATTAGTCTTTATCCTAATCCTGAAGACAGAAAAGAAAAGTCAATTGAGATAAGCTATTTAGGGATTTCTTATTTTCTAGATAAATTATATTCAAAAATAATTAATCAAAAATAGAAATTAATGATTTAAAAAATAAAATCGAGAAATTTTGTTTATTAACAATTTGACTACTAAAAACTACGATATATGGCAATTAATATATCATTTTTACGCGTAATGTTATTGTTATCTTGCATTGAATCGTTTTCAATCTTTCAATTATATTTCGAATTTTAGCAATATTTCTAAAAAGCAAAAGTTTCAAAATGCATAAGATTTATATAGACCTTCATTCTTAATATTAAACGTCAAGAAATTTAATGTTTAAAGTCATTAAATTACATAATTTAATTAAGATTCAATAAAGAGAGATTTTTGTTATACAGAATTGTAATAAAAATAGGCAAATTTAAATTTTGTTTCATTATTCCCATGGATGAGATTAAAATCAAGGAATTAAAGATAATACTTTTGGACTTGCTCAAAAATTACTTCTCTTTTTGGCTTATCAATTATATGAATTATTAAATTTGTAAAATCTGTTATTTAAGATATGAATTAAGCTACATATTACCATGGGGTTTCTTCTCCTAAGATGAAATATGGTTAGGATTGTTAAATTTTTTTAATTTCAGGTAAAGGTTTCCACAATTCCCACAATTACTTAATTGGGAGGAACAGAGAAATCCACAATGAGGACAGTGTATTTTTTTATAGCATGTTTTATATCTACTTTATGGGATTTTTGTTCAGATTCTTCAAATAAATTTAGATTAGATTTGTCTGTTTTTTCTTTTATTAATTTAATTTTCGATTCTATAAATCTATTATAATCATATTCATCTAAATAGCCATCATCTTCATAATCCTCCAATATTTCCTTCAGTTAGTTGTTGATGATTTAAAAAGAGAGGTTTATATTTTTAATGGATGCATCTACTTTAAAAAAGAGGATTGAATAATTTTACTTGTGCAGTAATTTTTAATCCGTGTTAGATATAATGAATAAAACCATAAAATTTGAAAGGTATAACAGCGATCTGGAGACTTTATTTTCTCTTGAAGAGAAATTCACATTCCTCGCTGGAGCAGGTATTTCAATTGATGCTCCAACAAATATTCCTTCTGCTATCCAGATTGTCAGATCATTGCTTGAATTATGTGCTCCTAAGGAAGAGATCAACGAGATTTTGAGTTTGAACACCTTGAGATATGAACTTATGATTGAGAAGCTTAAGCTATATCTGGATGAAAATCTTCATTTCTTAGATTATTTAGAGCTCATAACTGAGCCAAATTTCATCCATTTATTCTTGGCGAGTGCTATGATACAAGGTCATAACGTTATGACTACTAATTTTGATTATATGATTGAGACAGCATTGACAGATATTTTGCTTGATAATGAATATTATAATGTCATCCCTGTCATTACCCGTGATGATTATGAACAATATTTCAGACCGTTGGATCTTTTAAAGATGAATAAGTATCCTGTATATAAAATACATGGATCAAAGAAGAATATAATTACAGAGGTTGATACAACGGAATCATTAATTACTACTCTTGGAGCTTTGGGTAGAGATCGCGAGATGGGAGAAACTTTTGCTTTAGAATCCTTCAAAAAGCAGACAGTTTATAATCTCCTAAAGGATCATACATTAGTAGTAATGGGCTATTCTGGTAGTGATGATTTCGATATCGGCCCAATGTTAAAAACTTTACCATATATTAAGAAACTAATTTGGATCGAGCATGTAAATTCGGAAGATATTGAAGTATTAAGAGTTTGCCAGGGTGATAGTGAAAAAGATTTTCATAAATTTTCTAGATCAGAGTCCGTAATGGGGGAGATAGCCCTGCATTTAGGCATTGAGGTATTTCAAATCAAAGCAAATACGGGTAAATTTGTAAGAAATGTGCTTTGGAAATTATTAATGCCTCATTTTCCTTATTTAGGCGGCGAACTCCCACGAGAAGAAGACAGACCTGATTTTCATCATTATATAAGCGAAGAGTTTAAAGAGATAGATGTCCAAGAACTCGATAAATATTTGCTTGCTTGTAGTATTTATCTGGATTTAAATCAAGATATATCATTTCAAAGATGTGCTTTAAAAGGACTTCAATTAGCAGAGCATAATGAGGATTTTACGTCTCAGATGCATTTGTTAAATCAACTGGGAGTAATTGCATTTAAATCACAGAATTACGCTGAATCAATATCATTCTTCCAAAGAGGATTAGAAATTGCGGAAAAAGTTTCTGATAGTATTAGAAAAGCGGACTTTTTAACTAATGTTAGTGCTGCTCAAATTGAATTACGAGACATGTTTGAATTGGGCACTAGATTAGACGCTAAAACTATGTTCCAAGAAGCCCTAGCAGTTTATGAAGAAAATAGAGAGCATTTAGGGCGAATTACGGCTTTAGACAATCTTTCGGGGGCATCATTGATCTCCCATGAATTAGAATCTTCTCTTAACTTGTTAATGGAAGCTTATATGTTCACTATGAGCCTGGGAAATTTAAAATTTAAATCTGAAATTGCAATGAATATTGGTTTAGTTTGTGATCTTTATATTGATCCAAAATCTGCTCAATCAAAATTAGAAGAAGCCCTTTCAATTAAAAAACAGCTTGGAGATTTAAAATCAGAATTATTTGTTCATTATTTGCTTGGAAACTTTTATTATAATCAGGGTCAATATAATACAGCTTTAGAGCATTACACACGTTCTTTAGAGAGGAAAAATGAGATTGTGGGACCCACAAATGAGATCGAATGTCTCCTCGCCATGGGGTGGGCTTATTACAAACAAAATGATCTTGATCGCGCATTAGAAACACATGAAAGGGCGTTAAAGTTATGTAAAGCGAGTAACAATAAGATTTATGAAGCTTTAATACATAACGCCAAGGGATTTATCTTTTATTTGAAAAATGATCTTGATTTAGCATTTAATTCTTATAAAACTGCGTTAGTTCTGTTAAAAGGATTCCAAAATGTTTCACAAACCATTTTAACTATCAATAAACAGATTGAAATCAATATTCAACAAATATCCTCTAAAATCACTCCGGATTTAAATGGTTTAAGGGATCATTTAACTCCAATATCAATGCATATTACTGATGAGAGAGAGAAACTACAGTTTTTAGAAGGGGAGCTAGAAAAAATATATCAATGGGATTTAGTTTCCAAAAAAGCTCAAATTATGTTAGATATCGGTATTCTTCACTTACTTCAAAATAATAAAGCTAAAGCAAGAGAATATTTAGAAAGAGGATTAGAATTGTTAACTAGAATGGGAAAATTATCAGAAGTAGAATCTTATCTCTCCATATTTGCCAGTTATGGCTTGATATTGAAACCAATCAACATCAATTCCTTTCCTTTTCAATTTCTTTTCAACATAAAAACTGATATTATGGAGAAAAAACCCATATGGATTGCTAGTATGCAATCGCGTCAACTTTCTAAAAATGCGACTCTCCTTTTAGAAGAGGGTAATAAATTGTTTAATGAAGGTAGAATTAAAGAAGCTTTACCCAAATTTGAAGAAATTTTCGAAATATGGAGGAGATTAGGGGAAATAGATGCTATGAATGATGCAAAATCCATAATTGCTACATTGAAATTTAACTTAGCATTAGAAAAGGTGCAAACTTTCAATCAAAAAGGGTTTAATAAGGTAATTATGGAAGAAATTCCTGAGTTAATACAATCATCAGAAGAAATGATGATTCTTTGGAAAGAAGTAGAAGAAGAAATGAAGAAATACAGTTATCCTAAAGAAATCACACAAGAGAAGGGTGTAGAAAACACAGCTCAAGATTTAGAATCCAGCTTTGGAAAAGATATAACTGAAGCAGCTTCTCGAATCTTTGAATTAGAACAACAAAGTCAAATAATATTTCTTTCTCCCCATCTATCGGAGGAGAAAAGGATTTTATTTCAAAAATTTGAAGAGGCAATAAAGATTGCTGAACAAACGAATAGAATACAACAAAAAATTGATCTATTGAACGAAATTGCAAACTATGCTTACAATTTGGAAGAATATGATTATGCGCTAAATAGGTTCGAACAAGCATACTTTTCTTCAATATTGTTAGGCATTGAAAAGTTAGAAAGTAAGGCAAAGAGCTTGAAAGGAATAGGTCTAATTAAATTAGCTAAAGAAGAAATAGATAGTGCTCTTAATGATTTTGAGCAATCTCTGCGTTTATATGAAGAAGTTGGGAATGAGGAAGAAATCTATTATCTTTCATGTCTCACTGCAGCAATTTATAAGGAACAAAACGATGATTTAATTGCATATGAACGCTTTATAGAAGGTTTTAAATTCTCTCATGATAAAGCTTCGCATGTTTTTAAAGCAGATGCGTTATTAAAAGCAGGATTAGTATGTGGTAATTTATACAAGCTTAAAGAGCAATATAGTTTGTTAAATGAAGCATTAAGTTTAATTGAATCGACAGAAGAAGAAGATCCAGAAAAAGATTTAGTTAAATGTTCAATAATTTCTAATTTAGCTCCTTTCTATTATTATATTGGCAAGAAAGATGAAGGTAAACAAAAGTATTTGCAAGCGATAGAGTTATGGAATCAACTGGGAAATAAAGAAAATGTAGAATATTTAAGAGAGAATTTAGAACGAATGGAGAAGCAACTTATTGATCCAGAAAAGTATGCTATACAATTCATTAGCAAGAATCTAGATGATTATAATTCCGAAGATTCCTATACAATGATTCATGATTTATCAGTAGCAGCTTTTATTTTTGAGTTTCGGAATCAAATTAAAAATAAAATACTTATAGAATGTAGATTAGCGGATTATTATTGGATCCAAGGAAAATTACCAGAATCCATATTAAAGTTAAATCAATTAAGGGCTTCAATTTTACAACTAAAGGATCCTCCTGAGTTAACCTCCACAAAAGAATTTATTTTTAATAAACTTGATAGCATAAAGGACGAGAATTTCATTCCAAACTACTATAAAAACTGTATCGCCTATTTCAAGGATCAGAAAGATTTTATTAAAGCGATTGATGTTCTTAAACACTTAATTTATATATATGGATTATCTTATATGTACTTTGAAAGAGCACTCCATCTATTTGACCTTGCAAATATTTATAATTCTCAGCTGAAAAATAACGATATAGCACTACAAAATTTTTTCGAAGCGGCAAACTTGTTTGAATTCAAAAATCAATTTAAGAATCAAGCTCTATCGCTCATTAGGATTGGAGATATATATAATGAAGGGCATGTATACAATGAAGCTATTAAATTTTATAACCAAAGCTTTGAGCTTTCTGAAAAGTTGAGTGACGACTATTTGAAAGTTCAGATTCTACTTTCTCTTTCATTTAATCATTCAATTCTTGGAAATAATGATATAGCGATTAATTTGATCAATGATGGGTATAATATTGCTAGTAAGCTTGATTTGAATAATTATAAGGTAGCTTTCTCCATCAATTTGGCTAATATCTATCTTAATCAATCAGAATACCGAAAATGTTTAGAAGTAATTGAAAGTGGATTAAAAATTGTTGAAAGTTTAGATAATATCTATTTGAAAGCAAACATTTTTCTGATCAAGGGAGAATTAGATTTAGAAAATGGAAATTATCAAGCCGCTATTAAAAATGTTAAAGCGTCTTATGAACTCTTTCAAGAATTAAAGGATAATCCAAATGAAGCTGAAACTCTTGTAGTTTTAGGTAGAATTCTAACTGGTAATGGACTCTACCAAGATGCAATGAACTCAATTAATAAAAGTTATAATATTTATACCATGTTAAAAGATAGTTCAGGAATAGCATATTGTAAATGCGCACTCGCTGCGTTATACTTGAAAGATAATAAGTATGACAAGGCACTTGATAATGCTATAAAAGCTTTCAATGTTTTCAACAAACTAGAAAATGGAGTTAAGAAAGCTAAATGCAGCAATTTGATTGGAGATATATATCTGAAAATGAACCTCATTGAAGAAGCAATTAAGTGGAAGAGAAGTTCAAAAGAATTTTATACCCAAATTGGAAACCAAGTTATGTCAAAAAAACTTGATTTAGAACTCTCAAATAGATAATTAGAAACAAATTATCCACGATAAATATTATTTTTAATATAAAATTTTTAGGATTTTTAAGGGTCATCGGAATTTTCGAAATAGTTTCCACTATTTTCAAAGAAAATGCTTATCTATCCTAAAGAATATAAGCCTTTTGATAAGGTTCCAATATTGCTGAGAGATTGGAACACAATATTTCAGTGGCTTAATAATTCTAAATTTAAAGACGGGTATAATAGCAACAAAAATTTATTGAATAATCAGAATAATTTATGCAATAGGCAAAAATCGCATTACAAAGGTAATAAAAAATTATTTCTAAAGTTAAAGATTTTTTTAAATATCATTTTTATAAAGTTTTATATATATTTTAACTAAATAGATAATGAATTTAATTACACATGTTTTAATGGGTGTGCTCATTCAAATTTCATTTTTTATATTCTTTACATTTCCCTTTAACTTTATACTTACTATAATCATTGCCTTTTTGTCCCACTTTATTGTTGATGCATTTTCAAAAATAACATATCATACTCCTGAACCGCATTGGGATGATAAATTCTGGATTTCTTGGAATATTAGTGTACGCGTTTCTGGTTATATTGCTATAATTCTTTTTTTACCCTATTATTTAGGTATGTTATTTTCCAATTTACCTGATCTTTGGGATTGGACAATAGTAAGACGAATTCAAAAGAGAAGAAATAAAGATGGAAAAATAGATTACCATCATAACAACTTTTTCCATAGAATGGTAGATATAATTAGAGAAAAAACGCTTTTTTGGCTTCCTGATTGGATCTATGAAAAGAAAGCTGTCATTGTAGAAATAATAATAATAATTGCTTTAATTATTGGAATAATAGTTTTAATTCCTTAAAATCTTCAAAATAAAACAAATGGGATTCACAATAACAATCTGATGATTTAGCTTCCTCATCTTTGGAGATGCAGTATGAACACTTTATTAAAGCATTCAATATCTACTTCAAATTTGCCCTTCTTAATTAAATCTAATCCCTTCTCGTACCATTTATTTGCTTCTTTATTTTTTTCTTTCATATTTACTCAATCTAATAGTTATAAGATAAAAAACTAATAATAACGAAAATATTTAAGCTATTCTTTGATACACTGATTTAAAAAATTCTTATAATAATTTATAGTTTAAATAAAATCGAGAAATACACCATGTCCATTGTCTTCAACATAAATTTTATTCCATCCGATGGTTTTGACGCCATCAAATATTTAAATATTTTATCCCTCCATTTTTTATGAATCAAAAAAAATTTGATACTATTCCAAGATCAGAGTATCCAAGACCACAATTTCAAAGGAAGGACAATTGGATAAATCTTAATGGGCAATGGGATTTCGCATTTGACGATGAGAACCGTGGACTAAAAGAACGTTGGTATAGAAAGGAGCAAAAAGACAAATTTAACAAAAGAATTATAGTTCCTTTTTGTTTTCAAAGTGAATTAAGTGGGATCGGAGTTCAAGATTTCCATGATATAGTGTGGTATAGAAAAGAATTTCAGGTTACATCAGAATTTACTAAAAATAGGACCTTGTTACATTTTGGAGCCGTGGATTATTCCTGTAAGGTGTACTTAAATGGAGAATTTGTCGAAACTCACGAAGGAGGTTATATAGGATTTAGTATAGATATAACTGATTTCATAGAAGAAGAAAATGTGTTGGTTGTAAGAGTTGAGGATCCGAGCACCGATCTTGAGATACCCCGAGGAAAACAATATTGGTTTAAGGAACCTATTGCAATATTTTATCCCAGAGTTACAGGTATCTGGCAAATGGTTTGGATAGAATATGTTTCATCAAAATGCTATTTAAAATGGGTAAAAATCACATCAAATATAGATAAATCTGAAATAGTAATAGAATGTGATATTTTTGGAAAAGGATTCCCTGAATTGAATCTGTCTGCATTGATTTCGTTTGGAGGTAAAGAAGTTGCTAAAGAGGAAATTAGTCTTAATTTTTTAGGGGATATCCGCAAAAAAAGAGATAAAAAAATCTTAAGGATTAAAGGAGCTAGAACCCAACTTCAAAATCCCTCTCCATTTACATTTAAAATCGCAATTCCGAAAGATTCATTATATCTCTGGGATGTAGATAATCCTCATTTATATGATATTTCCTTTAGGTTATATAATTCTAATTCAATGGAAACATATGATCAAGTTATTTCCTATTTTGGAATGAGAGAAATTTCTCTTTCCGAAGAATCAACGGATACCAATAAACGTGTACTTTTAAATAATAGTCCTATATATCAGAAATTATTCCTACTTCAAGGATATTGGCCAGATGGACTATATACTGCTCCTTCGGATGATGCTATAAGACAGGACATTCGATATATTAAAGATTTCGGTTTTAACGGATTGAGAACTCATCAAAAAGCATTTGATCCAAGATTCCTCTATTGGTGCGATAAAATGGGAGTTTTAGTGTGGGGGGAAATAGGAAATGCATACCAATTTTCTCCTAAAGCTCAATTACGATTAATCAATGAATTTGCTGCTGAAATAGAACGTGATTACAACCATCCTTCGATTATTGTATGGACTGTAGTAAATGAGGGTTGGGGGGTTCCAGGGGCTCATAGAGGTAAGAAAAAAGCTAATTACACTGTTTCACTATATCATTTAATGAAATCTCTTGATCCGACAAGGTTGATTATCGATGATGATGGATGGTTTCATACAAAGACAGATTTATGTACTGTTCATTTGTATAAAGACTATGATTCATTGGCTAACTCCTTCGAAGAGGAGAAAAAGTTCCAAATTTCTTCCCCTTATCCTATATACCTTAAATCCTTTAATTACAAAAATGAACCGATTATATATTCTGAAATAGGTGGATTTGGTCTTGATTTTGATGCAAGTGGGGAAAAGAAAGCGTGGGGTTATCAAATTGCGAATTCCTCAGAAGAATTATTTCAAAAAGTGGTTGATTTACTAAAATTATTCGATGAAAGAAAGGATTGGATACATGGTTTTTGTTATACAGAGTTATATGATCAGTTTCAAGAAATAAATGGGCTATTAACGATTAATCGAACGCCAAAATTTGATCCTTCAAGATTAAAAGAAGAATTAGATAAATTGTTTTATTAGAGAATTTCAGGTCACATGACAAATTGAAAAAGGACTAATACAATCTTAAATAGCATAACATTGGTTTTTTCTTTTCTATAGACTATTATAATGTTCATAGATTTTGTAAAATTGCTAACCTAATTACTTTTAAAATAATATCTATTATTTCGACATTCACTTTTTTTCCAAACTCACTATATTTATAAGTATTTCTAACGAACTTTTACTATAAAATAATACAATTTTGTGATTATTATTAGAAAAACTAGTAAAACCAGTAACAGCTAATATCAAATGGTACTAATAATGAGATTAACTGAAATTATTCAAGTGAAGTCTTCAGAGGACTTATCTAAGATTTGTCATTTAGCTAAAAATCTCTATAATTTAGGCAATTGGTATATACGACAGGATTTTTTTAATCTCAATAATATTTTAACCTATTATGATTTAGATTTCATTTTGAAGTACAAAAACGTGTATAAAAATTTACCTGCTCAAACATCTCAGCAAATACTTAAGCGTATAACTGGAAACTGGAAAGCATATTTTAAAGCATTAAGAGAATATCAAAAGGATTATAAGAAATTTAAGAGAAAACCAAGAATACCTGGATACAAAAAGAAAAACGGAGAATCTATTGTGATTTTTACTAATCAGCAATGTAAAATAAAGGAAGGATATTTACATTTTCCTAAAAAGGTTAATCTCAACCCAATTAAAACCAGATTAAAAGAGAGATTAAAAGAAGTAAGAATAATTCCATTAGGAGTAAAATATAAGATTGAAATTGTATATGAAAAGGAAGAGAAAGATTTAGGATTAGAAAAAAGGCATATATTAGCTATTGATTTAGGATTGAGTAATCTCATAACTGCTGTAAATAATAATGGATGTACACCATTTATTATTAAAGGTGGGATGATAAAATCCATAAATCAGTATTATAATAAGCAATTAGCATATTACAGAAGCATTGAGAATAAGAAAGGTAATTTTACTGATACTAAGCGAATGAAAAGACTACATTTAATTCGAAACAATAAACTGACTACCTTATTTCATCGTATCTCCAGGAATATCATTGGGTATTGTATCAAACATAATATTGGAACGATTGTAATTGGCTATAATTTCAATTGGAAACAGAAGAGTAATATTGGAAAAAAGAATAATCAAAAATTTGTTCAAATTCCATTCTTGAAATTATTAGAACAAACTGAATACAAAGCACAATTAGTCGGAATTAAAGTCAAAAGAATTGATGAATCCTACACCTCCAAATGTTCTTTCTTGGATAATGAATCTATAAAAAAACATTGTCATTATAAAGGTAAACGAATTTCCAGAGGGTTTTTTAAGACCGCAACAGGAAAGATAATCAATGCTGATGTAAATGGAGCATATAATATCATGAAAAAAGGATTCCCAAAAGCCATTTCGGTTGATGGGATAGAGGCATTCGGACTAATGCCACAAATATTACAACAAAACATTGTTGATAATAGTATTTGCAATAAGATGAGTGTAGCTTAACTCATTTTAATAGTCTGGAAAGTCAAAAGAAACCAAATAACATGATAACTAATAAGAAGATGTACGAGATAACAAAGATTGGTCGAAGAAATGTAGCAATAATGATACTTTTGGGCATCGCAGGGCAGATCGCTTGGGCGGTTGAAAATAGTTGGTTTAATACATTTGTTTTTGATGAATTAACACCGGATCCTAGACCAATAGCATGGATGGTGGCTGTCAGTGCAATTATCGCAACAATTACTACTTTAATCATGGGATCTCTAAGTGATAGAACATATAGCAAATGGGGTAGGAGAAAACCTTATATTCTTATGGGATATATTTTATGGGGGATTATGACCGCCATCTTTCCTATGGTCTCTTTTATTCCAATTGTAGGTATTGCAGTAGTAATGGTTATTATAGTAGATGCAATTATGACTTTTTTTGGTTCCACAGCTAATGATGCTGCTTATAGTGCATGGATTACAGATATTGGAAATTCGAGCAATAGAAATAGGATTAACAGCATCAATTCCGCTACCGTATTAATAGCAAATCTTATTGCATTGGGTGTAGCAGGAATTATTATAGATACATTTGGATATTTTATATTCTTTTATATACTAGGGGGCACAGTTTCAATCAGTGGTTTGATTGCTGGATTAATGATCAAAGAATCTGCCATCCCCATGGAAGAGCGTGAGCCGTCAAAAAAAGTATGGAAAGATTTAAAAGAATTAATCTCAATTCAAGATATTAGAGAAAATAAACTTTTATATCTTTTGTTTCTTAACATGGCTATAAGCGGGATTGCAAGTATGGTGTTTTTTCCATATATTTTTATTTATATGGAACATTATCTAAAATTTTCTAAATCGATGATAGGTATAATTGGTTTGCTCATAATAGGGATTTCAACTATATTAGTTCTTATAATAGGGTTTGTTATAAAAAAGGTTAATCGAAAGTCGCTTTTAATATTATATATTATACTGGGAACCGTTTTTTCCTTCATACTTTCTTTTATCACTGATATATTATTTGTTACTATCTTCTATATGCTGAATTTAACTTTTTCAACGTTATCAGGCGTCGTACGGGGCGGATGGATGCAAGATGAATATCCAAAAGAAAGTATTGGAAAGTTTCAAGGAGTTCGTTTAATTTTCATGGTTCTCATTCCGATGGTAATAGGTCCTTTCATTGGATCAATGATTATTGAACAATTTGGTATTCCTATTGTTATTGATGGAGAACCTGGATATATTCCAACTCCTCCACTTATCATTGTTGGAGCGATATTATCCTTGTTAGCTTTAATACCTTTGGCATTCATCAAAAAATCAGAAGGAATAATTGTTTTTAACGAAAGGACATAAAACATTTTCTTTTTTTATATTTTATTCGAAAAATAATGAATTTTCCAATAAATATACGATTAAACGGGATGTTCAGATTTGCAATTCGAAACATTAATAGGATGTAGTTATTGCGGGGGAATGATTGAAACTACTTAGAATAAAGAATACTTAGGAAAAAATCCATAGATTGTTTTTGTTATTTATTCAAATAGATATATCTGAAACATCAGAACCTCTATATTTATTATATTGCTTTTTTAGTTATGTGAGCATTAAATGTTTAAATATAATGGTAGTAAATTATTCATTATGGAAATCTATAAAAAATATTTAAGCAGATATTATTCTGAAATAGTACTTTTTAGCATAGTGTTTTTCTTCTTTTTCGAACAGTTAACGCAATTTATCGAATCTATTTATCTTTTAAACTATATTGTTGAGGGACTAAATGAAAATGTAGCCGCAATTTTATTCTTGTTGACTCCAATTGTATTATTGGTCTTTAAAAAGGGGCTTTCTAAAAAATCGATGATAGTATTTGGTGAAATTATGATAATATGCAGAGTCTTACAACCGTTTTTTGACACTCAAATTAAGATGATAATTACCGGAATTGGTATAGGATGTTTCCTGATCTTTTTAGTTGTATATCTTCAAAAAAAATCGCACGAAAATAATGAAAGAAGCGGATTATCATTAGGTATTAGTTTTGGTTTTGGATTAGCATTGTCAATTTTATTTAGAACACTTGGTTCTTCGGTTGATTTATCTTTAACTTTTTGGTTTCAGTGGATTGGATGGATTCTTGCTATTATTGCTGCAATATTGACGATAAACTTGTTAAATCCTCCCCAAATTGAAGCCAATACAGAAAAAACGAGTGATATTGGAAAGATAGGCAGTAAATGGAAAGTGTTGGCTTTATGTTTGGGCATATTCAGCGTGTTTATTCTATGTTATTTTGCGTTTAGTAGTCCAGCTGTTATTGAAAGGTGGGCAGAAGGGAATTACATAGCAATCACAACAATTTTAATATTAATAATAACAAGTTTTATTATCATTGCTGCTGTAAAACCAAATTTAATCAATAAAATACCTCCTAAGGGTATTTTACTATGGAATATATTATTTGTACTAATGATTGTGCTTACTATTGGAATCAATCAAATTCCATTTGCATTTATAACCAAATATCCGTATTTTGCACCAGAAACAACAGTTTTTTATCACATAATTCTTTATTTGATGCTTTTCCTTTCTCCAATTACATTTATTGATTTTGTAATTTTACTAAGAGAATTATTGAAAAGCAAACCTTCAACACGTAAACTGGGAGTAGGCTTTTTTGCATCGGGATTCTTTTTCATTCTTATGATACTATCAGCAATTTTTACTACTACATGGCCTTATATTCCAGTAATTGGACCACTATTTGAGGATTTGATTTGGGTTGTTTTCCTAATTATTGGTGTATTTTGTGTGTGTCCTCTTTTATTAGTTAAAAGAGAATCTATGACTTTTTCTAAGAGATTTAGGGATAACATGATGAAAATATTTAAAACTATTAGTGCAATTATAATAATTTCCATAGGAACAATTGTGGGGTGTATAATCCTTGAATCACCATATATACAACCTCCTGCTAATAGTAATACGCTTTCAATTTTAACATACAACGTCCATCAAGGTGCTGATGAGATTGGAAATATGAATTTTGAGGGACAGCGTACGGTAATTGAGAAGTTAAATCCCGATATTATTGGTTTGCAGGAATCAGATTTAGCTCGGATTTCTAATGGAAATAATGATTTTGTGCGGTACATTAGTTCAACATTGGGATATTATTCATATTATGGGCCTAAAACCGTGACTGGCACTTATGGAATAGCCTTCTTATCAAAATATCCTATTATGAAAGCCCGTACATTTTACATGGAATGCGTAGAAGAACAAGCCGCAACAATTTGGGCACAGATTACTGTAGGGGGGGAAATATTCAATATTTTCATAACTCACCTTGGTAATTATAGAAATACAACTTTAGGTGATAGGACTCAGATTGTCCAACAAGAGAATATTTTATCTGTAACCACTGGAAAAGAGAATGTTATTTTAATGGGAGATTTTAACTTTGAACCTAATACAGAACAATATAACATAACAGTTGCTGAATTATACGATTCTTGGGAATTAGTATACAATTCTAATCCTGTAAATGCTATTGTTGATCCTAAACTACCTGGTGAACGAATAATCCCGGATGAAAGAATAGACCACATATTTATTTCTTCTCATTTGAATGAGTCCGTGACATATATCCATTATACTGGTGGATTTGAATCAGACCATCCTGCTTTGTATGCTACGATTGAATTAATGAGTATCTAAGAAGATTTTTTTTTTTTAATTTTAACGATTACTTATTGATGGAGATTCAACTTTAGACTGTGAAATGTACGACTATGATCTTGATGATTTTTTATATTAATACTAAAAAACGTGAGTTTTATTCGTCAAAAATAAGTATTATAATTCCATATTCATAATATGAATCCAATCATCTTTTTCTTGAATTAATTGACAGTTAAAGTTTTTAACTATAGGTAAAATCTCTTTGGAAATTATTGGAAAAAGATCTATAAGATCATCAAATATGTGAAATCGTACAGAATCTTGGCTCCATTGATTCATAATATCTTTAATGTTTTTTGCCTTCCAGTGAAAATATTCTTTAAGAATATGTGGTTTGTTATCGGGAAAATGTTTAATTATATAATCTTTATAGATTTTAAGTGGTTCTAATTGCGACTCTGTAATTTTCCCATAATATTTTCGTTTTCTCCCCGTGATGAAATACACAGCTTGACATTGTGCGCAATTTTGCTTATAAAATTCAATAAATTCAGGAAATAGTGAGATATCAGAAGCTTTCTTTACAATTTCTTGACTTATATGACCACCATCCGTTTTTGATTCCTTGATTAAGGGAAAAATATTAGGCATTATACAGCCATCTATATCAAAGATAAACACATCTCCCATGACATATGATAATCTATGTGTCATAATTTAAACAGCAATTATTTTTTCAAATTGATACCAAGGTTACGCGTTTAATTATCATTCAAATCCATATTTAAATGGCTTATAGGGACTGTTAATTTATTGAACGCAAAATTCGACGAAAATAACCTTGACCTTTACAAATATAAGAGAATATAAATATGAAATTATTAAAGGCATATGAATTTAAAAATGAAAAAATCCATAGAAATCAAGATTTAAATCACAGATCAATAAAAATAAGGCAATTCCAATGGATGATACAGTAAATATAACTTTATTGGGAGGAGTAAATGAAGTAGGCGGCAATATTGTTTTATTAGAAGATTTTAGCTATGATATTAAAATTTTGATTGATTTTGGAATTAAGATAGGAAAATATTATGAACAATACGAGCGAGGGCAACATCCATCTTCTATTGATGAATTAAAAAAGCTAAAACTTATTCCAAATGAAGAATCGCTTCCTATAAATAACTTATATACTCAGATATGGAGTAAATTCAAATTAAAAAAGCGATCCAGAAATGCTGAAGAAGAAGAAGCATCAATAGATCAAATTTACCCCTCCAATCTAGAAGGAATTCTAATTTCGCATGCACATAAGGATCATTATTTTGGGTTATCATTTGTTAATCGGACAATTCCAATTTATACAGGTGTTATAACAAAAAAAATTATTGAAGCATTCTTCAAGTCAGCTAAGTTCAGGATTGACAACAACTACGCGAATCTAAACTGGAAGACTTTCCGCACGGGTGATATTATAGACATTAAGGGTATGAAGATCATTCCTTATCATGTGGACCATTCGGTTCCTGCTTCTTATGGATTTATTATTTACACGTCAGCAGGACCTGTGGTTTATACAGGAGATTTTCGCAGACATGGACCTTTATCAAGTATGACAGAGGATTTTCTCAATGAAATTAAGGCAAACGAGATTATTTCTTCAAATATTCAATTAAATGCTGAACAAAAACAATTAATCTCAGATGGAGTTAAGGTATTGATATGTGAAGGGACAAGGATTCACAAGGGCATAGTCGAATCAGAAGAACGGGTGGAAAGTCATTTAGAGAAAATATTTGAAAACAATCCATTTGATTTTATTTTAGTGAAATATGATCGAATAGATTGGGACAGATTTAGAACTTTCTCGCATATCGCAAAAAAGTATGGATGGAAGTATATTATTACTGAAAAGGAAGCCTATTTTTATCACCTATTGAATAAAGAGGCTCTTCATGAAACTATGAGGGATCCTAATATTCTCGAAGATGATCATATCTATATTTTGAAAAAAGGGGCTGCAAGATTTCCATGGCAAGAAAAGATCCGTCAAATAATGTATAACCATCAAAAAGGAGATCGATTTCTTGATTATCATGATTTAAAAGATTTAGAAAAAGAATTTTTCATTTATATAACTCATTTACATCCAGATTTGGTGAATAATCTTAATTTCAATCTTAACGGTTTATTCCTTTCTTCAAGCATCGACCCTTACTCCGAGGAATTTTATGATAATACTAAAACGATTGGGAGTGAATTAAAACATTATGGAATTCCTTGTTATCGTGTTCATGCATCTGGGCATGCAATACCTCACGATCTTATAAACTTTATATGTGAAGTTAATCCTCGATATTTAATTCCAATCCATACTGAGCATCCAGAATTTTTCGGAAAGATATTCGATAAAACAGATATAAAAGTAGTAGAACCTCAGCTTAATAAACCAATAGCAATTTGATTATTTATTTCTGAAAAGGAGTATATTATGAGTGTTTGTTGTCATATTTGCGGATTTGAGATCGAAGCAGCAAAAGAAGGATTTTATTATTGTCCAATTTGTGATGATTTTACTTTGTTTTCTTAAAAATTATTATTTTTAATTAGAATAACTTAATTTCAAGTGGAAAAAATTTTTTGGTAAATCATTAAGGATGTTTTTCATGAGTGTCAAATATTTAAGAGATTTAAATCTTAAAACATCGTGTGGTAACTTTTACTAAAATCTATAATATATATTATGAAGTATATAAAATTTAAATAATTCATTAGTTTGATTGAACATTTTATATCCATTTATTAAGTTTTATTCAAAAAGTTTCATTAATACAAAAAAAAAATAAAAAGACGATCTTATCTTTTGCGAAAAACAATGGCTTTATCTCTTGGTCCAACAGAATTTTGAATAAAGAATTAAACCCAATAAAAACAGCAAAAAAGATATCACTATTGTGAAACTTATTTGAACAAAACTTAAAGGATTATAACCAATAATTTCTTCTCCTTCGAGTAGTAAAATTATTAAAGCAGTAGCAGATGATATAGGAAAGATCCTTGCAAAAGTTTGTAGAAAAATTGGAAGCATTAAATAAGGAATAAAGAAGCCACCTAAAAAACCTATTAACAATGTTATTGCAACTCCAGCATGGGTAGCTGCTGATTCGCCTTTAATTAAAGAGGCAATAATCAAACCAATCCCTGTAGATGTTAAAGCTATAAGAAAACAAAATCCCATACATTCTAAACCAATAATGAATCCTAAATTAAATTTTGCCCCATAAAGTATTCCAATTAAAAGTAGTAAAATTGAGCCAATTAATGATAAAACCCATATTCCAAAAATCCTACCAAGTACTTCCTTCCAAGGTTTAATTGGCATCGAGGCTATTTTTAAGTACAACCCTCTCTCCCTGTCTGAAGCTATAGAACCTGGTAAATCCGCTTGCCCAGTAGTCATGATCAACAAAGTTATCATGCCTATGGTTAAACTTCCTTTAAATTTTGCAATCATTCCATTAGTGACATTTCCCCACATTAAAGGCATCACAGTTAAGAAAAATATGGGCAGAGCAAAAGTAAAGAATAATACAACTTTATCTCTTAAAAATTCCTTGAGACTTTTATTTATTATAGCCATAATTTGACTCATTTTATTACCTCCTAAGAGATTTTTTTGTTAATTTAAAAAATACATCCTCAAGTGAAGCTCTTGTCATTTCAATTTTAGTTGATTTGTACCCGATTTTATCAAGAGATCTTATTATATTTGGTATTATTTCTTCTGGATTTTCACAATATATCCTATACCCATCGTTAATTTCTAATAATTTTTCATCTTCGCTAAATTTCCCAAGAGTCTTAGCAATTTTCTTGTTTTTTACAATAGTCTCAATATTTACGACATTTTTTAAACCACTTATTTTTTTTAACTTTTCAGGTTCATCTTCTACAATAATTACTCCTTCATCTATAAGTCCAACAATTGAAGCAAGCTCCGCATCTCTCCAATATGAGTAACAAGTAAAATGGTGGTACCCTCATTATTTATCTCTTTTATCAAATCATAAAACTCTCTTCTCGCAAAAGGATCTAAACCGGTTGTTGGTTCATCTAAAATTAATAGTTTTATTCCAGGAAATAATCCAGTCGCAACTTCTAATTTTTTCCGCATTCCTCCAGAGTAATTTGATACTTTCTTTTCTGCATCACTTGATAATCCCATTTTTTCTAATATATTCTCAACTATTTTTTTTGCTTCATGAGTTGAGAAACCATTCAGTTTTGCAAAATACATTAGATTTTCCTTACCCGTTAAAAGAGGAGAAGAAAAATTCTCTTGAGGAACATAGCTTAATAAACCCTTTGCCTTAACTGGCTCTTTTCCAAAAATTTTTACTTTTCCGCTAGTAGGCAGAATCACGGAAGATATAATGGATACAAATATTGTTTTCCCTGAACCATTTGGTCCCATAAGTATATAGAATTCTCCTTCTTTTACCTTTAAATTTATTCCTTTTAGAATTTCTCTATCATCGTACCTTTTTATCAAATTTTCTATAAATATTGCATCCATTCAGACACCAGATTCCTTAAACTCCATTTATTATAAGAAATAAAAAATTTTTTTCCTTCAGTAGAAGCTGATGAAAATTTTATATTTAAATGATCTATAGACCAATTTTTATCATATAAATCTCTTTCGGAACTTTGATTCGTTTGTTATTTATCGTAATATTGTCTTCTTTCTTTGAAGCTTCAGATATTTTATATTATAATAGAAGATAAAATATTCCATCTTGAAAGAATCGACCTAGTTTCTAGGATACCAAGAATTAATGATTTTATCAATTTTACTTCCATTTTATGATAATTTCTTCAAAAATTTTACAAAATTGAATATTCATTTATCTTTAACATCTTGAAGGAAAAATTTTTTTGTTTTCAGATAATATTCTATTCTACTAAAAATGAAAAGAGTGAAAAAAATGGATGAGTTTAATCTGAAGCGATTTTTCATGCTCGAGAATCATGAAACTCTGTTTAAACAAGCAATAACACCTAAATCATGTGGAGGGGGTGATCAATTTAAATATTTTGCTCTTTTAGGAGATTATATCATTAATTTATCTCTTTTTTACTACTTTTCAGAGAAAGGTATTAAAAATTCAGGTATATTAACAAGCAAAATTATGTCAGTTCATAATGAATGGACACTTTGCAAACTAGGTGAATATTTTGAGATAGTTTCTCAAATGGTACCACTTGATCCTAATCATAAAATCACTGATAAAGAGTTAAAAGAATGTATTGAAGCTTTGATTGGATTGAATTATAAAATTCATGACCTTACAAAAAGTGAAATAATTATTAAGGAACTAATGAATATTATTGAGGAAAACCAATTTTTTGATTTAAAT
This sequence comes from Promethearchaeota archaeon, assembly GCA_016840085.1. Lineage (GTDB taxonomy): Archaea > Asgardarchaeota > Lokiarchaeia > Sigyniarchaeales > SOKP01 > Loki-b32. Next base: position 32,354 of record JAEOTA010000015.1, read on the forward strand.
CCCATTGGTGAACTAATAGAATTTTTTCAAAAAAATGGGAAAAATTTAATTTTTCCTGATGCTGAAAGAGTTGGTGGAAAGGATCATGCTCCATTATTTTGTTGTACGATAAAAGAAGTTATTTTTAATAAGGAATTTCATATAATCAGCGAAAAGTTCAGTAGAAAATGTTATGCTAGGAAGGATGCTGCTCAAAAGTTTTTAGCTAAACTAGAGTTAACAGGTAAAAATAGTATAGATATTAAATCTGAAAGGAAAAAAGAGATTTCAAAATCTCCTACACAATCTTTATCAAATGAAGATCTTAATTTTTCAAAATCAACTATAGGGGGAGGTTATTTTAAGCATGATGAGTTTCAATTAAGTTCAGGAACTAGTGAAACTCTATATGATTGGGCAAAACGTAAGTCAATTAAAAATCCATTTTCTATGTTACTGCTATTGAATGCTAGACTAGATGATGTTACAGGCTCTAGCTGGCATGCTTCTTTACCTACTGGTGATTTGATTCTTTTAAATATAAGCCTTAAAGATCAAGTTTATTTTGAAATAGGATTTGCCGAATCTAAAAATAAAGCAAAGAAAGAAGCAACAAGGAAAATTATTGACAATTCAAAACTATTTGAATGGCTAAAAACAAGATATGAAAATACACGAATTTAGTTGGCACCTATTGAATTCTAGATCGATTGTATAGTTAATTCCCAAGTCATCGAACCAGTAACTAACGCGAAAAATTACACCAAATTTCCTGTTAATTGTTAACTCCAATCATTTTCATGCCTTTGTAAATAAAGTATTTGTTTATTTCCCAATATATTGGATTTTTTTAAGAAAGTTATATTTAAATTATTTATACATTTTATTTTTTAATTCCTTCCGCGTCTAATCGCTCATTACACGACTCATCGCATCGCTGTTTGAAAGGTTTGCTCCTGCCGACATGAAAAAACACCACATTTTCATAGATCTCATTGAATCAATAGACCATGTGGCACAGCTTCGCCAGATGCGGGTAATTGATCTTCCATTTCTTATTGATTTGTTGGATTGCTAAATTTATCAATCCTTCTTGATTTTTGGAATTAATTCCTTAGCTATTTGCTTAAATTTTGATAATTGATTTGGTTCACGGGGGTAGTAAAAGATGAATTCATTAATTCCAATATCTTTAAACTGTCCAACAATACCTCGAAAATTTTCTTCTGATTCAAAAATTGAGTTGAAACATTCACCATAAAACAGGAAAGAACGATTTATTGCTTGAGGATTGCGTCCTATTTCATTGCAGTATTGATTCAGAAACTCATTTCTTTCATGGGTTTTTTTAAGCATCTTTTCTGCAGGTGTATTCCAATCTCCTCCTAATGAGTTCCATGTATCGGCATATTGAGCTGCGATTTTCAACATTCTTTTACCCATTGCTGCTATTGTTAGAGGGGGTCGTGGTTTTTGGATCGGTGATGGATGCATATAGGCATTTTTAATTGAATAATATTTTCCTTCATAGCTTATTTCTCTATTTCGCAAGCATTTATCGATAATTTCTACTTGTTCTTTGAAGCGTTCTACACGTTCATGTGGTGTCCAATCATCAATTCCAATCATATCATAAACAGGATCTGTTTCACCTGATACTCCTGAACCGAGTCCCAATTCAAGTCTTCCATTTGAGATATGATCTACAGTTAAAGCTTGTCGAGCTAAGATTGCTGGATGGCGTAATGGTATTGATGTCACTAATGTTCCAATCCTAATCCTTTCAGTAACAGTTGCTAATGCTGAGAGTAATGTCCATGCTTCGAACCAATTATCAGTTGGATCATAAGGGTCTAAAAAGTGATCAGCTAACCAAATACTATCAAATCCTAAAGCTTCAATATCTTTCCAACGTTGAACTTCTTTCTCCCATGACAACCGTTGAATGGTCATTATACCAAATCGTAATTCTTTACTCATTTCTTCTAACGCCTTTTAGATTATTGGAATAAAATATTTTTCTTTCAAGCATTTTTAATAATGGTCGCTTTAAATAATCTTTTAATTAAAGCAAATAAATTATTTATTATTTAAATCTATCCCCATCTAATAGCTCATTAAATAATGGGGATGCAATTTATGGTGCATGTGCAAAGCTTAAAGTCTAAATAACAGTAATAAAACAGGCATAATTATTATTATCGAAAAGATGTCATAAAAATGTGGGGTCCAATCTATAAAATAAAGAAGAAAAAGGAGAGAAGATTAATAATGTCAATTAAAAAAGCAAAGGAAAAAGAATTAGAAAAAATTCCAGATTCAGAATTAAGAAAGCCTAAAATACATGGTGGGATATTAGAAAAAGATACTTCTGATGGTGTTAAGGAAGAAAGAGCAGAATCTAAAGTGTTAGAGAATTATATTTGTCCTCTGTGCGGATTCCAAATAAAAAGTTGTCCGAATTGTGGAACAGAGTTTACAAAATATGATTAATTATTACTCCAGAATTAATTAATAAAAAAACATTGGAAGTGAAACTATATGTCAAGTTTTAAATTAAAAGTCTTATTGACAGGTGCTACAGCAGTAGACAAATCCAGCTTGGTTCAAATTTTCATTAAAAATAGGTTTCAAACAAGCTACAAGCTAACTGTTGGCGTCGATATTCTCACAAAGGATGTAGAATTTAGACAGGGTGAAACTGCGACTCTAAGCATATGGGATCTAGGAGGACAGCAACGTTTTGATTTTATTCGCAATATATTTTATAAAGGAGCAGCTGGAGTTATATTAATTTTTGATTTAACACGAGAACAAACATATATTGAGACAAGAAAGTTACTTACTGAAATTAGAAAATTAGCTGGTCCTATCCCTTTTATTTTAATTGGAAACAATATTCAGTTAGTTGGACTGACAGACACGCAAATTATCCGAGAGAAAGCTAATGAATTTGCCAGAAATGAGGGAGGTATCTATATTGAAATGTCTCTTACTAATGAGGATATTGTTGAAGAAGCATTTCGTGAACTAACTCGTAGAATTATTGATTTAAGGAATTGAATTTTGGAGATGTAAGAAAATAATGGATTATCTCATAATATATGGATTTCAAACAAAAAGTTGCCCGAATTGTGGAACAGAATTTATAAAAGAACTGTGGAAAGGATGAGATAATATTTAGATCAGTTTATCATACTACCACCACCTACTGATCCTTCTCATCTTCTCCTCACTTTTCAATATCAGCAACTAAATTTTAAAATTAGGGGAGGGGACAATTAAATGTATTGTACAAAAAAGTAAATAATATTTGAAGAAACTCTTGTCAATTCATTTTTAATCTCTTTTTCCTGAGTATTATACTCGGAATCTGAAATCAAGCCGTTCTGAAATCATTTACTTAATTCTTTCAACCTTCTTTCCAAAGAGGATCTACTCCCTTCAAGATCTATTAACTCTTGATATAAGAAATCCTTATCTCTTTCATCGTATTTTTTATTATATTTGTTGAATTCAGTTTCCAAAATCGCTCTAAGGTGTGTTGAAAAAAAAGAAAGATATATAATTTATTGTTTTACTCCTAAGTAGAATAGCAAAGCGCTAACAGCCATCGCAGCTCTAACAAATATTAAATAGAAACCAGGAGGAAATAAACCGTCTAATATACCACCGATAATATATATAAAAGCTCCTAAAGATAATAGAAAGAATTTTTTTCTAAGCACTCCAGTAGACTGAATACTTTTTCCTAAAAAGCCTATTCCATCAAATATTAATATAGATAATAAAAAGATTAGCACTAATATGCCAGCTACAGATTCAAAAACAAGATTATCATTAATTAAATCTTCACCGGGAGTTACGGGAGTATCATATGTGATGGAACCTGATAAATCTAAAATTAGAAATACCTCGAAAATTATACCTAAGACTAAATAAATCGAAAAAATATACCACTTTTTCTTCGGCATAATAAGTTCAGCACCAAAAAACATAGCAAATAAAACGACTCCAGGAAACCACATCCAATTTATAAGACCTATTATTCCAGATGAGTTATCAATATTGGTTTGAGTTAAAAGAACTGTTAAAAAGTCCAAGAAATCTCCCGTATAAATAAGACCAGCGAAAACATATGTTAATGCCAGATATAATAACAGATTTAAATGTGTTTTTCTTGATTTGTAAGCAACAAATAATCCGAAAACTACCGAAAAGATAAAAACACCTGATGCCGTAATTCCATTTAACCAACCTATAAAAGATAATGCTATAAAAATTCACCTTTTTACTTATTTCAATTCTATTTGAAAAATAAATGTAATTTTTAATATTTATTTCGATAAAAATATATCAAAACATTCTTAATGTACTTTTTGTTTTTTGGGATTTCAAATAAATTTGTTTTTAATGTTATAATGAGTTAATTATTGAATTCTCTATCAAATAATCAAAAATTTTTTTAATTTTTAACAAAAGCTCATAGCCATTGTTCCTCTTTAATGATTAATTCAATCAATTTTTAACCCCTCAGCATCTAATCAATTATTACTTTTCAGCTGATATAAGAATCCTGGAACCCATAAAGCGATTCCTACTATTGCTCCTAGAACAAAAGTAAAAGGATCATTCCATATAAGTAATTTATATACTCCTGTTATAACAAGAACTATGAATCCAATTAAAAATCTTAACGGATATTGAAACCTATTAGTTATCCCCTGATGAGCTAAATAAAAAGACAATATAATTACATGACCGCTAAATGGAATGTTTGTAATATATCGAGTAAAAGAGAATAGGGAAATAAAAATACAATCAAGTAAGAATAAAATACAAATATTTCGTTCTTTTTTTTCGTTCCAGATCCAAATTAATTCACCTATTAAAATCCCATAAGGAAGAAAAACGGGGATCATGTATAATGGAGGTGTAAGAATGTCTAAAGTTTCAGTAGCAGTATTAACATAAGGATATCCTATAATCCCAAAGAAAATTCCTGAAAGAATGGTCATTATCAAGCCTGTGCTATAGACTATAAGCGGTTCTCTTACAGAAGGTTTTAATTTGCTAAGTATAACTTTCATAATTACAACCTTGTTATTCGAGATTTAAAGGAAGTTTATCAACAGAGTTCTGATTCTCTCCTTCTTTCTGTCATAAGGTCTCGTATTTTTTGAAATTCATTAGGATAATATATGTAGGCTATTATCCATAGTGAAGTTCCTACAAGCCAAAATAAAAATAGTAAAAACATAGCAAATGGTAATAATGAGATATCGCGTTCAATTAATCCCGCAAAAAGTAGATTTCCAAAAATTCCACCAGTATTTATCATGACTTGATGAAGTGCGTTAGCCGTACTTCTAGCTTCCGGAACACATACTTCAGAAAAAATTGAAAAAACATTTCCTGTACTCAAAGAAACTAAAAAATATCCCAAAAAGCCAATTATTAGAAAAAATGGCCAAAAAATCATTATTTCTAATTGAGATGTCGCAGAAATAGGTAATAAATAGAAAATCATTAAACAAACAATTCCTGAAATTAAACCTAGAACAGATAAATAAATGCGTCCTCTTATTTTCCCTGAACGATATAAAAAATCTCCAATTTTTCCCCCCAAAATTACTCCAGGTAGAATACCCACTCCAGTTAAGAGATATAGCACTGTGGTAAATAATTCTTCATAAATTCCATTAAATCTCAAAGTAAGGTAAAAAATTCCCCAAGCGTTTATAGTTGAGACCGTAAATCCAGAAAAAAATGTATAAATTAAAATTGCTGATACAGATTTCTTCCGGATTAGGAGATCTAACCTTTCTATGTCAATTTTGTAATCATAGATAAATTTTTCTTCAAAATCTTTAAATTCTGGTTCATCCTGACTTCGTTTAGGATCTTTTCCTTTCAGAATAAAATTAATTACTGTTAATAATCCAAAAATAAAGCCTATAGCATAAGCGAACCTCCATCCATTAGGACCAGTATAATCTCCCAAAAAGCCTCCCACAAGGATTCCCGCACCAGTGCCTAGGATTAAACCGGAAGTTATAGAAGCATATTTCTTCCCTCGTTCTTTAGGTGAATAAAAATCGCCTATTATAGAATACCCTATTGGTATAAATGCTCCAACACCAATAGAACTGATTATTATAAAAAGCAAATAAAACTGAAAATTTGGTGAAATAAGGATGAAACCATAAGCTATGACCCATATAAGATTTGTAAACATAAAGAGCTTTTTTCGTAAATTCCTTTCCGTGATTTCATCTTCGTAATAACCAAAAAGCACAAGACTAACAGAACTTATGAGCAAATAAGATATCGAACAAATTCCAATTCCCAATTTTGTAGTTCCATGAAGGTTTAATAACAAATTATCGATATTAACAGGCATAATACCTAAACAAAAGTGAAGCATGAAAATTAGGCCCCATAATGAGTTGAAAGTTTTCTGCCTATTTAGTTCATGTTTTTTTTTCATTTAATTTATAGCCTTTAAAGGTAATTATTCATTAATTTTAATGGTGACATAATCCTGCTGCCCTTCTTTAATACACACTTTTGAAAAGATAAACCGGATATTCATTTATAATACCAGAGGAAGGTTAAATATAATATATTAATTTTATAACAAAAATATTAATTTTTAATAAATATTCATATTTAGCATAAATAATATTTGAAATTATAGCCCGCAGGAGGCACGCTTTATTTTTATTGAATTTAAACCTTTATTTAATACTTTTGTGATTAAAAAAGAGTATTTTTATTTCCACTTTAGAAAATGGCTGAAATTTAATTAATTGATTTAAATTCTTTTATGTCATGTGAAAAATCGGCAGAATTGAGAGATTTATAAGGGTGTATTGTTTTTTGATATATTGGGTTGAGAGAATTAGATTAATAAATCAACTTTTTATAATATAAAATATAGATTCCGTATGCAATTTAGGAGATATAATTTCTCAAGAGTGGGTTTTTTTATCTAATGGCGAGTAATGATTATACTTTTAAAATAGTACTTGTTGGAGATGCGTCAGAAGGAAAGTCATATTTTGCGAGGAGTTTTTGTTATAATCTCTTTAATAATGATACAAGATTTACTATTGGAGTAGATTTTCTCGTTAGAAGGATAAACATGTCTGGAAAAAATATTAAATTTCAGATATGGGATATGGATGCCGAGGAAAGATTTAGATTTTTGATTCCAACATATTGTAGAGGCGCGAGTGGTGGTTTAATAGTATACGATATTAATGACGCTAATTCTTTAGCACACATCCTTGAAAATGTTCAGATAATAAGACGAGAAGCCGGAGACATTCCAATAGTAATAATCGGAACTAAATGTGTAGAAGATGATGAAGAACTCTCAGAAGATCAAGACATTCAAATAGATAAATCAGAAGATATACCAAAAGCTGAAAGGATTTTTAATAACTTAGCAGAAACCTTACTTGATGAAGGAGTTTCCCAAAATATAATAGTAGTATCTAAACCTTTAGTATTAAAAAGAAAACCACGAATAGAAAAATGGCCAGAATTTAGAGTGAATGAGTATATAGTTCTTAAATTAGAAAATAATAGGACTAATATTTATGTTGGAGGGAGATTATTCAATCATTGCAAGTATTTATTATTAAATATTGACAATAATAAATTTAAAGAGTATGATGAGATTGAATCTATAGATGAAGCAGTAGAAAAGCTTGGTGATTCAATGCATGGAATCAGATTTCAAGGCTATGAGGTAGCTCCTGAAACTGAATTTTGGGGGCATTGCTCAAATATTCAAGCGTGGTATGAGAATAAGTACGACACCCGTTTATTACACAGAAATTTAGCATTTCCATTGTTGGAAGCTCTTATGAAAGTCGGAGATCCTTTGGCAAAAAAAGTATTAAAAGAAGAAATTGCAGAGAGACTTGAGAGTGGTTATCCTTCAGTGGTTTTGTATCTGATAAATCAACATTATTTGAAATATTTAAATCAAGAAGAATTGAATACGATCTTTGAAAATCCAAAATTTCAAAAAAATTTATCAAAATGGTTTAAAGATTCCAACCTTATTCCAGAATGGCTGTCTAGAAAAATTAAATCTAAATTACAAAAACTGAATTTATGGAAATAAGAGATTTAAAAGCAAAAGTCACCCTTTCTTTTTATTTGAAAAACCTATAGCTTTATATATCATATTAGCAAAATGGCAATTATCGAGAAGATCTCATAAAAATGTGAGGTTCAATCTATAAAATAAAGAAGAGAAAAGGAGTGATGAAAAATTACGGTAGAATATCCCGAATATATAGTTTGTCCTATGTGTCAAACTAGAATGAGCATGGATTATACTCATAAAAGGCAGCCCTATACAGATGGCATTTATAATATGTATATTAAGTGTCCTGGATATGTGGGTGCTGGAAAGACGGCGGGTACCTTTATTGAGGTAAGTATATGTGCTCATTGTAAAGGAATACTTGGTGTTAGTAGTAGTAGCTAAAGTTGAATTAGCTAAATTTAAAAAATGGAAAGAAGAATATCTAAAATTGGAAGTTACTAATTTCATTTTTTCTTATTGCAATTCAACTAAAGCATTTTTTTTATTATAGACACATGAGAGCTTTTTCAAAGTCAACAAATATTTTTATAGAATGCTTGAATTGTGGGAAATTATTAAGGAGAAATAACTTTTAAATCTTTTTAACATAATAGCTATAGAATTTAACAATCTATTGGATCTATTTTTTATCAATTGTACATTTGATGTACATTTCGAATATTATGCTAGAATGGAAGGTGTTTATAATTGAGCTTTAAAGATTAAAAAGTATATCTCCGGAACAGTTTTCATGAGAATTTAGTAAGCACGTATCGATTTTTGGCTCGATTGTATGGTTAATTCCCAGAGCATCCAGCCAGCAACTGACACGATATATTACACCACATTCATATTGCTTGTTAACTCCAATCCTTTTCATTCCTTCAAAGGCAAAGCATTTTGTCATTTCCCAATGCAAACGATTTTCTTCAGGAAAGGTATAATTAAAGTCCATAAAATCTCCTTTTATTACGCTAAAAGCATTAATAACAAAATCCTTTAACTGTTCAAACGTCATTAATTTTTCTTTTTCTAATCCCATTGCTTTCTTTATTCTTTGCGTTTCAATCACTGAAAGAGATTTAATAGCAGCTTTATTTAGTTTATTAGCAACATCAATACCTAATTCTCGGGCACAGTTATAAAACCATGAGCCGTCATGAGTCATCCAACATTTAATAAGAAGTTCTTTTAATTGGTGTTTATCAAGTTGATTAAATAAGGTCATTTGAAAAGTTTCAGATTAATATTTAATTCCTTATAAAAAAAAAACCATAACACTTACATCAATTTATCAGTAAATAAATATGAAAGTTAGCTTTGGGTGATAACTAAATAGTTTAATATAAATCATTTTAAAATTGAATCATTAATTCTTTGGAGAATTTCCCATTTTCCTTCTCTTCTAATTGTGGCGACTTGATGGGTTTTGATGACTCCTAAAATCTCATTAATACCACATTTTTCAGCAGAATAAGTACATAAGACTATCATCCGATAGTTTCCTACAACGTTGTTTATTTCTTCTTCATAATCAGAAAAATCTCTCCAGTCATTTTTTTCAACCCATGCGGTATTGCCTGTTATTCTGATACCATTAAAACCTTGAGATATCGCATAATTATATTTTTGAACCCATCCATCGAGAACTCTCTGGAAGTTGAATTCTCCATCTTTAAGATACCATTCTGTATAGGGAAAGATTTCTATTTGCCCTTTTTTCAAGAATTCATTAAAATTTTTAATTTTAGTTTTTAATTTGCTTTTAGCTTCTTTCTCATTAAGATCTTCTGAAGTAACCCAGACACAAAACTCATTATTTTCTAACCCCCTTTTGATATAGGGGATTAATATATCCATGAGATCTTCTTTTTTTTGGTAAAAATAACAAATATGAGTACCCCAAGGTAAATTGTAATTTAAATCAATATTTAATTGTATCCCCTCTATTTGGTTTATTTCTTGGTAATATTTAAGTAAAATTTCTTTTATTTCAAGAAGTTTAGTAGCACTCTCCTCCGAAGAACTATAAAGATTTTTATACAAATCCTTGATATTTTTAAGTTCATCTTTAATTTTTTTTAAAGTCGATTGGAAAATTTTTGGAGATAAATATTCATTGATAATTACAACAGAAATCATAAGCTCTTCATATTCCGTTCTCTCCATTTTACTTGGTGTTGTGAATATTAAATTAGCTGTTTTAAAAGTTTCATAATCATAAATAAAAAAAGCTTTTTTTTCTAAATTTAGATACTTAGGAATATTTTTATAGTTATTAGACACATAGTCTTCTGGAACTTTCAAAACGATAATAGGCCCCTTAAAAATATTAAAATGACTAAGAATTAATAATCTCATTATTTGTCTTTTTTTTACGTAATTTTGTTAATAGTTTTAGAGTCAATAAATAGATTATTTTTGTGCTATTTAATAATTATTTATAATCCCTTAGAAGAACTTGTCTATTTAATTGAAGTTCTATAATCAATTTTAACTATTTTTTTTCATTTTTACTTGAAAATTACAACAGATTATTTGGAATACTTTGAGGTGAGGGACTAAATTTTTGAAGTTAAAGATATAAAATAAAGCTATGAAACTCATTAATTTATTTTTTCTATAATAATTATTTTTTAATAGTTTAGAATTATTGAGCTAAGTATAGGATAGCAAGCGTTAAAAGAATTTAAAATGCGTTAAATAAGTAACATGAAGAAGGAGAAAATAAAGTGCCCTTTATGTAGTGTTGAATTCATTCCAAGTTTTTTTTTCAAATTCTTTAATTTGAAAAAAAATATGATACGAATATTCAATTAACATTAATAGATAACGAGAATAGTATTATTTTAAAACTTTATAGCCAGATATTTATGATTTTAGTAATTTTAAAATTAAAAAAGCACAGATTTTAAAAAAACTTCAAGTCAAGAGCTCAAAACGCAGCAGCTAAAAATGAAAGTAAAAAGTGAAAATATTATGTAGATTCAAATCAAAAACTTAACTTCTTTTTTTTTAATCTATCCAGAAGCATTCCTATGATAAAATGGTATTGATAGGGTTCTAACTACAATACATATAACAAAAGCGTATACTTCGAAATAAAAGACGATATATTGTTAAATAGAAAAAATTAATTATTATAATCATTAATTTTATCGTCTAAGCACAAAATCTTTAAATTGGTAAATTTCTCTAAGCTCCTTAAATCATCAATTTTGAACAATTAAAAAAAATCAGTGGGTAGATTGCAGCATTTATGGAGTGCTTTCTTCATCTAGAACAGGTGGATTATGTGCACTATTTAATATTTATAATGGAATCGTTATCATTAATCTCTAATTCGATATTCAGCTTATCATAATCTGGAAATTTTAAATAATTAGTGATAAATATGACAAACCCTCATAAATTAAATTGTTCTTGATTAGATGTCCCTTACCTGTAGAGAGAGAATTGATAGAGCTATACAGAAAGAATAAACTCCCTATTCCTCTTTAATTCTTATTCTGTTATTCAGATGTAAAATGTAAATTTAATAATAATTTTATATAATATTCTAATTTAATATAAGTTAAAACAGATTATATGAGGAAAAAAATATGCCAGTTGTCCATGTAAATATGTGGAAAGGAATTTCAGAAGAAAAAGTAAAAGAAATAATTTCGGGAATAACTAAAGTGTTTATTGATATGGATATCCCTGCTCGAGCAGTAGAAGT